>PMKP01000339.1 GCA_003157775.1 Myxococcales bacterium | reverse complement strand
AACTTGGCGCGCAGCCGGGGTGAGCCCGATTCGTCACCGGCCCTCTCCATGCTCAAGGCCAGGTTCTCCACGTTCACGATACGGGGGAGATCGGCGACGTTCTTGAAGAACTTGGTGATGGTGTGATAGCTGCCGCGGATCTCGATGCGGACTGGGATGCGCACATACAACTCCCCGGGTGCTTCCGACTCGATGGCCAGATTGAGAACCTCCAAGCCCGCAAGCTCCGCCTGTTCCTGGATGCTGGAAAGGAATGTGGGAATCTCTGCCCGCTTGGGCAAGGCTTTGAGCAGATCGCGTTGCTCCTGCTGCAATTGCGTCAGCTCGTTCCGGTAGGCCAGATATTCCTTCTTGCGCTTTTCGTAGTTTTCCTTCTCGGCGACGAGGTTGCGTTGCTGGACTTCGCCCGCCTTAATCTGATCCTGCAAATCCATGTAGAACAACATGTAGTAGACCACCACGATCAGCACGATGACACCCGCCGTGATGCCTGCCTTCACCGGGGTCTTGAGTCGCAGCAGTTTCCGCAGGATTTCGTTCATGTCAGTAGATCACGTTGGCTGAAAGGCCGAAAGTGACGAACTTGATCGTGCGCCCCGCCACCTGCGAGGTCGAGTCCAGGTTCACGTCGCTGAAAAACACCGATGAGTTGAGTCGTTTGAGGAATTCCGCCACGTCTTCGTTCGACTTGGCCGCACCTCGCATCCTCACGTGTTTCTGGTCCTCGGAATATGCCTCCATCCACACACGGCGCGGATCCCAACTTGCGTTGAACCCGGCGTTGGGGTCGCGCCGCAGTGTCTCTTCGTAGGTGACCCGGTCGAAAGTTGGCCCCTTGCCTGGGCTCAGGATCTCGGACATTTCGCGCAGCAGGTAGACCGGTCCGGTCCGCCCTGCATCCAGCGCCTGAATGGTCTTCCGCTGCCTGAGCAACTCTTCGCGCTGGGCACGGACCTTGTCATAGTCGCCGATTTCCTGCTTCAGGCGGGCCACTTCCGCCGCGAGAATGGTATTCCTGCGCTTGATGCCCTCAAGCTCGCTGTCCGCCTCCAAATGCAAGAAGACAACCCCGCCCACGGTGGCCAGGACGGCTATACCCATGTAGAGGAATTGCCGCTGGCTGGCCTCGGCCCGCTTGACCTTCCTGATGGGAAGCAGGTTGATGCGAATCACTGCTTGTCCCCCGGGCGACGCAAAGCCAGGCCCACCGCCACCGCGGCCTCAGCCGCGTGTTGCTGAATGAAAGCCATATCAAACTTGTGTTCGTCCACCGCGATTTTGCGGAAGGGATCCATTACTTCCACCGCAGTCCGCGACTTCTCCTCCAACGCGCGCTGCAAAGCTGGTACCTTGGCCGAGCCACCGCACAGGTAAATCCTTGTGATGTGCGCGTCGCTGCTGGCCGCCAGGTAGAAGTCGAGCGAGCGTTGAAACTTGCCGGCCACGCTGTCCGCAACCGAGGCGATGACCGCCTCCACCTCCTGCGGGACCACCTCACTGACACCCTCGCCCGCAGAGCCGATTTTCCACGCCTCGGCTTCCTCTTGGCTGACATTGAGGCGCTTCTGAATCTCCTCGGTGAAAGCGTTTCCGCCCACGGTCACGTCGCGGGTGAATGCGCTGGTTCCGCCGGCCACGATGTTGATGTTGCACAGGGTGGCGCCGACGTTGATCACCGCTACCGCCTCCTCGGGAACAACCGTGTAGTTGGCCTCGTAGGCATTCTGGATGGTGAAGGCGGCCACATCCATGATCACGGGCTGCAGCTTGGCCTCGCGAATGACCATGCTGTAGTCGGAGACGACTTCCTTCTTGGCCGCCACCAGCAAGAGCTCCATCTGGCCCCCAGCGCCGCCCTCGCTACCCACCAACTGGTGATCAATCTCCACGTCGTCCTTGGAAAAGGGGATGTGGTGCTCGGCTTCCCAAGGAATCTGCTCCTCCAATTCCTCGGGTGTCATGGGCGGAACTTTGATTTTCTTGATGATGACGGAGTGTCCGGAAATGGCTGTGGCCACCTCTTTGCCTTTGATCCCGAGGTTGTCGCGCAAAGTCTTGATGGCCTCGACCACGGCGGTCTGGTTCATGATCGCGCCGTCGACGATGGTCTGCGCCGGCAGCGGCTCGAAACCGAAGTTCACCAGCTGAAGGCCCTTGGAGGTCTCCCTGAGCTGGACGACCTTCACGGAGCTCGAACCTATGTCGAGTCCTATGCAATTCTTCGGCATCGCTGGCGTCTCCGAGTGACGGCCTTCATTTCCCTACATGGTGGGGCATCTGCGAAAAAGGTCAAAAAACCAACCTCCATCCTATTCCTATCGTTCACTTCGCCTTCCAAGTTGAGCCGGCCGGTATCGGCGTGACCGGAGTGGGGGTTTGCTCACCCCTATTTCCGCATGCGTCGACGTCTCGCGTATCCCGCGCGCTGGCGATTCCGTACTCCCTAATCTTATAGAGGAGAGCCCGGTGACTGATCTCCAGGAGTTCCGACGCTCTCGTCCGATTGCCCTTGGTGCGCTCCAGGGCACGGCGGATGAGCGCCTCCTCAGAACGCCGCGAAGCTCGCTTGATCGACAGATCGCCGTCATCTGTCGCTGCCTGGGCCGAAGGCGTCGGGGAGCCAGCAATGCGAAGCCGCTCCGGCAGAGAATCAACGTCGATCTCAGGACCCTCGGCCAGCACGACGGCGCGCTCCACCGTGTTCTCCAACTCCCGGACGTTTCCCGGCCAGTCGTACGCCGTGAGAATCCGCAAAGCCTCGGCCGTAACCCCTGAGATGGAAAGGCCCATGCGGGCTTTCATGCGGTGGAGGAAGTGCTCTACCAGCAGCGGGATGTCCTCGCGCCGGTTGCGCAGCGCCGGCAGATGCAAGGCGAAGACGTTCAGCCGGTAGTACAGGTCCTCGCGGAAGGCGCCCCGCCTGACCTCCTCGGCCAGGTCGCGTGCAGTGGCGGCCACCACGCGGACATCGACCTTGATGTCTTGGCTGTCGCCTAGGCGACGGATCTCGCCCTCCTGCAGCACGCGCAACAACTTGACCTGCAGGTTGAGCGGCAATTCTCCAATCTCGTCGAGGAAAAGGGTTCCGCCCGAGGCCTCTTCGAACAGACCCTTGCGATCTCGGTTGGCGTCGGTGAATGCACCCTTGCGATGACCGAACAGCTCGGATTCGAGCAAATTGACCGGGATGGCGCCGCAGTTGACCGCGATGAAGGCCTCGCGGGCGCGCGGTGAGCTGCTATGGATGGCGCGCGCCACCAGCTCCTTGCCGGTGCCCGATTCACCGTCGATGAGCACGGTGGTCTTGAATTCCGCGATCTTGCGCACCGTGCGGAACAGCTCGAGCATCTGCGGGCTGCGCGCGACGAAATCGCCGAAGCCGCCTTCGGGCTCCACCCCGGCCGAACGGACCTGGCGCGCCAGCGTCTGGTTTTCGCGAAAGAGCCGTTCGCGCTCCTCGGCCTTGCGCAGAAGCAGGATCAGCTCGTCCGCCTCGAAAGGCTTGGACAGATAATCGTACGCTCCGCGCTTCATGGCTTCGATGGCCACGTCCTTGCTGCCAAAAGCGGTCATTACGACGACGGTTGCATCCAGATTGCGTCGGCGAACCTCATCCACGAGCTCCATGCCGCTACGGCCTGGCATGCGCAGGTCAGTGATGATGATGTCGTAGGGCAGATTCCCCAGTTCGCGCAGGGCGCTGTCGACCGAAGGCACGCCCACCGGCTCATAGCCTTCCCGCTTGAGCAGCGTCTGCAGCATGTGACGAAGGTTCTCTTCGTCATCCACCACTAGCACGCGCCGCATGGGACCTCAGAAGTGTGGCCGTTGCATGACATGAGGCGATGGGCGAAATCTCATCATATCACGAACCCGTGTATTTCCGCTAGGTTCCACCGCCTTTTGATTGATAATCCGATTCATGAACCGCCGTCCCGTCATCGTGGGCATCGACCAGGGCACCACCGGAACCACCGTGCTGGTGCTCGACCAGCAGCTTGCGATCCTGGGTCGCGGGTATTGCGAGATCCCGCAGAGCTTTCCGCAGCCCGGGCAGGTGGAACACGACCCCGAGGCGATCTGGCAGTCGGTGTTGACCGCCTTTGCGCAGGCGCATGCCCAGGCGGGGCCAGTCGAGATTGCGGCCATTGGCATCACCAACCAGCGTGAGACCACCGTGCTGTGGGATCGTGCGACGGGCAGGCCAGTGGCGCCGGCGATCGTCTGGCAGGACCGGCGCACAGCCGATATTTGTGATCGGCTGCGCGTGCAGGGCCTGGAGCCGCTCATCCGCCAGCGGACCGGCCTGCTGCTCGACCCGTATTTTTCCGCCAGCAAGATTGCCTGGCTGCTGGACAATACCCCTGATCTGCGACACCGGGCCGAAGCAGGCGAGATTGCATTCGGCACCGTCGACAGCTTCCTGCTTTGGCGTCTTTCAGGCGGCCAGGTCCATTTGACCGACGTGACCAATGCCTCGCGCACCTCGCTTTTCGACTTGGAAAGTCTGCAATGGAGCCCGGAGATGTGTCGCATTTTCGGCGTGCCGGCCGCGCTTCTGCCCAAGGTGGGTCCGTCTTCGGGGCGGCTGGCGGTCACCCGCGGTGCAAGAGGGATCCCCGACGGCATTCCCCTGACCGCGGCAGCGGGCGATCAGCAAGCCGCGCTTTTCGGCCAGCAGTGCCTGCGGCCTGGCGACGCCAAGTGCACCTTTGGCACGGGCTCGTTTCTTCTCATGAACGTGGGTCCGCGGCCCGTGTTGTCGCGCCATCGGCTTCTCGGCACAGTGGCATGGCAGACCGCGACGGAAACTGCCTACGCTCTCGAAGGAAGTGCCTTTGTCTCAGGCGCGCTCATCCAATGGCTGCGCGACGGGCTGGGAATCCTCACCCAGGCAGCCGAAAGTGAGAGACTGGCCGCCTCGGTGCCCGACGACGGGGGCGTGACCATTGTGCCTGCCCTGGCCGGGCTGGGCGCACCCCACTGGCGCTCCGAAGCGCGCGGCGCGATCCTTGGCCTTACCCGTGGCACCCGGGCCGCCCACATCGCGCGCGCAGCCTTGCAGGCCATGGCGCTACAGAATGTCGATCTGGTCCATGCCATGGAACAAGACGCGGGGCGCTCGCTGACCAGCTTGCGCGTGGACGGTGGCGCAACCGCCAACAGTCTGCTCATGCAGATCCAGGCGGACCTACTCGGCGCCGACATCGTACGACCTGCGCAGGTCGAGCTGACTGCACTCGGTGCTGCGCGCCTGGCAGCAGAGGGTGTGGGCCTGGACCTCGACCCCCCGACAGACTCCGGCGCGACCATCTTCCATCCTCGCATGCCAGCCAGCGAGCGCGACCGCATCCTGTCTCGCTGGCGGGAAGCCATCGCCAAGGCCTAGCCCCATGCTACGGCTCTTCATCGCGGTGGACCTGCCAGCAGAGCTTCGACCCGCGATCGCGCATCTGTGTCAGGGCATAGGCGGCGCGCGCTGGACGCGGCCCGAGCAGTTGCACATCACCCTGCGTTTTCTGGGCGACACGCCAGAAGACCGGCTGGGTGATATACGGACTCGCCTGCGCGCGGTTCGCGTGCCGCGCTTCGAGCTTGCGCTTCGAGGCACCGGCGTGTTTCCGCCGGCCGGAGCGCGCAAGCCGGCGCGGGTCTTGTGGCTCGGCTTCGATCCACCCGAGCCGCTGCGCGCGCTCAAGGACGCGGTCGACGGCGTGCTCGGAACTGACCTCGAAACCGCCAAGCGGGGTTTCTCGCCCCATCTGACCCTGGCTCGTTTTCCGACCCGGCCACGCCATGATCTCGACCGCTTCCTGGCCGAGCATGCCGGGTTCGACGGCGGCCGTTTCGTTGTGAGTGACTTTCACCTTTACCGCAGCACCCTGCGCCCCGAGGGTGCGCTGCACGAGATCGCCGAAAGCTACTCGTTGCTGGCTTGACCGTTCCATTGGTCGCAGTTCGTGGTAAAGGGTTTGCTCTGTCACATGGACAAGACCGGCGGCGTCAGCCAACCCACCCCCTCGGCCTCGGGCCGCGAGGGGCTCTGGTGGGCCATGCTCATCCTGTCTCTTGCCGGGCTGCTGATCTCGATGATCCTGGCCCGCCTCCATTTCGAGGTAAACACCCAGGCCGGGTTTCACAGCTTCTGCGGCCACGGTAGCACCTTCAACTGCGACGACGTGGCCCGGAGCCACTATTCGATCTTGCTGGGCGTGCCCACGGCGCTGTGGGGAGTTTTTGGCTATCTCTTGGCGGCGGTGGTGGCGCACGCAGGGCTGCGAGCCTGGCGCACCCCCCTGACCGCCGCGTGCTGCCTCTTGCTCTTCACCGGATTTGCCGCGCTCAGCGCCTCGCTGGGCGCCATCTCGGCTTTCCGCTTGCACGCCTTGTGCATTCTCTGCGCCTCCACCTATGGTATCAACCTGCTGCTTTTCGTGCTGGCCTTGCTGCAAGCGGGGACCATCGGACTCCATGAAGTGACCGTAGCGCCCTGGAGCTTCGTGCGCGAAAATCCAGGCAAGGCCGCGGTGGTCCTCATCCTCCTGGGTTCTGTGGCGCTGGGACTTGTCGCTTTGGTTCCGCCCTATTGGCGGCGCAACGCGAACCCCCGCACATACCGGTTGGCGCTGCAAGGCTTGGCCCGCGGCGAGGAGCCGGGCGGCGGTCACTGGATTGGGGCGCAGAAGCCGATCGTGACCATCACCGAGTTCTCCGACTATGAGTGCCCCCACTGCAGGCAAGCGCATGCTCAGTTGCGCGCCATCGTTGCCCGGTTCCCTGATCGGGTGCGCCTCATCCACCGCCACTTTCCCCTCGATCAAGAGTGCAACCGCAGCATCGAGCGGCCCTTCCACGAGACCGCCTGCCGGGCCGCGGTTATCGCCGAGTGTGCGGGCCGGGCCGGGCATTTCTGGGAAGCCAATGACTTCCTGTTCGAGCCATCAATCTCCCTCAACGCGCTATCCGCGAAAGAGATTGCGGCTGAACTCAAGCTTGATCCCGCTGCGCTCGAGCGCTGTATGAAGGACGAAGGGCTGGCGGCGGTAAAGAACGACATCGAGGTCGGCATCGCGCTCAAGTTGGAGGGCACGCCGGCCTTCCTGGTCGACGGTCAGGTCTACTTCGGCAATCTGCCGGCCGGCGTGCTGGAGCCGCTACGGCCCGCGCCCGACGCTGCTAGGTAGTCTCGGCGGAAAGGAGCTGCTTCTCCAGCGCGCGCATGCGACGGGCCGGGCCGGGGCGGTGGTGGTCGTGGCCAAAAAGGTGGCAGAGACCATGTATGGCGAGGCGTTCAAGCTCGCTGTCCAGCCGGGCGCGGCCTGCGCGGCGGCAGGCGGTCTGCACCGAGATCACGATGTCGCCGAGAAAGATGCCATCGCCGGCAGGATCGGCCTCGCCGGCAAGCTCCTGCATGTGAAAGCTCAGCACGTCAGTGGCGCGATCGAGGCCACGGAACTCGCGATTGAGTGCACGGATCTCGTCATCCCCGGTGAACACCACGGTCGCCGACGAGCGCGAACGCCCGAGTCTGCGCAAGGCTGTACGCAGTCGATCGGCCGCCCTCCGGCGCATGGCCACGCCGACCAAGTGGCCGGCGCCTTTGCGGACGACGACATCAATAGGCACGTCAGAACGTTCTCTTGTAGATCTCCGCCCCTACGAAGACGCGAAACAGATCGGCGTCGCAGCGGCCGGTCTTGACCTCGCTCTCCAGGATGGCCAGGGCACGGTGCACCGGGACCGCGGCCTTGTAGGGCCGATCTGCCGCGGTCAGGGCATCGAAAATATCGGCGATGGTCAACATACGCGCCTCGACGGGGATCTCCGCACCGCGCAGGCCAGCCGGGTAACCCGCGCCGTTGAGCAGCTCGTGATGGGCGGCGGCGATCTGCGGCACCTTGCGCAGCGACCGGCCCCAAGGAATGGTCTGCAGGAAGGCCACCGTGTGGTTGACGTGACTCTCGATCTGCAGGCGCTCCAGCGGCGTCAGGCTGCCTCGCGGCACTTGTAGAGCCGCCACCTCTTCCGGCAGAAGATAAGGCCGGGATTGGCCGACTTCGTCGACGTACTTCCACGCCGCCACTTCCGCCAGGCGAGCCAGCACCGGCTGTTCCAGCAGGGTCGGCTCGTTGGCCGTCAGCACCAGGCGCCAGCACTCGTCGAGCGCTGCCAGTTGCTCGCCCTGTTCCCGCTCGATGGCCGCCAAAGCCTCGGCCGAGCCGCCCCGTCGCATGTGCTCCATCTGTTGGCGTAGCGACTCGGCCTCGACGGACTTGCGGACGTAGGCGAGGCGCAGGCGGATGGCCTCAAGTTGGTAGTCGTAGAGCTTCTTGGCCTTGACCAGCACCTGCTCGCGCACGCCGACTTTCCCGAAGTCGTGCAACACCCCCGCGTATTCGATCTGGCGCAAGTCTTCGCGCGAGAAATGCAAAGGACCGAGCGGGCCGTCCTCGACCGCATCCACCTTCTCGGCCAAGGCCACGCTCAAGGTGGCCACCCGGCGCGAATGGCCGGATGTGGTCGGATCGCGTGATTCGATCGCGGTGACCGAGGCGTCGACGAAACTCTCGAACAGGCGGCGGATTTCGTCGTACAGAATCGCGTTCTCCAGGCACACGCCCGCCTGCGACGCCAGCGCCAACGCCATCTCTTCCGCGCGCTCGTCGAAGGGGACCACGCCATCGTCGAAGTCGGCCGGGGTGGACAGCACCTGGTTGGGCCGGCGCTTCTTGTTGATGAGCTGGATGACACCGATGACTTCGCCCTCGGCGGACAACATGGGCACGGTCAGCATCGAGCGCGCGCGGTAGCCGATCTTGTCGTCGAAACTGCGGTTGTGCGCGCTGATCCCGGCGGACGCGGTGGCCTGCCCAACGTCGGGCACGTTGATCGGCCGGCCGGCCAGCACCGCCCGACCCGCGAGCGAGGTGTCGTCAACCGGCAGGGCAAACTCCTTGAAGTCCACCGGGACGGAATCGTTTTGCGACAGCATGAAGTGCAACCTGGCCGGATGGCTCTGCAGGCCGCCCGCCGGGGTGAGAAAGCGGCGCCGGCCGACCTCCCCCAGGGTCCGCGGTAGCCGCGCGGGATCGCCGAAGGCCAAGCCGTCGGGCTGGCCGTTGCCGTCGGCATCCGCCGCCTCCAGCACGTACACGCTGCCGGCGTCAGCGCCGGTTATGCGCCGGCTCTTGTTCAGGATCAGATCCAGTAGCTTTCGGATGTCTCTCTCGGAAGACAAGGCGCGCGAGATAGCCAGCAGCTCGTTGCGCTCGTAGCGCGAGCGCTCGATGGGGCTCGGCTCAGACACAGATTGCTGCGATCCCATGACCTTGGTTCCCCCGCGACAGGGCGTCAACCCTCGCTGCCGGGCGGCCGGCCGGCGCTATTGTTCTGCGTCTTGCGGTCGTAGGCCCGGATGATCTCAGCCACCAGCGGGTGGCGGACCACGTCGACCTCAGTGAAGTAGCAGAAGGCGATGCCCTCAATCCCGCGCAGGAGCGATTCGGCCTCGGTCAGGCCGGAGCGCCGGTGGTCGGGCAAATCGATCTGGGTCACGTCCCCGGTGATGACCGCCTTGGACTCGTAGCCCAAGCGGGTGAGAAACATCTTCATCTGCTCGCTGGTGGTGTTCTGCGCCTCGTCCAGGATGACGAACGAATCGTTGAGGGTACGGCCGCGCATGAACGCGATGGGCNNTCGAAGTCCATCATGTCGTGCAAGGCATCGTAGAGCGGCCGCAAGTAGGGCGAAACCTTCTCCTCCATGCTGCCCGGCAAGAAGCCCAAGCGCTCGCCCGCTTCGAGCGCCGGCCGGGTCAGCACGATGCGCTTGACCCGCTTTTCCATGAGCTGGCGCAAGGCCAGGGCCATGGCGAGATAGGTCTTGCCGGTTCCCGCAGGCCCGATGGCGAACACGATGTCGCGCTCGCGGATGGCGTCGACGTAGCGCTTCTGGGCGAGGCCCTTGGGCGCGATGGGCCGGGCGCGGCTGCCCACCAGGATGGTGTCGGAGAAGACTTCCTGCAGGTTGGCGTTGGCATCCCCGCGCAGCACATGCGCCGCGCGCGTGACGTCCTCGGGCCCCACCGGGCGGCCGCCGCGCACCATACGGTAAAGCTGTTCCACCAGACGGCGCGCCTGAGCGATGGCGTCGGCCGGGCCCAAGAAAGTTAGTTCGTTGCCCCGTGAGTGAAGCCGAGCGCCCGTCTCCAGCTCGATCCGCTTGAGATTGGCGTTCTTCTCGCCGAACAACGAGAGAGCCACGCGGTTGTCGTCAAGGACCACTCGGTCCGACTCGACATCCGTAGTTTCTCGCAAGGGATCGCTTGGCCGCTGACTCAATCGAACCTGATCCTGTGTACCACGGAACCCACGCCGCGACCAGCGTCCTCTCGTTCGATGAGTTTCTGCCAATTGCCGCGTCTTGCGGCGCGGCGCGATCTTTCAAGTTTCAAATGGTTCCCGCTAGAATCGCGAATCGTCAGATTCTCGTCAATCACGGCGCCAATCTGTCAATGCCTCGTGCACACAATTCACCGGGCCAAGGTAGACCCCCTCGCGTCCCCCCATCGAGCCTGCAACAAGGAAGAGTGGTCAGGCGCTCTTGCGGGCCGCGCGCTTTCCGGCAATCAAGCCGTAGCTCTTGAGTTTGCGGTAGAGAGTGGCCGAGCCGATGCGGAGTTGCACGGCGGTGCGGGTCTGGTTTCCGCGGTTCAGCTCCAAGGCCGCGAGAATGTACTCCTTCTCGACCTCATCCAGCGGCCGCACCGTCCCCTTGCTGGCCACTGGCCGGGGAAATGCCTGGCGGATCTCCTCGGGCAGGTCTTCCAACTCCACCCGAGTTCCGCGCGCCAGTGCGACGGCGCGCTCCATGGCGTTCTCGAGTTCGCGCACGTTGCCCGGCCACTCGAAGCGCAGAAGCTGATCGGCGGCAGCCGGGGCCAGACCCGAGATCTTGCGATTCATGCGCAACGCTGCGTCCGCGAGCAACACCCGAGCGAGCGGCAGAACGTCGTCTCGGCGCTCGCGCAGCGGGGGCACGTGCAGCTCGACCACCTTGAGCCGGTAGTAGAGGTCTTGGCGAAAGGAGCCGCCCGCCACCCCGTGGGCCAGGTCGCGGTTGGTGGCGGCCACCACGCGCACGTCGACCCGTCGGCTCTTGTTCTCGCCCACGCGGCGGATCTCCCGCTCCTGCAGGGTTCGCAGCAGCTTGACCTGCATGCCTGGCGAGACCTCGCCAACCTCGTCGAGTAGCAGCGTGCCGCCGTTGGCCGCCTCGAACAGGCCCGGTCGATCCGAAGTCGCGCCCGTGAACGCGCCCCGCGCGTGTCCGAATAGCTCGCTCTCGAGGAGAGTTTCCGTGATGGCACCGCAGTTCACCGCGATGAACGGCCCCGCCGCGCGGGTGGACTCCTCGTGGACCAGCCGCGCGATCCGCTCTTTGCCCGATCCGCTCTCGCCGGTGATGAGGACGGTGGAATCGACCTTGGCCACCCGGCTGGCCAGATCCACGAGCTGTCGCATGGTAGGGCTCTTGGCCACGATCCCCAGCGGCTCCGCAACGTCGCGGGCCACGCGGACCAGGGCTCGGCGGTGCTCGCCGAGCTTTCGCTCAGCAGCCTTCAAAGTCTCCGTGACCCGATGGAGCGAGACATCGAGGCACTCCTTGAGGCGGTTCGGCTTGAAGAAACGTATCTCCTCAGCACGTTCGTCGCCCCATTCCTCGCGCGTGCGTCCGAAAAGGCGGCAGGCCACATCGCCTCTGCCCATGCAGCGATCTTCGAGGACGTAGATTTCCTGGCCGACGGTTCGGCTGAGGTAACCGCTGGTCAGCCCGCAGATGGTCCAGCACATCGGCGCATCGGCGCGACCGAAATGCAGCAGGTGTTGCTCGGCCTCGTAGGAGGCGACCAGCATCACGCCCTCCTTGGAAAGGGGGCCCTTGCCTCCCGGCTCGACGCGGAAAAGGCCCTCCAGGGCGTGGATGCGGGTGCCCGCGTGGCGCCACTCTTCGTCGCTCGACCACTTGAACTCGGCCTGCATGGCCTCGGCCATGCGCCAGCCGTGGGCGAAGCCGAACTGGGTAAGAACGGTGCGGGCGGCCATGAGGCCGAAGTTTTCGACGAGGTACTTGCGCAAGAGCCCCATCGCCACTGCATCAAGCAGGATCGCACGCTGTCCGGCAAACCGGATTACGCCACCCTCCGGGTCCAGTTCCAGCAGCTCCTTGTGGTCCAAATCGTCGACGCGCATCCGCCGTCCTCCCCTTCAAATTGGATGAGGTCATACGTCATTTAGATTGAATCGGCCAGCACTTTCGCCTGGCCCACGATGCAACTACTTGAATCTGTTCGCGTTTGTCAATGGCTCGAAAGCTGCTTTGGCCGCGTATGAATAGATGGGGCGTTCGCCACTGGCGCGAACCGCGTGCGTTACCGCGAAACAACGAGAAGACAGCCGCCATCGAACTGAAAGGGAAGAGTATGAGCAAGAACAACTCCGTCGTAGCAATCTATCCGTCGCACACGGCTGCCGAAGCAGCTATCAAAGAACTGCAGAAATCAGGTTTCGATCTGAAGAAACTGTCGATTGTGGGCCGCGACTATCACACAGACGAGCACGTGGTCGGGTACTACAACGTCGGCGACCGCATGAAAGTATGGGGCAAGACCGGCGCCTTCTGGGGTGGGCTGTGGGGACTGTTCTTCGGTTCCGCGTTCTTTTGGATCCCCGGTCTGGGGCCGCTCCTGGTGGCGGGGCCGCTGGTGAGCTGGATCGTCGGCGCCCTGGAAGGCGCGGTCGTGGTGGGCGGTCTGAGCGCGATTGGAGCTGGCTTGTTCAGCCTGGGCATCCCCAAGGACAGCATATTGCAATACGAGACCGCACTGAAAGCTGGCAAGTTTGTCCTGCTTGCCCACGGCTCCGTCGATGATGCAGCCCTCGCCAAAGACATACTGGCGCGCACCGAGCCGGTGAAGTTGGAGCACCACCAGTAGACGCAACAACTTCCCCAGTTCGAGCCACCGGGGACACAATCATGGCAGATATGGTGAGTTGCGAGACGCGGCTGGCCTCCCGACCCAAGGGCATAGCCGCGAGCTACGGCCTGCTGCGTAGGCTAGATGCTTGGACAATCGCCCTGCAGCGGCTGGTCGACGTCGTGACGATTGTCGTCGCGCAGGCTCTCGCGCATGCCGTTTACCATGAGCCCTGGCGCGAACAGACCACCACCATCACCGTGATCGGTCTGCTGGTGTTTGGCCTCGCAGCGGAGATGGGGGGTCTCTACCGTACCCGGCGCACGGAAACCATTCTGCGAGAGAGCAAGGACGCCTTGTTATTGTGGCTGCCAGTTCCGCTTGCCCTGTTCGCGTTCTGGTTCTTCACCAAGACCACCGCCGACTACTCCCGTGTTGCTTCGTTGGCATGGTTCGTCTTTGCACCGCTGCTCCTCTGTGCCGTGCGCGTCAGTGTCCGCAGCGTCTTGCATGTCGAGCGGGCTCAAGGCCGCAACACGCGTCGGGTGGCAATCCTGGGTTGCACGAAAGATGCAGAGCAATTGGCCGAATCCTTTGAGGATCTGCCCTGGCTCGGACTCAACCTGCTGGGCGTCTACGACGACCGATCAGAGAAGAGGCGGCACGTTCCCAAACATCCGCGCTGCTCGGTGATTGGCACATCCGAAGACCTGGTCCATGCGTGCCGGCAGGGCGGATTCGACGCGGTCTACGTCGCGCTCCCGCTGAGGGCCGAGCTGCGCACCGCGGAGCTCCTGGCAGCTCTGGCCGATACTACGGTCACCGTGTATCTGGTAGCCGACTTCCTCCACTACTCCCTCCAGCATGCGCAGTGGAGCCAAATTGGAAACGTCCCGATCGTTGGCCTGCATGAATCTCCTTTTGAGGGCATAGTTGGTTGCGTCAAGCGCCTAGAAGACTTGGTGCTCGGCGGCCTAATCGTTCTTCTCACGGCGATCCCAATGCTCTGCATTGCGGTGGCAATCAAGGCCAAGTCGCCGGGGCCGATTCTTTTTCGGCAGTCGCGCTATGGCCTGTGCGGAAAGAGAATCCGCATTCTCAAATTCCGAACTATGACCGTTTGCGAAGACGGGCCCAACGTGGTTCAGGTCTCAAAGGACGATGCACGCGTGACTAACCTCGGCAGGTTCTTGCGGCGTACATCGCTCGACGAATTCCCACAGTTTCTCCAGGTTCTGACCGGTGAACTCTCTCTGGTAGGTCCGCGGCCGCACGCGGTTGTGCACAACGAACAATACCGAAAGCTCATTCCCGGCTACATGCTTCGCCACATGGTCAAACCGGGAATCACGGGCTGGGCGCAAGTCAACGGATGGCGCGGGGAAACTGGCGAGCTGGAAAAGATGGAAGAGCGAGTTCGCCACGATCTCGAATACATTCGAAATTGGAACCTGCTGCTCGATCTAAAGATCATCTTCCTGACGATTTTTGGCGCAAGGAAGAACCGCAACGCCTGTTGACGCCTCCAACCCACCGGTAGACCGAACAACCTCCACAGTTCGAACCACCGAAGAACAATTCATGGCAACCATAGTTAGTCGCGAGATTCGACTGGCCTCCCGCCCCAAGGGAATTCCGACCGCAGCCAACTTCACGTTGGCGAGAGTTGAACTGGGCCCACTTCAAGACCAGCAGGTGCTGGTGCGCAACCTCTACATGTCAGTGGACCCGTACATGCGCGGCCGCATGAATGAAGGCAAATCGTATGTTCCGCCGTTCGAGCTAGGCAAACCGCTCGACGGCAGCGCAATCGGCGAGGTCATCGAATCTCGCGCAAAGGGGTTCAAGCCGGGAGACGCTGTTGCTTCCGGCTTCGGCTGGCGGGAATATTTCATGGCCTCGCTGAAAGACTTGCATCCGGTGAGCCGCGAGATCGAGCCGCTTTCGGTCTACCTCGGCGCCCTCGGCATGACCGGCATGACCGCCTGGGCTGGGTTGAACCTGGTCGAGGTCAAAGCCAGCGATGTCATATTCATTTCGGGCGCCGCTGGTGCTGTTGGCAGTGTCGCCGGGCAACTGGCGAAATTGCGTGGATGCCGCCGTGTCATCGGGTCAGCCGGCTCGCTGGCGAAGGTCAGGTTTCTGCAGGAAGAATGCGGGTTTGATGTCGCCTTCGACTACAAGGCCGGGCCCGTCCTCGAGCACCTGAATCTGGAGGCGCCGGAGGGGATCGACGTCTACTTCGACAACGTAGGAGGGGAAACTCTCGAAGCGGCTCTCTCGGCCCTGCGCGTGCATGGCCGGATCATCGCCTGTGGCGGCATCTCCGGGTACAACGAGGAAAAGCCGCGCCCTGGTCCTTCCAACCTGTTCAACATCATCACCAAACGGCTGACGATGAAGGGGCTGATCGTCAGCGATTCGCTGGATCGGCGGGACGCCTTTGAGAAGGAAATGGGGGGCTATCTCCGAGCCGGAAAGCTGAAGAACAAAGAGACGGTGGTGGAAGGAATCGACCAAGCAGTAGGCGCATTCATTGGTCTCTTCCAGGGAAGCAACGTGGGCAAGATGGTGGTGAAGCTGGTGTGAGCCCTCTGGGCCGCGAACTAGGAGATTGACATGAATACGACCGCAGGCTTGTGGATTGATCATCGAGAGGCAGTGATTGCGATTGTCTCAGCCAAAGGCGAAGAGACGATCAAGATCAAATCGAACGTCGACAAGCAGCCGGGCCGGTTTGCGGGCGTTCGTTCGACCGCTCGCTACGAATCACAGCTGGTCAAGGCCGACGACAGGCTGGAAAGAAAGCTTACCGGCCACCTCAACCCGTATTATGCGAAAGTGATTGCGGCAATTCACGATACTGACGCCATTCTGATCTTTGGTCCCGGCGAGGCCAAGGGTGAACTCCAAAAGCACCTCGAACGCGAAAAGGTCGGTGGACACATCACCGTAATGGAGACGACCGACAAGCTGACCGACCGTCAGATCGCGGCCAAGGCCCGCAAGTACTTCCACGAAGCGAACTCGACGCGGTCGCACAAGAGCGTCGCCGGCGGCCGGCGGTTGCGGCGCAATACGCCTGCGCGTGAAGTCTGATAGCAGCTCGGCGGCCTCGGGCGTAGTCAGGAAGGTTCATCGGCGGCTTCACCATGAGATAGGCGGTGGCACCAAAGTGGGAGCTCGGGTTCGTCGCGCCTGTCTTCGTGTTCATCCTGGCGGTTGGCCCAATCAACATGAAGGACTCGCGGGGCACGGGCACGTTGGGTTATGGCGTACGCACGCACCAGAGGCCGTAGCGACACCTGCGGCATGCTTCATGCAAGCTCCCAGCAGTGCAGTCTTCGCACCAACCAAATCCCTCGACGATTGCAACAATCACCGACTGGTGATCTCGAATTCCAGGGGATGGATTTCACTCACAAGGAGACAGCCATGTTTCTGATCTTCGCGGCGATTCTCATGGTCGGTATCGGACTTTGCAACTTCGTACCTCGCAACTCTGTCTCACCACGCCCCGTTGGTAGACGATGTCAGGGTCTGCGATCGCTTGCCTTTGCCCTCGGGCTTGCGCTGGTTACCATTCCGATGGGCGCCTGGGCCAAGGCGCCTGCCGAGAATAGCGCGCAGGTTCTGCGCACTCGTCCCGGGGCGACGGCCCCGATCGCGACCGAGGCCCGCGCGGCGTCGGGCCAGGACTACGCCTCCCGTGAGGCAAGCGCCAAGGATCTGGAGAAGTTCGAGGGTGGCAGCACCACCGTCGTCTTCGCGGTCGGTGGCAGCGTGCTGGTGGTCGTCCTGATAGTGGTGCTCATTCTCGTGATACTCTGATTGATCAAGGGCGAGTTGGCTGATCTGGTCAACGAAGTGCGGCTGAATCGTCCGATCCTGGTCGGTTTGGTGCAGCGTTATGGTGATCGAGCGCTGTCCCACTACGAGGTCGTCGCGGGCATCAACCAGACCACCCGTCGCGTGTTGCTGCTGGATCCTGCGCACGGGCTGCGCGAGGATGGCTTTGACCGGTTTGCCGCCGAGTGGGACGCGGCGGGCAGACCAACCCTGGTCATCGTTCCGTCGTGAGCAACCAGGCGGCGCGACGGCGAGGCGGCTGTATTGGAGTGGCCCTTGCTCTGACAGTGGCCTTGCCGCAAGCATCGTGCAGCACCACGTACCAGCCGCGACCCACCGGTCGGGTGGGCGTGGTCATCCACTATGCCGCACCCGCGTATGTGAAGGACGGCCGTGAGGTGCCGATCGGCCCATTCGGTGGAGATCTGGAAAGTCTGGTGGCGGATATGCCAGCCGCCGCCGCGCACGCGCGCAAGGCTCACACCCAACTCATCATCGGTGTTCCGACCTACCTGAGCGGCGTCACTGGCGTGATCATCGGAATCGCGGTGCTGTCCGGTCCCGTCGGCTGGGTGGTGATCGGCATCGGCGCTTTGACGGCAGGGACGGGGTTGGGCTTCATGGGGTCAGGGGTCACGCACGCCGTCGACGCGGTGAACATTCACAACGACGCCACCGCCGACATCCGCCGGGCGCCGGTGCCTTGATTCCCTCAGCTCCTCGCCGCACATTCGCTGTCCCCTTCGAATTGAAGGAGGCTGGGCTTCATTTAGATTGAACCGGCCCTTCCGGTGAAACGGCCGGTGATGCAAGTACTTGAACTTGCTTGCATCTGATAGCTGGCTCGAAAGCTGCTTTAGACGTGGGTGGAGACGTAAGGCACGCCGATTCCGCCGTGGACGTCGGCGACCGAAGGGAGAACGCTCATGGAAAAGACGCAGAACAACGTAGGCAAACTGGAGACGCAGCTCAAGCAATGGGGCGCGAAGCTCGACGAGTTCGTCGCTAGAGCCGATAGGGCCGGCACCGCAGCCAGGATCGACAATCGCAAGCGCATCGACGACCTGAAGACGAAGGTCCAGGCCGCGCAATCGAAGCTTGACGAGGTCAAGACCGCAGGCAGCGAAAAGTGGGAGACGCTCAAGACCGGCGTGGAGAGCGCCTGGCACGAGCTCGATCTCGCCTTCAAGAAGCTAAAGAACTAACCGGAAAGGGGTGAAGCTATGTTGTGGTCAATCGCAGTCGTTCTCATTGTCCTGTGGGCGCTTGGGCTGGTGACCTCGTACACCATGGGAGGGTTCATTCACATCCTCCTGGTGGTCGCCGTGATCGTGATCCTGGTGCGGATCATCCAGGGACGCCGAGTGCTTTGAAATCGTGATGTCAACACAGATACCTATTCCGGGAAGCGCGCCGTGGCTGTGGTGCTGATGGCCTACCTCGCCAAGTTCGGCGAATGGCCGCTGACTGCGCATGCGCTGAGAGGACCGCAGCTTTCAGTACTTGCTGGCCGCCTGCCGCCAATGGCCTGAGCCAATGTTCGGTGCCCTGGTCAGGGCCGGCAGCCTGCCTCGATCTGGTATTCGGCGCGTCTGCCACGCACTGGCCCTCGCGACCCGCGGGCCGGCCCTTTGGGCGGCCCGCAATTTCCCGACAAGCTCTGGTTAGCGTGCCTCGTTCGGTGGCGGGGGTGGAGCCTGGGGTCGTTTCGGTTCGTAGAACACTTGGCCTGATGCAAGCTGTACGCGATCGGCCCGAAACGCCTTCACCGCGCCGTAGGTGCCGCCTTCGCCGCTCACTGTGAGTTTTGTGCCGACCTTGATGGCATCCTCCGCCTCATCACGCAGCTTGGGCGGCAATGTCACGAGCGAGCCATCTTGCAGAACCAGAATTTCGATCTCACCCTCGGGATTGTTCACCAACTGCAGCACGATGGACGAGTCTTCAAGCATCTTGAGCGCACGCGGAGCGGGGTGCCCGGGTGGCGGCGTCGAAGGATTGAGAACCGCTCCTGTCGCAGTTAGGGTGAGCTTGTCCGCGCGCACGAACGATGCGGTCCCGTCGCCCTCAGCCCGAACCCTGGATCCTGTGGCGAGCTGCGGACTTGAAGCGGTCGGCCGGATGCGAATGAACGTGCCGTTCTTGAGGAGCAACCCGTCGACGTCGCCGTGCGGATTGAGCAAGACGCGGGCGACTTCACCCTCATGGGATACCGGGGTCAATTCCACGCGAAGACGCTCGACTGTTCGCACCTCCCCGCTCGGAAGCTTCACCGTTTCGATCTCAAGCGAGCTGCCCTGTGGGTAATTTCCACCCTTGCCCGTGACCGTGATCGTGTCTCCTGCTTTGAGCCCCAGCGTCTCGATTCGCGCCTTCTTTCCGGCGCGAGCGCTGGTGCCATCGACGAAAAAGATGCCATCCACGGTTCCACGCGGATCTGTCGAAAAGCCTTGGATCTTGCCCGTGACGGTCATCGACCGGAGGCTGTCTTCATGCGGACCCTTGCCCTCCTTCGGGCCATGCTTGCCGCCACGATGTGGCCGTGGGCCCGCGCCGGGACCTCCAGGTGGTGGGGGCGGTGGGATATCGGCACGCACGATCACGACGTTGCCCTTGGTTACCGACGCACGGACAAGCGCACGTCCTGTCGGGCCGTTCACTGCATCGCCTTCCACACGCACGGCATCTCCAGGTCGAAGCATCGTGGCGTCAGAAGCGATCGCGTGGGGCGGAAATCGCACGATCGTGGCGTCTTCCAGCACGATGCCATCTATGTCCCCTTTGGGCGACACGAGGTAACGCGCGAACTTGCCATCGACGCTC
>PMKP01000260.1 GCA_003157775.1 Myxococcales bacterium | reverse complement strand
CGAGGATTCTGATTGACGGCGTGGTGACCAAGGATATTGCCCAGGCATCCGTTGGCCTCAACGTTGACTACCTGAAGGACGGCACTCCCTACTGGATCGGCGCGGCGGCCATGGGGAAGTACGCCTTCACCGACCTGTTCAACGTTGCTGCCAGGTTCGAGTTGGTGTCGAGCAAGAGTGGTGGGTACACCTTGGGATTCGTCACGCCGCCCGCCACCGCCTACACGGGCGATGCGGTTCTTTACGAAGGCACTTTGATGGGCGGTCTGACCGTGGCGAAGCACTTCGAACTGCGGCTTGAACTGCGCGGGGATTTTGCCAACAAAGACATCTTCCAAAAAGGCGACGCAGGCGAGGTGGCCTATAACCGCAAGAACCAGCTCACCGGGCTGGCCGCTTTCCTCGCCTATTTCTAGGCGGTTTGCCCCCCGCTCTGCACCTGGAGCCAATCTCGCGCCATCCGGGGGTTCGCATCGGCGCGACTTGCCAAAGTTCCGGCTCTGTGGCCTCTCTGGTGAAAAGGCCAACCAAGTCCCAAGGCCAGCGGTGACGCGTGGCGGAGGGCCGCCATTCGCCTACGATGCTTCCTCGTAGCGTTTGCGTTTTCGCCACAGAGTCGAGCTGTCGATGCCCAGGGTGACCGCCGCGGCGTCGAGAGAAGTTGAGCGCGCAAGAACGGATTGAATGTGTGCGCGCTCGATGGCGTCCAGGGTGAAGTCGCCGCCCACGGTCGGCTGGGGCTGCTTTGCGCCCGCGATACGCTCGGGGAATGCCTGCGGTTCCAGGCGCGGCGAGGGCCACAGGATCAGGGCGCGTTCAATGGTATTGCGCAGCTCGCGCACGTTGCCCGGCCAGGCGTAGGAGGCCAGCGCCTGCTCGGCTGCAGGGGAAAGCTCGGGCACCGGGCGTCCAAGGGCTCGTGCGAAGAATTCCAGAAAGTGCCGCGCGAGGGGAAGAATGTCCTCGGGCCGCTCGCGCAGAGCGGGAACCTTGATCTCGATCACGTTGAGGCGATACAGAAGATCCTCGCGAAAGGCACCGGTCTTCACCTCCACCTCAAGGTCGCGGTTGGTGGCCGCCGCCACCCGCACATCGGCCCGCCGCGTACGTGTCTCGCCCACGCGTTCAAACTCCTTGTCTTGCAGAAAGCGCAACAGTTTGGCCTGGAGATTGGCGGGCATTTCCCCTATCTCGTCGAGAAATAGCGTGCCTCCCTGAGCCGACTCGACCCGTCCCGGCTGATCGCGCACGGCTCCGGTAAAGGCGCCCTTGGCGTGGCCAAAGAGTTCGCTGGCCAGAAGTTCTTCGGAAAGGGTAGGGCAGTTGACCACGACAAATGGGCTCTCGTGCCGCTTGCTTTGCTCGTGCATAGCGCGCGCCAGGACCCCCTTGCCCGTGCCGCTCTCTCCCCGAAACAACACGGCTACCTCCGCCTGCGCCGCGCGACTGACTACTTCCAGAACCGAACGCACGGCGGGCGACGACGAGGACAGCAAGATATCGGGCGCCTCGTTGCGCAGCCGGTTTTCCAGATCGTCGGCGCGCGCGCTCAGCGACCGCTGCTGGGCTACGCGTTCGATGAGATGGCGGATCTGGGCAGGCGCAAAGGGCTTGGGCAGATAGTCCCAGGCTCCCCTGCGCATGGCCTCGACTGCGGTTTCCACCGTGGCATAGGCGGTGACCACGATGATGGTGAGGTTGGGATTCTCGGCAAGCAGAAGCGGGATCAGATCCAACCCACTGTGCATGCCCAGACGAAGATCGAGGAAAACCACGTCGTAGGTCGCGCGGCCCATGGCATCCAGGGCGGCTTGTGGTGACGCCGATTCGGCGACCTGGGCGCCCAGGCCTTCGAGACACACGCGCAGGGTGGCCCGGATGTTCTTTTCATCGTCGACGATGAGGACGTGCAATTGCGACACGCGCGTAGCATACCGCACAAGCCGGCGGGCAGTGCGAACCGCCTTTTTGCGTGCTCTCGGGCAATCGGGCATGCTCTCGTCATGCTCAACCCCACAGCCTGGACTCGCCTGTTTCTGGTTTCGACGGCCGTCGGCCTGGGTTGCGGAGACAGCGCGGGTGGGCCTTCGGGCTACACCGGGCCGGGCAAGACGCTCAAGGTGATGACCCGCAACGTGTACTTCGGCGCCGAGGTCGATGCGTCGCTGGCCGTGTCGACGCCAGCGGAGATCCCGCCTGCCGTGGCGGGGTTGTGGGAGACGGTGCAGCAGAGCGATTTTCTCGGGCGGGCCAAGCTGATCGTCGATGAGATCGTGGCCGAGCAGCCCGACATCATCGCGTTTCAGGAGATGGAGCTGTTCCGCATGCAAAGCCCGAGCGACTTTGTGCCCGGGGCGAGCCCCAACGCCGAGGATGTGGCGCCGAACGGTGACTTGCTGGCCATCATGCAGGACGAGATGACGACGCGCGCTCTCGACTATGGGGATCCCGTGCTAGTGGACGCCCACACCGATCTAGAGTTGCCGAGCGTGGACGCCAGCGGCGCAATCTACGATCTGCGCATGACCGACCGGAACGTGGTGTTTGTGCGGTCGAGCATCAGCGCCAGCAACCCGCGCGGCCAGGATTTCGCGAACTCGTTCAACGTTCCCTTAGGCGGTCTAGCCAGCGGCATCTTCATCAAGCTGACCCGCGGTTTTGGTGCGGTGGACTTGGTGGCAGACGGCGTGCCCTTCACCTTGGTCAACACACACCTGGAGGTCGGCGGCTTCCTGGCATCTGACCAGGAGGGCCAGGCAAAGGACTTGGTCGACGCGCTGGCGCCGGTGTCCGGCCAGGTGATCCTCGTTGGCGATTTCAACAGCGCAGCCGACGGCTCTGATACCACGAGCTACCAGACCGTCACGCAGGCGTTCACTGATGCCTGGCCGGTAGTGAACCCAACCGATCCCGGTTTCACCTGCTGCACCGACATCACCGCCCCCGCGCTCTCGCCGACCCAACGGATTGATCTGGTCCTCTATCGCGGCAAGGTGCGGCCCGAAGCCGCCAACCTAGCGGGGCTCGACGCCAGCGCACGCACCGCCGGTGGCCTGCTTCCCTCGGACCACGTGGGTCTGGTCACCACGCTCACCGTCGGGCAATAGCGGGAGCGTCCACCTGACGAATCCGGCTGGCTGGCGCAGGCTCTCGTGTCGAGTACAATCGTTGCCCCGTGACCTCCCAATATCCCGTCGCATCCTCGGTCCCGATTCGCTTCCTCCGCCTTCGCCCGACCGCGGTGCTCCCCCACTACATGACGTCGGGCTCGGCCGGCATGGACCTGGCGTCCGCTGCCGACGGGCCGGTGACTGTACCTGCGGGCGAACGAGTGGGGATCCCCACCGGGTGGGCCATGGAGTTGCCGCCTGGCTATGCGGCGCAGGTGCGCCCCCGCTCGGGGTTGGCCTGGCGGTCGGGGCTGACCGTGGTGAACGCGCCGGGAACCATCGATAGCGACTATCGGGGCGAGGTAGTGGTCTTGCTGGTCAATCTGTCTAAGCAGCCGGTGGTGGTTCAACCAAGCGATCGTGTGGCCCAGATGGTGATCGCGCCGGTTATTCAGGGGGCTGTGGAAGAAGTGGCCGAGCTGTCAAGCAGCAAGCGCGGCGGAGGCGGTTTTGGGCACACCGGTTGATTCGAATGTGTCGAGTATGATTAGGTGCACACATGAGCAGCACCGTGATTGACGTTTCCTCAAGGCGAGCCGGCATCGTCGGCGTCTCCGGCTATTCGGGGATGGAGCTGGCGCGCATCCTGGCCAGCCATCCGAACTTCTCCCTCGGGCTGGTGACCAGCGACAAGTGGGCGGGCAAGCGTCTGGGCGCCCACCTTGCCGTGGCAGCGCCCGCGGCCGACTTGACCTGCTTTTCGCACGAGCGGGGCCAAGCCCACCTGGGCGAGGTCGACGTCGTCTTCCTGTGCACCCCGGCTGAGGTTTCGGTCGAGCTGGCGCCGCGCGCGCTGGCTGCGGGAGCTCGTGTAGTGGATCTCTCGGGCGGGTTCCGGCTGGCGGCTGACCAGTTCCCGCAGTGGTATGGCTTTACCCATCCCGCGCCGGAACTGCTTGCCCAGGCCGTGTACAGCATGCCTGAGGCCACCAACAACGCCGAAAAACTGCGCACAGCCAGGCTGATTTCCAATCCTGGCTGCTACGCCACGGCCTCGGTGCTGGCTGTGTTGCCGCTTCTGCGCGCGGGCTTTATGGAAGCTGACTCGGCGATCATCGACGCCAAGAGCGGAACCACGGGCGCGGGCCGCAAGGCGAGCGAGGAGATGTCGTTCTCCGAGGTAGCTGACGACGTTCGCGCCTATCGCATCTTCCGCCACCAACACGCGCCCGAAATCGAGCTGGCCCTGGCCTTGGGCGGTGCGCCCCACGTGCGCGTGACGTTCATTCCCCACCTTCTTCCTGTGCGACGGGGCATCTTGGCCACCGCGTACGGACGGTTGCGCCATGGCACCGGGGGCAGCGACCCGGCCGGCGGCGTGCGCAAGGCGCTGGATGATTTTGCCGAAGAGCGGCCTTTTGTCCGGGTGGTAGCCCCGGAAGAGGTTCGGCTGCAGGCCGCGGTGGGAACCAACCGCGTGGTGCTGGGTGCATCCGCCGACGCCAGGCTTGGCATGGTGGTGTCCTTTGCGGCGATTGACAATTTGATCAAGGGGGCGGCCGGACAGGCCGTGCAGAACGCAAATTTGATGTTCGGATTCGCGGAGACGGCGGGCCTTGTCGGGCTTGCCGGGGCCATGCCATGACCGACAGCCGCGGGCCGCAGCCGGAATCCCTCGTCGATCGACGCGACCTGGTGGTCGAGGCTCTCAAGTACATCCAGAAGTTCACTGGCACGCGCGCAGTGGTCAAGTACGGCGGCGCCGCCATGATCAAGGATGACCTGAAGCGGAGCTTTGCCCTTGACGTGGTCTTGCTGCAGGCCGCGGGCCTACGGCCGGTGGTGGTTCACGGCGGCGGGCACGAGATCACCAAGACCCTGGACCGCTTGGGCCAAAAGAGTGAATTCATCGACGGCCAGCGGGTGACCGGCGCGGTAGAGATGGGCGTCGTCGAAATGGTTCTGACCGGCAAGGTGAACACGGAGATCGTGGGCCTGATCAACACCCTGGGCGGAACCGCCATGGGCCTGTCGGGCAAGGACGCGCATCTCATCAGGGCGCACAAGCTGCCGCCCCGGCCGGGCAAGCCCGACCTCGGCTGGGTAGGCGAGGTCGAGAGCATCAACACCGACGTGCTTGAGATGTTGCTCGACAAGAACTACATGCCCGTGATCTCACCGGTGGGCTTGGGCACGGACGGGGCCAGCTTCAACATCAATGCCGACATGGTGGCCGCGGAAATCGCGGTCGCGGCCAAGGCGAAAAAGCTCATCTTCCTGACCGACGTGGCCGGAATCTTGGACGAGAACGGCCAACTGCTGAGCGAGCTGCGGGCGGCGGATCTGCGCGGTCAGTTGCAGGAGGGCCGCGCGGTCAGGGGCGGCATGCAGGTCAAGGCGCAGGCCATCTTGCGCGCCCTGGAGGGCGGAGTGGAGGCAGTGCACGTGGTCGACGGCCGCGAGCCCCACAGTGTGGTGGTCGAGCTGTTTACCGAGAAGGGCGTGGGGACGCTGGTAACGGCGTAGGCGCTACGATCGCTGCGCTGCCACGATTTCCTTCAGATAGGGCAGGATCTCGTCCCTGAACTCCTTGCGCTTCAGCGCGTACTCCACCGTAGTCTTGATGTAGTCCAGCTTGTTGCCGATGTCGAAGCGTTTGCCTTCGATCGTGTATGAGTGGACGCTCTCCCGTTCATTGAGCAGCCGTATCGCGTCGGTCAACTGGATCTCGTTGTTCTTGCCCCGGGCCGTCTTTTCGATGGCGGCAAAGATCGCGGGCGTCAGCACGTAGCGCCCGCAGATCGCCAGGTTCGACGGCGCTTCGGCGAGGGTGGGTTTCTCCACGAACTCGTGCACTTCCATCACCCGCTCGCTGATCATCTTCCCGCCCAGGATCCCGTAGCGCGATACCTTCTCCTTGGGCACGGTCTCCGCGCCCAGCACGGTGCCGCGGTACTGCTCGTAGATGTCGATTAGCTGCTGGGTTGCCGGGATCACCGAGTCCAGGACGGTATCGCCGAGGAGCAGAGCAAAGGGCTCGTTGCCGGTATGGTGGCGGGCGTAGTAGATTGCGTCGCCCAGCCCGTTGAGTTCCTTTTGACGTATGAAGTGGATGTTGGCCATCTCCGACAGCCGGCGCACCTCGTGGTACATGGCTTCGTCCTCTTTGCTCGACAGCTGGTCTTCCAGTTCGAAGTTCCGGTCAAAGTGGTCTTCGATGGCCCGCTTGCCCTTGCCCGAGATGATCAGGATGTCCTCGATGCCGGAGTCGACCGCCTCCTGCACCACGTACTGGATCACCGGCGTGTCTATGATCGGCAGCATCTCCTTGGGTTGCGCTTTGGTGGCGGGAAGGAACCGGGTCCCCAGGCCCGCGGCCGGGATTACTGCTTTGCGAACCATGAGTCACTCCTTGGCAGAGAGAGCAGGGGTCAGTTGACGTATGGCTTGATGACCCTGACTTTGATCTGTTTGAGTTCGACGATAAGCTTGTTGAGCACCTCGTCGCTCGGGTAGATGCCGATGATTGAGCCGCCGGAGCCGGGGAACTTCGCAGATGCGCCGCAGGCCCGGGCGCACTCGACCATTTCAATGTTGCTGTCGCTGATGTTCATGATCTTGCGCCGGAGATCGAAGTTCTCGTTGGTGAGCCGGTTGAGCGTGACATAGTCCCGCTTCAGCAGCGCGGTCTTTCCCTCCTCGGCCACCTGCGCCAGCCGGGCCAGTGTCTGGAGGGTGAGTGGGTCGTTGTTCTTGTAGCGGGTCGCCAGATCGTTGAGCACGACCCCGGACACCTTGCTTAGTTGGGTTTTGTAGCCGATGTAGAGATTGGGCAGCAGGGACGTGTCGAGGCGTTCGTACTGGCCGTGTCCCTTGGCGTCCATGATCTCCTTGGCGAAGTTCATGTACACGCATCCCTCGTAGGTCTGGATGACCCGGTCCTGCAGTCCGGCGTTGATCCCCAGTTCGTCCTTTTCGGCCGACAGGATGAGTGAGGGGAGCACTTCGATGGGAACGTCGATCTGGTAGAATTTGATGAGTGCGCGCATGGTCGCCGTGACGATCGCGCTGGATCCGGCAAGACCCACCTGCCGCGGAATGGATGACCGGTAGCGCACTGCGAAGTTCCGGTTGTGAAGCTGCAGATTGTTGCTGCGCGCATAGCGGTGGAAGGTGCGGATCGCCGCCTTGACCAGCCGTTCGCCGCCGTAGTAGCCGTTCGCTTCCAGAGAGTCGGCCAGTTCGTGGATGCTGCGGTAGACGCTCAGGTCCTCGTCCATGGGCTCGATGCGCAGTTCGGGCGCCTCGTACAGGGACACCGAGGCGGAGAAGTTCTTCACGATGATGGAAATGGTCTTGCCGAAATACCCGTCGGACGGGTTGCCCAGGAGACCGGCGCGCGCGTAGGCTTGTGTCTCGATGATCATTGGATGTGCTGGGCTCTCACTTACGCGGGGAGGGGATGACGATCGCGTGACATGACGTTGAGGAGTTGGAACCCATGCGCGCTTCTGTGGAAAACAACGGTAAGCCTGCCTGTCCTTTGAGTGCCAGAATACTGCCTTTCATTCGGGAAGGCACAGCCGGATGTAGGGGACGTGGTTGCTCACATGGCCAGCTGGCGCTGCGACCCGCGAATCGCCAGCGCCTTCCCAGCGACGATGGCCGAGCGCAATGCGCGGAGAACTTGGCAAGTGACCAGAACGTACAGGGACGGTTCGAGGAAGAACTTGAAACGCATGTTATCAGGGCTCTCCCCGACCACGCTGACAGCCAATACGTAGATGACGGGCAGCGCCATCGCCAGAGCGAAGCGCGCACGATGACGCCGAGTCTGCCAGATGCCCAACCCGCAGGCGCAGAGCACCAGCAACTCGAGCCGCCAGCCGGAAAATATCCAGTCGGCCGGTCCCCGCCACGGCAGTCGATCCACGAGCGCGTTTCTCTCGTATCGGCTCGACGGCTGAAGGAAGACGTCGAAGTTCTGGGAGTAGCCGGACAAGAGCGAAGCCGTCGAGCGATGGACCAGGTTGTTCCGAAAGCAGGCCATTAGGCCGCGCTCGATATTCAGACGATCGAGGTGGTTGAAGTTCTCTGTGCCATCGAGTTTGCGCCGCTCCGTCAGTACCGGCGCTGTCAATCGGAGGCGGGGTACCGCGGCCACGGGCTCCATTCCCTTGCAGTCCGCGCCGATCGAACGCGTGAGGTTCGTCCCCTGGAAGGTCGACGTCGAGACGGTGCCGAACAAATAGGCCTGCTTGATGGAATACAGGCCAACTGTCAGGCCAACGACCAATCCAAACACGAGCAGCCGGCGTAGCGAAACCCGCATCAACACCAGGGATGCGAGCATAACCAGCACGAACGGCCACTGGTAGATGGAGCGGGTGAAAAAGGCAAGCAGCACCGCCGCGCTCAGCCGGCCGATGGATCCGACGTCGGCCCTTCCGATCTTCCAGGTTTCATAGACGATCCACGTCGTGAGTAATGAAGAGAGCAGAGTGCCGTCCAGCAACGTCGCGAAGGCGAGGTTTGCGGGGTACAGCAACCAACCCAAAGTGAGCAGCGCCGCCAGCGCACCGGGAACGCGAAGTCTCCGAAGCCAAGCGTCGATCAGTGCGGCCAACGCACCCCCGGCGAGGGCCCACGCATGATTGAGGTCGCGGTCGACCTCGAGCATGACTTTGATCCAGTCGGCCTCGCGGTGGAAGGCCACAATAACCGCGCGGATCAAGTTGGTGACCGGCGGTTGAACGTGCAAGTACCAGAGCGACTCCAAAGGAGCTGCGCGCAGCTCGCGCAGGGAGACCGATTGCATTATCTTTTCCGAGGACCAACCCTGAAAGTAGACTCCCCGGGAGGCGTACTGGCGAAAGTAGGCCTCAAAAATCTCGATCACGCCGAACGACAACACGAAGACGATGAGTGACCGGATTGGTAGCCCGGCGATCCGGCGGCGCGTCCACCTTCCAGTCCACTGTTTGGCGGCGCGTATGATACGTGCTGAGGAGTCTGTTCCGACCACAGGGCGCAGTCTACCGCATCGCGCTCTCTGCGGGAACACGGCCAGTCCTGCCCTGCTACGCCACGGCTTCGGTGCTGGCCGTGCTGGCAGTGACACATACGGGAAAGGTTGAACTCGAATCCAACCAGTAGAAGAACCGCTGGCAGAGCGCCAACGGGGACGTTGTCTTTTCGAACGACCCCAACTACGATCCCAACTTCGATCCCAGTGCCGCGCACACGGATTACAAACGCAGCGGGGTGAGGCCCCGGTAGTGCTTGCGGCTTTTCGAAGAATTGGCTTTTTGCAAGATCATGGCCGCTGGATAGGCGAAAGAACCCTGCACGATGAGCCACTTCGCAGCCGGTTTGCTACTGAAAGCCGAGAACGGAGGGGTTCATGCGTCGTTTCCAATTCTTTCCGGGTCTTCCAATCCCCGTACTTCTTCTGACTGCCATCGCGTGCAGCAGCGGCAGCGAGAATCAGCCAGGTGGCACGGGCGGTAGTGCGGCTGGCGGGGTGAATTCCGGGGGCGCCAGCAGCAGTGGTTCTGGCGGCGCAGGGGGAAATTCCAGTGTGTCATCGGGAACTGGGGGCGGGACGACCGGTTTGGGCGGAAGCACAGCGACCGGCGGCAACTCCGCACCCGGCGGATCCGGCGGCGTGAGCAGCGGGGGCAAGGGCGGCACTGGCTCGGGTGGGTCGGGAAGCGGCGGCAGCGGAACTTCTACCGGAGGTGCCACAGCAACCGGTGGTACCTCGGGGCGCGGCGGCAGCGGCGGCACCGGCGGAACCGCGACGGGCGGCGCTGGCTCGGGTGGGTCGGGAAGCGGCGGAACCGCTACCGGAGGCGCCACAGCAACCGGTGGCACGTCGGGGCGCGGCGGCACCGGCGGAACCGCGACGGGCGGTGCCCGGTCGGGCGGCGCGAGTGGCTCAGGGGGATCGGGAGGTTCGACAGGCGCGGGTGGCGCCAGTGGCGCAGGAGGTTCTCCTGGCGACAGCGGTACCTCGTCCACCTGCGGAACAGGCACAACCCCGGCATCGAATCCATTCGGCTGCACGTTCGCTTGGGGAGTCAACGGAAATCCAGCGAGTTATCTACAGTTCGCTTCCGCTTGGGCTGGCTACAACATTCCGGCCAGTGGCGTTTTCGGTTCTAATGGCTTCGACTCGGGCAACTGGCTCAAGTCCTTTACCACGGCCGTTCCGGCCTACTACGCGTACATCATCGGGTATTACGGACACGCCAACGGTCTCCAGGACGGGAACGTGAATCCTGGCGGACCCAATCTAACGAACGGGATGGGACCGTTGCTTCTCGGAGTCGACAATGCCGCATGTCCATCGGGCACGATTTGTGACCAAAATCTGATGGTCAAGGCGTACGCGTGGTACGCCGCACAGACCTACGCCGCCTACAAGAAACCCGTCATTTGGCTGCTCGAAGGAGACTTCATTCAGTACTCGGTGGAGGGCTCGTCGTCGGGTCTCTCGTACGCGCAACTCGGCCAGCTTGCCGCGCAGATTACCCTGGCGATCAAGTGCAACGATCCCCCTGCCGTGGTCGCCATAGACTACTCGGGCTGGATCAGCTCCTCGCAATTGACCTCCTACATTGGCGGGATAGACACCGCCATGGCCGCCTTGGGCACGAGCTACGACATGATATGGACAACGGGACAGGGCAGCAGCGCGAGCCCCGGAACCTCGACTTATGCAAACTTGCACACCGTGACTGGCAAACCCATCCTGGTTGACGAAAGTTTTGGCCTTTCAGCCGCGGGCGATAGCTGGGCGAATCAGTCGGCGGCGACCATCAATGCGCGCATCGCCGGAGGTGTCGTGGCGGCGAACATCACGACGTCTACGCCGTCGTATCTACAGACCAATGTGACGACTACGCTCGCACCGTCCGCACTCAATTCGACCTGCCCTTGAAAAGAGGGACTGACACAACCGGACGGCGCCCCGCCGGTGTCAATGGCCTAGCGTCGCGAGATCCCGCAGCGCGCCCCGTTGGCAGAAGACCGCACGAAGCTCGGGGCGATCGATGCGCTCCCTGGCTCCCGTTGGCCCCAGAGAGCTACCCATGTACCACGCGCCTTGCCACGCGCCGAGACGCAGAACCACGAGGTTGCTGGCGTCGCGAGACACGTCTAGCACCGGCACGTTGAGGGCCGCTTCCCCGATCTCTTGGTAGGTCACACCCACGAACAGACTCTGGCCGCCGCACGAGAACCGAAAGGGATGATTCCAGTGCGCGCTATCCAGAGCTGTTCCATAGAGCGACGAGGCTTGAGCAGTCATGTGCATCTCGATGCGCGAGGTGGGCGGTGGGTCCGCTGCTGCCCAGTCAATGTCCGCGTCCGTGAAGGAGACCAACAAGTCCTGTGGTAGCGAGGCGATTTGCGTCTCGAGACTGGCGTATTCGTAGGAGGGGCTACTCATGTTTGCGGAGAGCACGTCGACAACGCAACTCCCCCCGGGCTCGATGCAAGCCGCTGAAAAAACGCAGCAAGGTGGTCCATAGAGTCCGCACACGTCGATGCAGTCGCCCGCGTCGCCCGCAGAGCTGCCGCCGGTTCCAGCCCCACCAGCACCGCCCGTGCTGACACTGCCGCCAGACCCTGGGGTGCCGCCAGTGCCAGTCGATCCGCCGCTTGTGGTTGTTCCTCCAGAGGCGGTCGATCCGCCTCTGGCAGATCCGCCGGCGGCCTGCGTCGCAGTGCCACCTGAACCGCCGGACCCAGTGCCGCCCACACCGCCGGCCACTATTCCGCCAGCTCCACCCGAGCCCCCGGTCTTCATGCCAGCAATCCCGCCGGTTGCCGTGCCGCCTGCGCCACCCGATACTGTCCCGCCCGCGGTTGTGCCGGCGTCCCCGGACGCGATTCCACCGGCACCTCCGGACGCGACTCCGCCTGCGGCCCAAGTCGCAGTTCCGACGGAGCCACCGCTGCCACCTGAGATGCCGCCAGTACTTGCTGGCGCACCTGCCGCCGCCGCTGCATCGTGAAGGACCGTGGTCCCGGACCTACCGCAGCCGCTACTGGCAAGGGTTAGAGCGCCGGCTGCCATGAAAAGGAGTCGAGATGTCCAGAATGGTCGCATGGGCCCTCCGCCAGTGTGCAAAAGGGGCTCGCCGCTCGGGGCAAGTATGCCAGCTCCAGGCGTTCCCGGGAAACGGAATCCCATGACTGTGGCTGAGGAAGACGTCGTATGCAGAGGCCGGCGGCGTCAGGTTTCCATATCTGCCCATTTGCCGCGCCCCTCGTGTATCATGGCAAGGTACAGTCGAGGGATCTCATGTTCGCCCGCTTTGCACGTGCACAGGACGCATCCTCACGGGTGGTCGTGGTAGCCGTGCTGGGAGGGGCCCTCTTGGCGGCGTGGTCGGCCTGGTTCTTCCTGGCGCGCGTGGGACTTTACGAGGTCAGTCGCTCGGCCCGCTTGGAAGTGGCAACTGCCCCCTATGACGTCGACTCGCCGGTGGCGGCCCGCCTGGTACGCAGTGCCTTGGTGCTGGACCGACAAGTGCAGCAGGGCGAGATCCTGGTCGAATTGGATGCCGAGGCATTCCGCCTGGAACGAGCGGCCGAGGAGAGCCGAGTGGCGACGCTGGGCCCGCAGATCGAAGCCTTGCGCAAGGAGCTGACCTCGCAGGAGCAGGCCATGCGTGGCGAGGGGCGCGCCAATGCGGCGCAGGTGAATGAGGCGCGCGCCCGGCTGCGCGCCTCGGATGTGGTGGCCCAACAAAAGGAGGCGGAGCGCGCGCAAATCCAGTCGCTGCACGACAAGCGCCTGGTGGCAACCCTGGATCGCGATCGTTTGCAAGCCGAGGCGCAGCGGCAGAGTGCCGAGACCGAAGCGGCGCGGGTACAGGTGGGCCGGCTGGGCGACGAGGGCGCGGTCAAGGTGAGCGAGCGCAAGGCGCACATCGCGGGCCTGCAGGCGGACGCAGCGCGCCTGCAGAGCGAGCGCGCGGATGCCGAGGGCAAGGTGCGCATTCTCGATCAGAAGATTGATTTGCACCTGATTCGGGCACCGGTTGCTGGCCGCATCGGGCACATGGTGAACCTGCGCGCGGGCGCCATGGTGGCCGAACGTACCCGCTTGTGCACCATCGTGCCCACCGGCGGACTGCGCGCGGTGGCCTTTTTCGACCCGGCTACGGCAGCCGGCCGGGTGCACACCGGCCAGAGCGCGCGCCTGCGCATGTTCGGTTTTCCCTGGACCAAGTACGGCATGCTGCTAGCCGAAGTCGATCGCGTGGGCAACGAGCCCAAGGACGGCCTGATACGGGTGGAGTTGGTCTTGCGCTCGCCCCAGCGGACGAACATTCCTTTGCAGCATGGCCTGCCGGGCAGCGCCGAAGTCGAGGTGGAACGGGTTTCACCCTTTGCCCTGGTGCTGGATGCGGCCGGCCGGTTTCTCATGAGCGTGCAGGGAAGTGCCGAGTCCGCCACGCCCAACCCTGCACCCATATCAGACCTTTGAGCATGGCTGCTTCCGAGGACGAGGACCAGTCCGAGAGCGCGCGGGAACGGCGGCACTTTTTCGCCCACGAGGTGGTGCAGACCTCGGGCATGGACTGCGGCCCCGCAGCCCTGAAATCCTTGCTGGAAGGTTTCGGCGTTCGCGCCCACTACGGCCGGTTGCGCGAGGCCTGTCACACTTCGGTGGACGGGTCGTCCATCGACGCGCTGGAGGAGCTGGCCAAGAGGCTGGGCTTGGACGCCGCGCAGATGATGATGCCGGTCGAGCACGTTCTTCTGCGCGAGGCCGAGGCGTTGCCCGCCCTGGTCGTGGTCAGGTTGCCGTCGGGCCTAACCCACTTCGTGGTGGTGTGGCGGGTGCTGGGGCCGTGGGTCCAGGTCATGGACCCGGGTCGCGGCCGGCGCTGGATGAGCAAGCGAGATTTCGTGCGCGACCTGTATGTGCACGAAATGCCGGTTCCGGTGGCGGACTTTGGGGCGTGGACGCGCGAGCCTGGTTTCCTCGATCCGTTGCAGCGCCGCTTGCAGAAACTGGGCGTGTCTGATGCCGGTCCGCGCATTGCAGCCGCCGCAGCCGTCGAAGACTGGCGCCCCTTGCTTGCGCTCGACGCCTGCGCCCGGGCGACCGAGCGTCTGGGGCAGGGCAAGGTGGTTTCCCGCAGGCGCGCCGCGCGGGCCTTTGACTGTCTTGTCGCAGATGCGACCAACCGTGGAGCGTCGGGGCTTGTCCCGGAGACTCTGTGGACTGCGCGCCCTGCCGCAGGGCCAGACGGGCAACCCACGATACTTCTGCGCGGGGCACTTGCGCTGCGGGTGGCCGGCCTAGCTGCGGACAAACCAGCGGAAACGCTACCACCCGAGCTTGCGGCAGTGCTGGCCGATGACCAGTCCGGCCCGGCGCGGAAGCTGGTTGAGTTGTTGCGCGCCGACGGGCTCTTGCGCTTCTTGCCCATCGTCGCCGGGTTGGCACTGGCCGGGGCAGGGACGGTGGTGGAGTCGCTGCTCTTTCGCAGCGCCATCGATATCGGCCAACGCCTGCCTCTTTTCGAGCAGCGCCTAGCAGCGGCGGGCGCGCTGCTGGTGTTCCTAGCTGCGCTCTTCTTGCTCGAATGGCCCCTGGCCCGAGTCTTGTGGACCGCCGGCAGCCGGTTGGAGATGCGGCTGCGCCAGGCTTTTCTGCGCAAGCTGCCCTTGCTTGGGGATCGCTACTTTCAGAGCCGGCCCATTTCTGACATGGCGGAGCGGGCGCATCTTCTGCACTGGTTGCGCCTTCTGCCCGGGCAGGGCGGCCAGCTCGTGCGCACGATCGGTGAAATGCTCACCACCACCGCAGGCGTGATCTGGCTATATCCGTCGGGCGCACCCTTGCTGTTGACTATGGCGGGGCTGATGCTGGTCCTGCCGCTGTGCTGCCAGCCGGCGTTGGTGGAACGGGATCTGCGCATGCGCGGCCACGCCGGTGGGCTGGCGCGTTTCTATCTGGACGCACTCTTGGGCCTGTCGGCGATTCGCGCGCACACCGCAGAGCCCGCCCTGCGTGCCGAGCACGGCGGCCGCCTGCGCGAGTGGGCACGCGCGGCCCGGGACGCCACCCGCTTGGCGGTTCTGATCGATACTGCACAGGGCTTGCTGGGCTTCGGTCTGGCGGCGGTTGTGGTCTTTCGCTATTTGGTGTCAGCCTCGGGCTCGGGCTGGGCGATCTTGATCGTGTATTGGGTTTTCATGCTGCCGTCCTTGGGCCAAGAAATCGCTTTTCTGATTCAGCAGTACCCACAACATCGCAACGTGACCCTGCGCCTGTTGGAGCCGTTGAGTGCGCCCGAGAGCCCAGTTGAAGCGGAGGACAGCTCGCTTCCTCAGTCGGCTGCGGCCGGGGTTGCGGTGGACTTGCGCGACGTGCGCGTGAAAGCCGCGGGCAACGAGATCCTGGCACTCGACCAGCTCAGCCTCGCCGCGGGCGAGCACGTGGCGATTGTGGGCGTCTCGGGCGCGGGCAAGTCCAGCCTGGTCGGCCTGCTTCTCGGCTGGTATCGGCCAGACGTTGGCGTGGTGCGGGTCGACGGCCAGGAACTGCGCGGGCGTTGGCTGGAGGAGTTGCGCCGCCAGACCCTGTGGGTCGATCCCGCGGTGCAGTTGTGGAACCGGTCGCTGCTGGAGAATCTTCGTTTCGGCAGCGACGGCGAGCATCGGGCGGTGGGCGACGCGGTAGAGGCCGCGCAGCTCGACGAGGTGCTGGCCCGCCTGCCCATGGGCCTGCAGACGCCCCTGGGCGCGGGCGGGGCCCTACTTTCCGGCGGCGAGGGCCAGCGGGTGCGGCTGGGTCGCGCCATCTGCCGGGGCGCAGCCCGCCTGGTGATCTTCGACGAGCCCTTCTGCGGACTGGAGCGTTCGCGCCGGGAAGACCTGCTCCATGCCGCGCGCGCGCGCTGGGCGACGTCGACGTTTCTCTGCATCACCCACGACGTCAGCCAGACCCTGGATTTTCCGCGCGTGCTGGTAGTGGACAAGGGATGCGTGGTCGAGGACGGCGAGCCCAAGCGACTGGCCGGCCAGGCGGGTACGCGCTATGCGCGTTTGCTTCTGGCCGAGGTACGGGCGCGGGCGCGTCTGGAGGGCCCCGAGTGGCGGCATTTGCTCCTCGACAAGGGACAGATTGTGGAGCGCGCGCCGTCGCGTGCGCAGGGAGGCAGCAGGTGAGCAGTCCAGGCCGTGCGGCGAACATCGCCAGCCCTGCGGCCGCGGCTTGGCCGGCCGGCCGGCTGGGCGACGCGCTGGTGGCCATCGCCGAGGGCCTCTTCCCCCAGCGACGGGCGCCACACCTGCAGGATCCGCCGGCCGAGATTGCCGACAGCACCGCGCTCGCTGGTTTCGTGGAAGATGCCGCCTGCCAGCTCGGCCTGGAAGTCGAGGCGGTGGACGCGCGCGTCGCGACCGTGCGCGGACTTTTGGCTGAAAGTGGCCCGGTTCTGGTGGCCCATCCGGGCTCGGGACCGTCGGAGTTCTTGGTCCTGCTGGCCTGCGACCGGCGTGCTCGTGTGGCCGAGGTCCTGGGCGCTGATCGGTGCGTGCATCGTCTTGCCGCCGCCGAGATAGACGCCTGGCTCGATGATGAGAGGCGCGGCCCGGCTGGTGAGGCGTTTGCCGGTTTCGCTTCGGCCGTGGGTCTCGCGGCTCGCGATCAGGAAGAGGCGCAACGGATTCTGGGCGGCGGGGCGGGGCCCAGTCGGGCGGCTGTGGGCTGGGCGCTGCACCCGGCTGCCAGCCGCTTTGGCGAACGCCTCCAGCAATCAGGTGCCAGGCGTGTGGTTGGCACCGCGCTGGTTTCGTATCTGGTCGGCTTTGCGCTCATGGTGGGCTCGTGGTGGTTGCTCGGGGCTGCGGCACTGCAGGGCCACTTGGAACGAGGCTGGCTCTGGGCATGGGCGATGTTGCTGTTGACTTTTGTGGCGTGTCGGGCAAGCGGGGTGTGGGCAGCCGGCCGTTTGGCCGTGCAGGTGGGCGGACTGGTGCGCGAACGTTTGCTGGAAGGCATCCTGCGCCTGCCCGCCGACGAGGTGCGGGTCAAGGGCGTCGGTCACCTGCTCGGCACGGTGCTGGAGGCTGACGCCCTGGATGCTTTCGCACGCACCGGCGGGTCGGTGTTGCTCGCTGACGTTTTCCAGTTCTTGTTCGGCGCCGTGGTATTGGCCCTGGGTGCGGCACCCATCCTTCACCTCGTCCTGCTGGTTGGCTGGCTAGTATTGGCCGTCGGACTGGTGCGCCGTCTCTATGGGCGGCTGCTCAACTGGGCCGACGCGCGTCTCGCGCTCACCGACGAGCTGGTGGAAACCATGGTGGGATATCGAACCCTGGTGGCGCAACAGCCGGCGGCGCAGCAGGGCCAGGACCGGGGCTTGGCCGTCTACGGCCGGAAGCAAGCCGCCCTCGACCGTGAGATGGCGCGTCTGTCGGTGCTATTGCCACGAGGCTGGCTGGTGCTCGGTGTGGCGGCGCTCGCCCCGGGTTTTGCCACCGGCGCGGCGCAAAGCACGGCGCTAGCGGTGAGCCTGGGCGGCGTATTGCTGGTGTACTTGGCCTTTCGCCGCGTGGCCATGGAGACAGGGCCGGGCCTGGCAGCGGCCTTCCTTGGCTGGAGACGCACGCGGCCTCTGTTTGAGGCTGCATCTCAGAAACTCGAAAGTGTGGAGAATGTGGCGGTGTTGCCCAGTGAAGTGGATGAGGCGAGCGCGGGCCGGCGTGGATTGCTGGTGGGCCGCGACGTCAGTTTCAGCTACCCGGGTCGGCTGGATCCGGTGCTGCGAGGATGCAACCTCGAGATTCGGCGTCGGCAACGCATCCTCATCGAAGGAGCATCGGGCTCGGGCAAGTCTACCCTGGGCGCGCTTCTGTGTGGGCTGCGCCAGCCTTCGGGCGGCCTCCTGCTGCTGGGAGGATTCGACCATCACAGCCTGCGGCCCGAGCGTTGGCGCCAGCGCGCCGCGGGTGTGCCGCAAAGCCATGAGAACCACATCTTGTCCGCGCCTCTGTTGTTCAATATCGCGATGGCGCGGCGCTGGCCGCCGCGAGCAGAAGACGAGCAGGAGATCGAGGCGATCTGTCGCGAGTTGGGGCTGTCGGACCTGATTGCGCGCATGCCAGGAGGGCTGCAGCAGATGGTGGGGGACAGTGGCTGGCAGCTCTCGCAAGGCGAGCGCAGTCGGGTCTGCGTGGCACGGGCGCTGCTGCAGCAAGCAGACTTGCGCGTGCTCGACGAAAGCTTCGCCGCACTTGACCCGGAGACCATGGACCGAGTGCTCGAGTGCGTGGTGAGACGCTCGGAGACCCTGGTAGTGGTTTCGCACGCGTAGCGCTGGAGGTCGAGGGAGCAATCCTCGTCACCGCGAACCTGGATGACATGACGAGAGTTCCCGATTTGCAGGTCGAGGACTGGGCACGCGACTGAGAGTAGCGTCGAGAATCTCGGGCCATCTGACGGTGGAGGTACCTGGTACTGCCGGCTGCGCAAAAACCTCGGACTGGTTTGTTTGGGCATCGCCTGCGCCGAACATTCCCTCGGACCACTTTGCTGATAATCTGTTAGCTATGATCTGCGAGTGCCGAAGGTCAGCAATCGCTGCGGCGTTGTGGATAGCCGGGCTCGCCTGCTCGCGGACGCCGATGAGCGAACCGCAGGGTGTGACGATGAACGGCACGGGTGGAGGAGGCACGACGGTCACTGGCACCATGGGAGGCGCGACCAACTCCCCAGCCGGGACGGCAGCGAGCGGTGGCACGGCTGGTGGAAACACGACAGCAGGCGGAACGCCACCAAGCTGTAGCGGCCTGGCCTCGACCTGCGGGCCGCTAGGCGAGAGCTGCTGCACCAGCTTGCCTGTCCCTGGCGGAACATTCTATCGGAGCTACGACGGCGTGGAGTATACGGACAATAGTTACCCGGCGACGGTGGATGACTTCTACCTTGACAAGTACGAGATCACGGTGGGCCGGTTCCGGCAGTTCGTCAACGCGGGCATGGGCACCCAGGCTAGCCCCCCCGTGTCTGGCGCGGGCGCTAATCCGCTGATCGCGGGCTCGGGCTGGGACTCGACGTGGAACAGCTATCTGCCCGCGGACACGGCCAGCCTGAAAGCCGCCATGAAGTGCGTTGCGATCTATGAGACCTGGACCGACCCCGCGGGGAGCAACGAGAGCAAGCCGGTGAATTGCATGGACTGGTACACGGCGTTCGCATTCTGCGCGTGGGACGGGGGACGGCTGGCGACCGAGGCAGAGTGGAACTATGCGGCCTCCGGGGGGAGCGAGCAGCGGGCTTATCCGTGGTCGAGCCCGCCAACATCCACGACAATCGATGACAGTTACGTGGTCTATTGCGGCGGCTCATGCGCTAGCGCGCAGAACGTCGGCTCGAAGTCGCCAAAAGGCGACGGGAAGTGGGGCCAGGCCGACCTGGCCGGGAACGTGTGGGAGTGGACGTTGGACTGGTATTCAAGCCCATACCAAATGCCATGCGATGACTGTGCCGATCTCGTGGCCGCAGCCGGCCGGGTGATCCGGGGCGGCGTCTTCGTCCTGGACGCCTCGGGCCTCTGGTCGTCCTACCGAATCAACTACGGCGCCGGTAATCGCAACGGCGGCATCGGTTCTCGGTGCGCGAGGAACAGTTTGTAGTTCGCTCCCCGTGGTGGCGTGCTCTCGAACAGGGAACGCTAGGGAGCGGCGGGAACAAGCCTTCCGGCCGTCTCATGAAACGGTTGGTGGGCGCACATGCGGATCACCGCGACGACTGACGTTGACGTTTGCCACGGCGCCGAAGCCGGCTGGCCACGCCGAGCGCCAGCATCGCGCCCCAGGGCACGGCGCTGCGGTCGACCCCAGCGAGTCGACAGCCGCACCCTGAATTGCCAAGGCCGACGTTGGTTTCACCCGTGGCTCCGCCGGTGGTTCCACCCGTGTCTCCACCGTTGGTTCCACCCGTGGCAACCGGTGCCTGGACGAAGCCGCTCTGGATGGGACTGGGGTTGCCGCGGTTGTCCACCGCGGCGACGCCCACTGTGTACGGAATCCCGTTCTGCAGGGTGCCGAGGCGCACGCCGGTCTGCGTGGGGGGCAAGCGGCCCGAGCAGAGGTAGTTGGGGTCGAGGTTCTGGAAGACCGCAGGCGCCGCGACCTCGACGGCGGTTGTATTTCCGGCTGCGCTCGATGTCGGGCCGGCCGTGGGCATGGGCGGGCTGCTGGCCTGACACAGAATCTGGCCGGTCAGGTACTGGCTACTGTAGTAGCTCGGATTGAAAACCTGCAGGCCATCTGCGCGCATGCAGAACACCAGGTAGCCGGCCAGGTCGGGCCAGTCGGCGGCTGATAGTGGTGTCCACGACACCATCAGGGCTTGGTCGCCGCCCTCCACCGTGATGCCGGAGGGTGCTTCAGGGGGCGTGCCGTCGAGCGAAATGCCGAGCTCGGGCGCATTGGCGGCGGCTACGCCCGAGTCCGGATAGCCACGGCCTGTACTGTCGATCCACAGCCAGATCGTCGTGTTGAGGGTCACGCCGCAATCTCCAGCAGCAGCAAAAAGTTTGTCCACGGTAGTCTCCACCGCCCAGCTCCCATTCACTGACAGTGTCGATAGTCCATTGAGCGTGGGGCCGAGCTGGTTGCCGTCGCATTGGGGTCTCGGGGGGATGAACGCAGTGTTCAGATTGGCGCAGGCGTAGCCCACGTAGAGTCGCGCGTTGGTCCCGGCGGTGGTCAGCGACGACAGCTTGCTCCGTGAGGCAGCGGCCATCTGCACCAAGATTCGTACGGGGGTGGCGCATTGGCAGCGCGCCTGGTTCAGGTAGGTGATGGCATCGGTCGTGCTCAGGTCGTTCCAAAAGCCGCCATCCTGGCGTTGCAAGATGAGGGTGAAATCAGTCGTCCTCAGGCCAGTTGTGGTCGAAGTGGACGTGCCAGTTGAGGTCTGGGCAAAGCCTGGGCTGGCCCAAAGCACGGCGCTCAAGCCGAACAAGGCCGCACATCGCTGCGGCCGCCAGGGGTTTCGGCGCAAGCGAGGTAGATTCTGCAAAGGGGTTTTCGTCGACTCCATGTGTTTCCCCATGATTGTGATGGGCTGCTCTGCGGTCCCCATGCTGGCTGCCGAAGTATCCGCGCAAGATGATAGCTGAAGCTCGGGACAACCTACAGCTCTCGCTCGTCGCAGAGCGGCTACGGCGTCTGGCGATCGCGGGCAGGGAGTGGTTCGAGTGGGCAAGGCAGGCCACGGCCGGGATCCATCAGAATTCTGAGGGTATGCGGACGCCGCTGTCGCGACGTGGGTGCGCGCGTTCGACCGTCGTGATCCTAGCATCCATTCTTGGACCAAAGAAGACGAGCCTCGACAGCGCGTGGCACGTATGTTGCTGTATTGTCGGGAGATGCCACGCCAAGACAAGATGAGCGGAGACTGAAGCGGGCTCGGAAGGAGACATTTGATGACGAGGATAGTGATGACCCAGGCGATCTTGGGAGCTCTTGCGACTGCAATGGTCGCGGGTGGATTGGCCGCCGGCTGCAGCAGCAAGGGGACGGCAACTGGCCAGCCCGACGCGCAGGCGCCTGGTTTGGACGCGCCTGTGGGCAGCGGGGGCGCTGCCGGATCGGGCAGCGACGCTGCGAGCGCTGGGAGCGGGGGTGTCACCGGAAGCGGCGGGGTCACTGCAACGGCCGGGTCCACGCAGACCGGGGGAGCGACCGGATCTGGAGGGACCACGGGAGCTGGCGGCACCACGCAAACCGGAGGGACCACGGGAGCCGGAGGAACCACGCAAACCGGAGGGACCACGGGAGCCGGAGGAACCACGCAAACCGGAGGGACCACGGGAGCCGGAGGAACCACGGGAGCAGGCGGCGCCACCAGTTTGGGCGGCGCCACCAGTTCCGGCGGGGTTCACACTTCAGGAGGTTCCAGCGGCTCAGGTGGCACGGACGGCGGGGTTGGTGGCGACGGTGGTGGCACCAGCGGCAGGCCAGACGGGTCCGCCGACAAGCCGCCAGTGAGGGAAGGAACGTCCTGTAGTTCGCAGGACGATTGCGCGTCGCCACTTGAATTCATGGACTGCTATGCGCCCGGTGAGCCCGGAAGTGGTGGGTTAGGGTCCTCTTCCTGTTACGCGTGCCAGGGGCCTAGCGACTGCACAAGCGACGTGGACTGTGTCCGCGATGGCGGATCCACAACTGGCACAATGATCTGTGACGTCGTGGCCAATTCGTCGTGCTATTGCTACATGACCAAATTCTGCGTTCTCGGCTGCAGGACCAAAGCCGACTGCGCCTCGGGGCAGGCGTGCAATGAGAGCAATGGGTGCGAGAAGACCTGTGTTTCCGGTGACGGCACGTGTCCGGTGGACTTTGCCTGTAACGGAAGCGGATTCTGTCGACGGGATTTGTGCAAGAGTGACAGTGAATGTTCCGCCTTCTGTGTGAACGGCGGGTGCTACCAGTCGCGCGGGACTTGCGAGCCCGGCACCGCCTGACTCGGGTGCTTCCCCGACCTCGCTCTCTACTTCCGGCTCAAGCAGGTGCCGGGCCACAGTCGCCACCGCATGCCCAGTGTCCCATCTCCTTGTCGAAGTTGCAGCCAACGTCCCCACAGTCGCTGTCGTCGATGCAGGTGTCGCCCATGGTGTGACAATGGTAGGTGAACCCACACCACTGCCCAAATTGGCTGGGCGAGCAGTACCCTCCGGCACCGCAGTCGGAGTCCACGCGGCAATCGCTGCCAGCTAGGCAAGTATTCGGCAGCGCGCTCGCCAGAGACGGAGACGGGCGGCAGTTGCAGGGGACGCTCGCAGGACAGTCCGTGTCCGTCATGCAGTCGTCGTAGGAGCATTTTGCAGTCGGCAGAGGGCCGAGCGCGAGGCAACGGCCGTTCCTCCTATCTGCTGGGCAATCCGAGTCTCGACCGCACTCATCCCCGGGGCAGGTGCAAGATGCGCCATCGGCGCTCGGGCAAAGGCAGGTGAATGGACCAGGACCACGGGGGACTTGACATACGACCTCGACAGGTCGATGTCGCAGAGGTACGCGCAGAGTGACATCCGGACCTGCGTCCCTGTCAGCATCGCGTGCCTGAGTGTCATCAAGAGCGGTACGACCGCAGCTCGTATTCCAGAAGCCTGCGACGACTATCAGGCAAGAGCCCGTGCTTGCACTCATCCGCGCCATGATGCCCTCGTTCGTGGTCTTCTTCTTCACGAGTTCTCTTGTCCCACGAGCACAGGAATCCTTACACACTTTGCTGGAGAATCCCCGCACGAAGTCGGCTTGGGCATGAACTGGGCCTATTCATCCAGTCACCGTGCACCCCAGACAACGAATGCCAGGCGGACGGGGAGGCCTTGATCTGCGACATGGCGGCGGGGTGCTTCGGCCCGCCCAGCGCCAAGATCTGCATTCCAGGGTGCATGGATGCGTCCGGCTGCCTTGCGGCCGGCCTAAACCGGGACACGGTCGCTGGGTTGCGTGTGCCCCACGCGTGATCACGGGTAACAGTTGGCAGCACTGAAAGTCAGCACCGCGCCACTGCCGTCCGTCGGCCCGCCCATCGCGGCAAAGCAGTCCTTCGCAGGATTGGTGTACACATGCCCCGAAAGGCCCGCCAAATTGCTACCCGTGACGTCGGGCCCAATCGGAGGCCACGGCTTGGATGCCGGCCAGAAGCTCGGTTTGCTCGCAAGATAGAACGAGGGCGGAAGCGTCTGGCTCGCGGGAACAGCATTGCCATAGGGCGTGATGCCGCTCGGGACCTCAGAAACCGTGAAGTGAACCGCATTGGTGGCGACATCGAAGTTGCCCCATCGCAAAAGCGTGGTTGCGACCATCGGATCGTCCGGTATGGTCACCGTGCCCTCGCTGTTGCCGCCGCCGATATTGAACACCGTTGCCGATTGTCCGGGGCCGCTGTGCGCTTCATAGGTCGTCGTGTAACCAGGCGTACCGAGCACGTTGCCCACGATATTGTGATACCGATTGTAGGACGCCAAGTTGATGGCGTCCGTCGAATCAATGCGGCCTGGGTCGGAGCCAAGCAAGTAATTGCGAAAGAAAGAGTTCGCGAGCTGGTTGCCGTGAATCACGTCGCAGCCGATGCCAGGGCCGATGTTTCCTTCGTACAAATTATATTCCACACCGGCATTGTGCTGGTCGACCATGCCTATCATCCAGTGAAGGGGGTTCGTGGTATAGCCGCTGTCGTAGTAGGTGTCGTTGATCGCGAAGTTGTAGGCGTATACCGAACCAAGCGCCGGCTGCACCATCATTGGCGCGACGACGTGCTGGAGGATGTTATTGTCGATCAAGTTGTCGGACGCCACGTAGGATTCTATGCCGTAGTTCACCGACTGCCCCTGCGTGCCATAGAGGTAGTTGCTCTCGATCGTGCAATGAACGGTGTCCATCAACTGCACCAAATCGCGCTGACACTGGCAGGTTCGCACCAGGCGCACGCCCTTGATCCAATCGTTGGCCGCGTTGACCATGGAGACGTTGGTCATGCCGTTGGAACTGGTCGCATCGATCGAGAGATCTTCGACGCCAGCGTTTTGCAGGAGTGTCGAGGCCCACCACGCGGCAGGCGACTGGCTTGCGCGCCAATTGGGCGAATAGAGCGGAGGGTCGATCGTGTACGTGCTGCCATTGACCGCAGTGACCTTGACGATCTGCACTTGGCTGCGCAGGATATTGTTGATGGTGCGGCCGCCGTTGCCGCCTTCGAGGGAGCAAGGTGCGGTGGTATTGTCGCAGACGAAGAAGTTCGGACCGACAGTCGCATCGTTGGCTTGATCGAGATGGACATATTGGCCGACGGGGATCCCCGCGCTGCCTACGTTTGCAAGCGTGATTTGGTTGGACCATTGCGCGTAGCTACCCGTCCAATCCGCGTAGTTGGAGCCGTGGGCAAGGGCGCGGGTGTCACCGCCCCACTCGGTGGACCCCGCAAAGCAGATGCACGCGTTTTGGTTGTTGCAGTAGGTGTTGGCTGTAAAGACGAGCAGGGTTTGGTCTGCGCCCGTGCCTCGCAACGTGACACCGGTCTTCATCACGATGCCGTCGTCGGAAATGTTGTAGGTGCCTGCATTTAGCATGACAACTTGGCCAGCGGGGCAGGCTTGGATCGCGGAGTTGATTTGGGCCGCCGTCGCACCGGGATTGAGGGTCGCGCAGACCGTGGTGCGGATCGGGATGCCGCCGACCACGCCGGCGTGCGTCCAGTCGATCGCGCGGCTTGGGTCAAGGATGCCAGCCCAAAGTTCGCCGGCCGGCGCGGCGACATCGCTGGTCGAGGTTGCATCCGTGGCGGGTGCGGTGTCGGACGGACTCGGGGGGCGCGAATCGGTGGTGGTAGAACCCGTGCCGGCGTCCAGCGATTTGCTAGAGGCTGCTGAAGCGCAAGCAGAGATGCAGAATGCAAGTACGGGCAATAGCCAGCGCATGGATACCGGCTATAGTACCTCGGAAGACTGAAGCAGGTAGTCTGCCGTGAGAAGACTGAGGTTTGCCGCGTGGTGGTCCTGATCGCGAGGTGCAACACGGGGTAGCCACAAGAGCCGGCCTGATTCGCAAGAAGGAGTGCGCGTCCGGCAGGACGAGGTGGAATGACCGGGGAACCCATGACACCCACCAGAGAAGGCACGCCGCTCTCCGCGACATCCACATCGGCGCCGCGACGGATCGATTTTGATTGGCCACAGTGCTGGCGATCGCTTCAACATTGCAGAGGACTTCATGAAAAGATACGCATGGCTATGACTCCGGAATGTTCTGGCGCGAGATGCGCGAGACATCGGCAAAGGACCAACTATTCCTGGTGTACGTGGGCTGTGTCGTGCAGGAGGAGACCCGCAAGGCCGGCGAGCACCAACCCCGTCGTCGAAATCACGACGCCCTGAGCCGCGTAGGGATGGTCCGGGTAGCACAAGGTGCTGGGACTATTAAGAGGGATCGTCGTGTCGCAGCGTTGGGTCGAGTAGTTGATCACCACGACGCCTACGACCATTGCGAGAAACCCCAGAACAACACCAGAGATGCGAGCCGCCATGTACGATTGGTAGCGTCCGACTGCGGTGCTCGGGCCAGATGCGTTGACGACGACACTGTCCGCGTCCACGACGCTATTTTCATCGAGTGACAGGCCAAGACGATAGCTTCCGGGCTCCAACTTCACTTCGCAAGGAGCTGTGCACAACCGCTGGTACACTATCCCAGGGCGGCGGCCGATGCGGGAGGTGGTCAAGCCCGTTCTCATGTAGAAGGCAAGCCCTTCCTGTCCATCCTCGGCGCGCAAGCGCAGAGTGGCGGTGTTCGAGCTTCCCTGCGCGGCCGGGGGAGTGGCGTCTGAGAGCGGCAGGAGTGGAACTGGTGGCGGCATCGCGGTCGCTGGCACGGTGCTGCGAGGTGGCTGAGTATTCCGTGCGCCTCGTCCTGGATCGTCGCTGGCGCGCCCAGCCCAGTCCACGGCGTCCATGGGGATGGTCCGGCCGGCGCCGTTCGGCAGGGTGATTTCGACGGTCTTGCCCGGAACAAGTTCGACGATAGTTCCGCGCATCATGCCCCCGTCCTTCAGGCGAACAATGTCCGGGGGAGCGCCCGCGGGGCCATCCTCCGCGTGCACCGGCGTTGAGGCCAGCAAGGCGCCGACCCAGACAGCCAGCGTGGATGAGAGAAGAGACCGCTGCTGACGAGGCATGCGTCCATGGTACCCCATTTCGACGTGCCTAAAAGAAGGCACACCCACGCCGCAGCACCCCAGCCAGCCACCACGCTGCCCGCGCTGCCACGGATCGCGCCCGAGCTGGACCGGGACATGGTCGATCTGGGTTGTGTGTGTCCCGCTGTCAGCGGCGAGAGCGCCCTTGGGTGGTGTCCACGCCGAAGAACAAGGGGCTCGCTTCCACGTCATCCCGCGAGCGCTAGCCGAGGAGTTGCAGAAGTTCATGCTGAGGACTGAGGACCAGCTTCTGTTTCCCGATCCACGTGGTGGTGTGTTCGGGAACAAGGTGCTGAATCGCTGGTACCGCGACCTGGCCACAGAGTCCGGCGTCCGCCGCATAACCAGCCACGGCGCCCGCCAGACCGCCGGCAGCAGCTACGCCGTCATGGGCGCCGGCCAGAAGGTCATCGGGCGTTGCTCGGCCACAGCGGCAGTGCGTCCACCGAGCGCTACACCCACGTCGCCCCGAGTGCCACTGCGGCGCCAGTCCAGGCCCGATGGCTGCGGCTTGGGGGCGGGGAGGGTGGAAGGTGAGGAAATGCGATTCGTGTTTCTTGCACCCCGACCGGATGCTAAGGCCCCTTGCTAGTTGCAAGGAAGCTGTTTCCATGCGCCAATTCTCGCTGCTATGAGGAAATACGAGCCGTTCGGCCCATTCGACATCGACTACGAGGCGCTACAAGACGGGAAGAGACCCCAGCATTTCTGGAAGGGTCCGGCATCTGCGCTCGCCCCACGCAGAGGGATCTACGTCTTTGGAATTCGTGCGGGTCAAGGGATGACGCCCTGGTACGTTGGCCAAGCGACGAAATCCTTCAAGCAAGAGATCTTCCAAGACGGCAAGCTGCTCAAGTACCTCGCGGCGCTGAACAAGTACCGCAGAGGCACTCCAATCATGTTCTTCATCGCCAGACATGGACGTGGAGCGATCAAAGCATCCCAGGCGCGCGAGATCGAACGGTTCCTTATCCACACTGGTTGGAAGAGGAATCCCGGTATTCGGAACATCAATGACGTGGGCATCCCAGACTGGGGAATCAAGGGAGTCCTTCGAGGCGGCATAGGGAAACCCAGTCGAAGCGCCCGAGCCTTCAGGAGGCTGATGGGCGTCTGACGGCATCCGCAGAAGAGACAGGAGGCTATGTGCACCCTGTCGACACCGCGACCACGGCCCTGGTCGCGGCCCGATGGACGAGACTTGGGGATGGAGGGTGGACGGTCGGCGGGGCGGGCCTGGTGGTCTTGATAGCTGGTGTGGCTGTCGGCCGCAAGATTTCGGGACTACAATGATCGAGTCTTGGAACTGAGCGATCAGACACACGCCGCCCTCGAAGCTGGGATCAGAGAAACGCTGCGTGAACTAGCCGACTCGGCCACACGCGAGACGAAGGCACTTATGGCCCAGTCGCGGGGAGACAGTGGGGGGGCCTTGCGACAGGGGTTGCGTGGATTGCGATCGCGCCTGCCCGAGCACGAAGCGAAGCTGTTCGCCCTCCATCTTGACCTAGGCGTGTATGACGCCGCCGCGATTGGGGAGCGCGTTGCGAAGGAAATCAGGCAAGTCGTTCATCGGATCGCGGAAAGCCTCGCCAAGACTTTTCGTGGAGCGGAACGGGTGGCAGCTCGCAGGGCGGCGATTGTTTTCGAGGCGGATGTCGGCACCTACACTTCGGGCACGGTTGGACGCGCGCTTGTGGCCGTGGAACGACATCGCCGGCAGAGCCCGACCGCTGTGGAAGTGGGAAGTGAGAGGGAACCTCTTGCTGTCTGAAGCTGCGCGTTGACGATTCCGGGTCAAACAGAGACCCAGATGCCACAAGGAGAAAGCACATGTCAGTCAAGGAGGACGCTGGCCGGATACTGCATGCGATCGCCGAGTTCGAGCAAGTCCCCGGCGATCCCCGGCGAGGTCGGCACAACCTAACTGGTCCCGGCGTGCAGGAAGCGCTGAAAAATCAGCAGCAGGTTGAAATGCCACCGGATCGAATCAACGAGGGAGTGGAATTGCTGGAGAGCAATGGACTGGTTGATGTCCAGTACTACCTGGGCACGTCGCCCTTTTCCTTTGGCGGTGCCGAGATTACTGCTGAAGGTCGTGCTCGCTACGAGGATTCGATCGAAAAGCGCCGAGCACAGCCTGCAGACGCTCCCCAGAAGAGGGCCACCGCCGATCGGAAGAAGGTTTTCGTAATCCATGGCCGGGATGAGAAGCGACGCAAAGCAATGTTCGACTTCCCACGCGCGATCGGCCTTCAGCCGATCGAATGGAATCAGGCTCGGGCTTTTACCGGCAAAGCCGCTCCGTACGTGGGCGAGATCCTGGAAGCGGCA
>PMKP01000146.1 GCA_003157775.1 Myxococcales bacterium | reverse complement strand
GGCGAACGCGCCGGCAACGCGGCCTTGGAAGAGGTCGTGATGATCATGAAGGTCCGCAAGGACTACCTGGATGTCACCTGCAACGTGGCCACCGCCGAGATCATGCGCACGAGCAGGCTGGTGCGCGATCTGTGCGGCATGCCGGTCCAGCCCAACAAGGCGGTGGTGGGCAGCAACGCGTTTGCCCATTCGTCCGGAATCCATCAGGACGGGGTGCTCAAGGCCAAGCAGACCTACGAGATCATGACCCCGCAGTCCATCGGGCTGAAAGAAAACAAGATGAACCTGACCAGCCGGTCGGGCAGCCACATGGTGAAGAACCGGCTGGAGAGCCTGGGCTACCCTGAAAAGGACATCGACCTCGAAAACTTCTATCCGCGCTTCAAGGCCCTGGCCGACAAGAAGGGCACCATCTTCGACGATGATCTGGTGGCCTTGATGGAGGCAGCCAACGCTGAGGAAATGGCCGACGCCTACAACCTCGAGTACCTCAACGTGACCGGCGGCCGGGCGGTTATCCCCACCGCTACCGTACGCATCGTGTGCGAGGGCAAGGCGTCCCAGGAGGCATCGAGCGGTGACGGCGTAGTCGACGCCACCACCAAGGCCATCGACCGCATCGTGGGCTTCGACATTACGGTGCGCGAGTTTCACCTGGATTCCATCAGCGCCGGCCGTGAGGCGCAGGGCCGGGTGAAGATCGTGGCGGTCGCGCCCGAAGGCACCTTTGCCGGGGTGGGCACCAGCACCGACATCGTCGAGGCGTCGGCTTTGGCCTACATGGACGTGGTGAACAAGATCCACCGCATGCGCAAGTTCGCCCCGCGCCTGCGCAGCCGGCTGTCCGGGCCCACGGTTTCACTGTAGCCAGGACTGGCTAACTTCCTCCGGGAACCACGATGAATCCCGCTAACTGTCCGGTCAGACGGCCGGAACGACGGAAGGAATAGAAACGGCCGGCCGGGTCGCAGTGGGTGCAGTCGGAACTGGCGTCGATGTGCTCGGGCAAGACGCCGGCCTCCTGAAGCTGCAGACGCAAACACTGGCGCAGATCAATGCGCGGCTGAAAACCCGGCGTCTCCACCACGACGCCCGCCGCGTGCGCATCCGGCCAGGCGGCCTCGAAGGCGTCCACGACCGGCAACCCGACGTCGAAGCAACAGGGACCGATGCACGGACCAAGCGCCACCCTCAGATCACGGGGACGGCAGCCAAAGTTCCCGACCAGGGCCGCCACGCCTGCCTCTGCCACGCCCGCCACAGTCCCGCGCCAACCGGCGTGCAGGGCTGCACACGCTCCCGTCCGCGGATCAGCGATCAGAACCGGCACGCAGTCGGCCACGTGAACCGACAGGCCAAGTCCCGCCCCGTCACTGCATAGCCCGTCGGCCTCCACGCCTTTCACCGTCTCGGGATCGTCGCCGGCGGTCACGCGCACCGCGCGCGTCCCGTGCACCTGGCAGACCGCGTACATCGCGCGCGCCCCCGAGGCGAGCAAGAGGCGACGCCGGTTCTCGCCCACATTCTCCGGCGAATCGCCCCACTTGCCGCCCAAGTTCAGACTGTGGTACGGTGCCGCGCTGACCCCGCCGGCACGCGTGCTGAAGCCGTGGCGAAACCGCGCAGGGATGCTGCCCGATACCAACAGCGGGAGAGAAGCACTGCCGTCGACGGGAAAACTCCTCGTCTCCATATCAACCTCCCTTCCCGGATTGTGGCCGAGTGTCGGCCTTGGCGCGGTCGTCGGCCGCGAGAATGCGCAGGCTGTCCAGTGCCGCGGAGAAGTCCGCAGGAGGCTCCGACTGGAATTCCAACCAAGCGCCGGTCTTGGGATGGTAAAAACCCAGCACGCGCGCGTGCAGGGCCTGCCGCCCCAGGGTATGCGCGATCTCCCGGACCGCGGCGTCGCGCGGGGATCGGCCATAGGTGGCATCGCCCAAGATGGGACAGCCGAGTGCTGCGAGATGCACCCGCACCTGGTGGGTGCGCCCGGTTTGCAGCTCAGCCTGCAGCAGCGCGGCCCGGCCCATATCTTCCACCAAGCGCCAGTTGGTGATGGCGCGCCGACCGGTCTTGACCCGTGTGGTGAAGCGCTTGCGGTCGTGCGGATCGCGACCGTGCAGGGTATCGATCTTGCCCGCTGCCCGCGGCGGCCGGCCCACCACCAGCGCGTCGTACACCCGCCTGACCCGGTGGATCTTGAAATCGGCGCCCAGGGCCACCATGGTCGCATCGTCCTTGGCCACCACCAACAGGCCCGAGGTGTCCTTGTCCAGGCGGTGCACGATCCCGGGACGCAGTTCGCCGCCGATCCCACGCAAGTCCCGGCAATGGGCGAGGAGCGCATTCACCAAAGTTCCATCCTCGTGCCCGGCCGCAGGATGAACCACCAGACCCGCCGGCTTGTCGAGCACCACCAGCGACGCATCTTCGTACACCACCTGCAAGGGGATGTCCTGGGCACGCAGCTCCAAGCTAGGCTGGGGCGCCGGCGGTGTCCACACGATCACCTGGCCGGCCCGCAGCTTGCGCGAGGGCGCCGCCAGCTTCCCATTGACCGTGACCGCCCCTGCGGACACGTGGCGCGAAAACTGCGTGCGCGAGACCTGGGGGAATTCGGCCGCCAACACCAAGTCCAGTCGCCGTCCGGTCGCGCTGGGCGCAACCACGAAGGTGTGCGGTCGGGAACCTACGGGCGCACCAGTGCTCACCAGATCTTCGACTTGATGTTCTGCCCGCGCTGCTTGAGCAGGATGTCCACCAGCGCGCGATCATAGAGATTGGTGGACCCGATCTCGGGTGTCACGCGCGACATGAAGTGCTTGCGGCCCTCTTCGATCTCGTCGTTCATCAGGTCGAAAAGCGTGTCGTCCTGGATGCCCTGGGCCAGCTTGGCCTCATTGTACATCGCCAGGTCGGAGGCGATGGCTCGGGCAAACTGACGCGCACGTTCCGCCTTTTCGATGAGAGGAGGCATGCCCCATAATTTAGCCGATTCTTCGGCAATACGCGAATCGGGTTTGCCGAGGCGGGATCTGGTCAATAGACTGGCCTTGTCCATGCTTTCTCACCCGACACGATCCGCGAACCGCGCAGCCCGTCTCGCGGCTGCCTGCGCTGCGTGGGTGGTCTTGGCTGGCGCCACCGCTCGGGCGGCAGACGACGCCTACGAGGTCAAGCCAAGCAGCGTCAAGGCAACCCTGGGCGAAAAGGTCATGGCCGGTGTGGCCATCGTGACCAAGAAGGGCTGGCACCTCAATGCCGAGGCGCCGTTTACCCTGAAGCTGACGCCCGGTCCGGGGATCACCGTAGAGAAAACGCGCCTTGTGCGGGCTGACCTGGCGACCAGCAGCGATTCCGCCGCGCGTTTCGAGGTGGCCTTGGTCGCTGCCCAGGCGGGGCATGGCGAGGTGCAAGCCGAAGCCGGCTTCGTCATCTGCCAAGAAACCCTCTGCCGCCCGATCAAGGAGAAGCTGGTCATCGGCGTTGACGCAAGCCCGCCCGGGGCACCTGCGAAACAGCCGGCGAAGTCCCGCAAGAGGTAGGACCGACTCTTCCGCGCACAGGCCACACTGGATGACCGGGCAAAGGCCAGCCAGATCCTCGAGAGCGATCTCGCCAGTGTTGGCTCTGCGAATTGAATCGACTGGAGCTGCGTCCGGTTCGGTCAGCGGGGCATGCCGGCAGAAATCAACCTTGGTCAGGGTTCAGGTTGGTTAGGGTTCACGTATACTGCGGTGGAAAACGAGTGCTGGAGATCAATATGCGTAAGATCAGCCTGTACGTCGCGTTTCTGTTCCTCGCGGCTCTGCCGCTTGGGTGCACCTCGTCCCCCGGTTCCTCCCCGCAGGGGAACGGAGGCAGCGGCGGCAGCAGCGCCCGGACCGGGGGAGCCGGCGGCGGCTCGAGTTCAACGGGCGGCGGCAGAGGCGGCTCGACCTCAACCGGTGGTGGCAGAGGCGGCTCGACCTCGACCGGTGGCGGCAGCGGCGGCTCGACCTCGACCGGCGGTGGCGGTGGCACGTCGGAGGCAACCGGCGGCTCCAGCGGAACCGGCGGGAACGCAACCGGTGGCTCGACCTCGACCGGCGGTGGCACGTCGGAGGCGACCGGCGGCTCCAGCGGAACCGGCGGGAACGCGACCGGTGGGATGTCGACTGGCGGGAGAACCTCGCCCACTGACGGCGGGACCGACGCAACCGGCGGCAACCGGGGCGACGCACAGGCTGGGCCTGGAGGCGACGTGGCCGGGAGCAGCGGGAACGACGGCGGCGAAGGCGAGACCGGTGCGAGCTGCACGGACAGCGTGCAGAACGGCGCCGAGACGGACGTGGATTGCGGGGGCGGGGCCTGCTTGAAGTGCGCGTCCGGCCGGATGTGCAACGTCGACGACGATTGCCGCAACGGAAGCTGTGCCTCGGGCAAGTGTGCCGACTCCTTCGCCGCGACGGCGCCCGTCACCCAGAACGGGAACATGTGGAGAATCACCCTTGGCACGGTGATCTTCGAGGTGGACCAGGCGGTTGCCGGCAAAGTCGCGACCTTCAGCATCGACGGCACCGACGTCGTCGCCAAGAACATGGCCGCCACGGGCTCCGTGTTCTGGACCAGCCCGCAGAGTGGGTGGTACACGAATGGAAATACCTGGCCTCCGCCGAACGAGATGGACAGTTCGGCGTACACCCCGAGCACGAGCAACAACGTGCTCACCATGACCGGTCCGGCCTGGGGTGGCGGCCTCTCTATCACCAAGCGCTACTGGGGCAATGTCGATCACCAGGCCATTACTCTCGAGTACACCATCAATAACGGCACCTCGGCCGACGTGTCGAACGCGCCCTGGGAGATCACGCGTGTCTATGCCGGCGGCCTCACCTTCTTCCCCAACGCCGATACGTGGGTGAGGCTCGGTGACGCCAGTTTCAGCATCCTGCCCGTCACCACTGCGCTGGGCGCTGTCTGGTTCAATGACAATGCCACCAGCTACACCTCGAACGTGAAGGGTGGCGCCGACGGCCTGGAGGGCTGGGCCGCGCACATCGCCTGCGGAACCGGCCTGAAGGGCTCCTGGGCCTACCCCACTTGCGCGAAGAGTCCGATCCTGATCAAGCAGTGGACCGACACCCCCGCGTCGGATGAGACGGTGAATCCCACCGAGCGAGAAGTCGAGATCTACGTCGACTCAGGCAACAGCTACGAGGAGTTCGAGCAGCAGGGCCTCTTCCAGTCGATTCCGGCCGGCGGCACTCTGGTCTGGACCATGCACTGGTTGCTGCGCTACCTCCCGAGCACCGTGGCGCCCACTGCCGGTAGCGCTGACCTGCTCACCTGGGTGCGCGGGCAGTTGCTCTAGCAACCAGTCTGGCGAAACGAATCCCGCAGGATTCGTTCCACCCGTCGAGATAGGCTGCGTTCCACGCTGCCCACCAGCACGGCCGCCATGCGCTCGGGCCGCAACACGCGGCGGGCCACCTGGCGAATCTGCTCGGCGCTGACGGACGCCACGCGGCGGTAGCGTTCAGCCGGGCTGCGCGGGTGCGGGAAGAACAGCGCCGTGCCCCCAAACCAGCTACAAAGACCTTCCAAGTCGTCGTAACCGGCCTCCACGTCGCGCGCGTAGCGACGTTTGGCCTTGGCCAGCTCTTCCTCCGGCACCAGCGTGGTGCGCAGATCGGACAGCAGGGCCATGACCTCGCCGACCAACTGGGGCAGCTTCTCCGGCAGACAGGCAGAGTCAATCTCCAGCAGCGACGTGTCGTAGAGAGGATCCAGGGCTGCGCTGACGTGGTAGGCGAGGCCCTTCTGGTCGCACACCCGATAGTGCAAGGGCGTGGACATGCCGTCGTCCAGCAAACGCAACAAAACAACGAGCGCGGCCGAGCCCGGATCCCGATCAGCCAGTGCGTGAAACAGGATCTGAATCTCGGCCTGGGCTGAGTCGCTGCGCACGCTGCGGAAGCATGGTCCGTCCACCCGCGCGGGCGGCGGCAAGGGCTGGAGCCGTCGCCCGGGCGGCAAACGGCCAAAGGCGCGTCTGACCTGCGTCAGCACCGCGGCATGCCGTACTGGCCCGGCCACGCACAGGACCATGTTGCGTGCGCCATAGAGGTGCCGAAAATGACGAAGCACATCGGCGCGGGAAAAACGCCGGATGTTGCGCTCCGGCCCCGTGATCGCGAATCCCAGCGGATGACCCGACCACAGGGTCTCGCGCGCCAGATCGTCAGGGTTGATGCGATGGCCCTGCTCGTCGAAATCGTCGAGGATTTCCTCGAGCACGATGGCGCGTTCGAGTTCCAAGTCCGAGAAGCACGGCCGCAAGAAGAGATCGCCCAAAATGGCGAGAGTTCCCCCGAGGTCGCGTGGGTGCAGCGATACCTGATAAAGGGAGTAGTCGCGCCCCGTCTCCCCGATCAGCATTCCGCAACGCTCCTCGATGGCGCGGTTGAGCGCGAACGAGTTGGGGAACTGCGCGCAGCCGCGAAACAGCATATGCTCCACGAAGTGCGAAAGCCCGTTCGTGGTCACGCCCTCGTAGCGTGAGCCAGCCCGCACGTAGAGAGCCACGGCCGCCCCGTGCAGGTGGGGCGCCTCGACCGTGCACACGCGCAAACCATTGGCCAGGCGATGGTAGGACACCCGCCCGGGGAAAGTGAGGAGATCAACCGCGGGGCGCTGCCGGCGCGGATCGCGGTGGGGAAAGTTGGTCAGGATAGCGCGGGATTGTAGCGAAAAATCGGCTAGAAGCACGAACGATGCAAGGCTTGGACTCGCCCATCCGCCTGGTGGTCAACGCCGACGGGTTCGGTTCGGACGCCGCGATCACGAGCGGGACTCTGCGCGCTCACCGGGAAGGCATCGTCACCAGC
>PMKP01000194.1 GCA_003157775.1 Myxococcales bacterium | reverse complement strand
GCCTCCAGGGCTTTCTGCTGGAGGCCGAAGAGCTGTTTCGCGCCCGCACTCGCCAGGGCAACCAGCCTGGCGTAGTCGTCGGAGGTAAACGGCTCGCCCTCGGCCGTGCCCTGGATCTCGATGAAATGGCCCGCGTCGGTCATCACAAAGTTGAAGTCCACGTCAGCCGCCGAGTCCTCCTCGTAGGCCAAATCCAGGCGCGGCTCGCCCGCAACCATGCCCACCGACAGCGCCGCCACCGCCCGGCGCAGGGGATCGTGGGCCAGTTTTTCGCTTTTCACCAAGCGTCGCACGGCCAGGGCCAGCGCGACCCAGCCGCCGGTGATGGCTGCCGTGCGCGTGCCGCCGTCGGCCTGGAGCACGTCGCAGTCCACAGTTAGTTGACGCTCGCCCAGGTGCGCGGTCCGCACCGCCGCGCGCAAGGCCCGGCCGATGAGCCGCTGGATCTCCTGGCCGCGGCCGCCCGGGTTGCGGCCGGAGCGCGTGTGGGTTGAACGCGGAAGCATGGCGTATTCGGCCGTGACCCAACCCTTGCCCTGCCCCACCAGGAAAGGCGGCACCTTGTTCTCGACGGTGGCGGTGCAAATGACCTTGGTCTCGCCGAACTCGACCAGGGCCGAGCCTTCGGCGTAGCGGTTGCAGTCAGGCGTGATGCGGATAGCGCGCAGTTCGTCGGGTCGTCTGCCGTCGGGTCGCATGGTTGGAGGGAGGATCCCTGTCCCCTGGCCACCTGTCAACCGAGCTTCAGTAGAGGTTGATGGCCGACAGGCAGAGTTTGAATGTCAGCCAGGTGTCTTCAGAGAGGAACTGCACGGCGAAGTAGTCGATCTGGGTGAAGTCGGGCAGCCTTGTACCACCTGTCCATCCGCAATCGAACTTGAACTCGGAGGGTGTCACCGTCCGCCCTGATCGGTAGTTCTCGACACAGTACACCCTTTGGTCCGGATCGCCCTTGTGATGGGCAACCAGCCGGTAGCGGCCAGGCTCGCCCCGGAATTCCACGGCGATGCGCGCGTTTACCCGGCTGCCCCAAGCTTCCCGGTCAGGGCGCGGGTACCACCGCATAAGCACGCCCCAGTTGGTGTCCCAGTCGCACCTGTGCGCCTGGGTGTCGTCCACGCAGGTGAGCGGGGAGATCCTTCCGCGCGTGCATAGCAGCCCGTCATCGACGTAGAGATGGTTGGCCGAGCCGCGTGCAGGGGACGAAAACCTGGTTCCTGAACCGCCACGCGCCCAAAGCGGACCAGTGGCGCCCCCCACCAGCTCGCCGTTCTTGCCGACGGTCAAATGGCGTGGGCCAGGCGTGACAGGCGCGGGCCCGTCATCCGCCGCCGAGGACGCGGTCCAATCGCGAGACCCCGGCTCGGGCGTGGCAGCAGGGATCTCTGGCTTGCCCGCTCCGGTCTCTAGCCTCGCGACGAGTGCAGGATTGCGAACCCCGATCTTGCTGCTGGGTGCGCCTCGCTTGTGCTCGGCGCGGATCGCCTGAGCTGGAGCGGCGTCCGCCTCTGCCGCGATTCTCTCCGCGATTTCGGCGGGAGCGGCCTGTACAGGCCCGGCCGTGGCCGCTACGCCTGTGCTGAGGTCGCCTTCGATCACGTAGCCGGTGGCCATGTCGACCTCGATCCTTTGTCCGGCGCCCACCGTGCGGTCGCGTAGCGGGCCGCCGTTCGCGCTCACTTTGCCCTCGCTCACCATCAAGCCGAAGCGGCCTTGCCCAGGCGCCCAATTCACCTCAAACCGCGTGCCGGTCACCCGAACTTCGAAAGGCTCGGCCAGCACCTCCCAGCGGCCAAGCAGACGATGAACCACCGAAAGATCCGCGTGGCCACTGCCGAGATCAAGTTGGGCGCCGCGCCGGAACCCCAGCTTGTGCAATCGGCCGCTGGTGGCCTTCCCCAACGTGATGCGCGTGCCTTCGTCGAACGCCACCGTACAGTCGCGATCATCCGGGACTGAGAAGCTGCCATCCGGGCCCAGAGTGCAGCCCTGTGACACATGGCTCAGGCGGCGGCCGGCACCGATCCAGAGGGCCAAGCCCGCCAGCGCCGGAAGTACCAGGACCAACCAGCGGCGTCGCCAGAAGCCTGGTCTTCCCGCGAGGGCCTCTTCGATCTCGGCCCACTGCCCGAGAACGGGCTGCCGCTCCACTGCAGCGCGAGCCGCGAGATCACCCAGTAGGTGACAGTGAGCCTCGCTCGGGTTAGCCGAATCTTGTTGCTTGCTCAACTCGTTCCTCCCTGGCTGAGCAGGCCCACGTATTGCACGAGAGCCGGCTCGGATTTCATGCGCGAGTCGACCCGCAGGGCGAGACGAGCTATGCGCCGCTTGACAGTGGAAAGGCTAAGTCCGTGCACGGCGGCCACGTCGGCCATTTCCATCTTCTCCACGTAACGGGCAACGAACAGCGAGCGATCCTCTGCACCAAGGCTGTCCAGCAGCCGGTACAACGCACGCACCGCCTCACGCGCCTCATCCTCTCCGCCGGGCACGATGGCTCCGGGCCATTCATCAGTCGAGGTCAGGCCCACGATGGCGCGGACGCGGCGGCGTCTGGCCTCGTTGCGGGCCACGCCCAGGGTGACGCCGATGATGAAGCCGGGCAAGGCAGCGGGCTCGCGCAGCTCATCGAGACGCTTGAAGACGCGCAGGAATGCCTCCTGGCAGACATCCAGGTGATCGGGGCCGGGCCCGAAGAACCGCCTGACCATTCGCTGCACCAAGGATGCGTATTTCTCCCAGATGGCTTGGCAAGCCCGTCGGTCGCCGACCCGCGCGGCACGCACCAGCGCCCCATCGCCGCTGTCCGGAACACCGGAGGGAAGCCGCGGCGAAATGGGGGAGCGAACCATGTAGCGAAAAACCGCCTCCATACCATCCTGCCGATAATGTCTTGTCAGTTCAAGGTGGTGGTCGAAATGCACAGGTCGTAGGAGGCCCTTGCCCCGCGTGCGGGCCAAGCCGACACGCCGAAAAGTTGGACATGATTGCGCTGCGAGCCAAAAGAAATCTACCCCCTTGCCGAGATAGAGTCCTGAACCGGCGTACACGGGCCAAGTTTCGCCCGCGCTGGTGGCGCCTGCTGTTGTGATGATTCAAAGAGGCGGCGTGGCGTTGCGGACCAAGTCAAGGAAGTAGGACTGGAACTGCGTGCCTGCTTGCGGCGCGCCGGTGGCGCTCTCAGCGGACGCACAGTCCGGATCAAAACGGGGCTGTGATGGGTCGGATGTGCCATCTGATTCTCCCGGCACCTTGACCCAGAAATAGGCATCGACAAACGGCTGCCCGGGCGCCGCCCGCGGCCGCTCGCCCAGGCCAGCGCCCTTGATGTTGCACCAGTTGCCCCACACCTTGCGGATCTTACCCGTGCCATTGCGCGAGGTATCCACGATGAAGCCCTTGTTTCGGATGCCACGGTCGGCGAGCCCCACCGCCAGCTTCTGCACATAGACCAGCTCATTGTAGCAGGGATCGCTGGATTCCATGGCCGCGCCATCCCGGTTGTACAGGTGGGTGTAGTTCGACACGTTGGTGGCGAACCCGCGGATCGTGTCGATGCCGCCCGCAGCCTTGAGCACTTTTTTGTAGACCTTGATCACGTTCTCGCGGTGGTGGTCCCATCCCAGCCAGCCCGCGTGGGCTGCATCAAGGTAGATGCTCACGTTGGGCAAGCCAAGCTTCTGGATAGCGTAGGCAGTCGAGTTGACGTACACGTGCTGCGCTTCCTCGCACGTCGGGAGATTCAGGTTGGTGACCAGGTTGGCCAAGGAATCTGGTTCCAAGATCACCACAATGGGCAGCTCGGGGTAGGCCCGAAAACAGGCTGCAATGGGATCGATGAACTCGGTTTGGTAGCGGGCGGCGCCATTTTGCGAGACCTTGAGTTCCCCGGCCGACGACTTGGAAGCACAGTCGCGGTTCGGCATGTCGTAGACCACGAACAGCGACAGCGTGGGCTGGCCACTCGATTGCTGCTGCTGCTTCGCCTGGTCGAGCCACTCTGGTATCAAAGCCACCTTGGCGATGGAATCCAGCCACAGTCCGGTGGGATATTGCTTGGCCTTGCGAATCACATCCGCATCCGACGGAAACGCCTTAGCGGTCTCCTCGACATTTGCGACATACTCAGGATTGAGGAAGAACTTGACGCCCAGGAAGGGATTGCGGCGCGAGGCCTGGGCTCGGGCCGGCTCGCCCGAGGCAGATGTCGGCGCGCCGGCACCTTTGCCCAAGCCGGCCCTGCACGCCGAGAACGCCAGCGAGGCTAACAAGACTGCGAGCATGTGCTGTTGGATCATGACGACCTCCTATCAACAAGACATAGCGAAAAGGCAGACTCGATTCGGCAAAGAGCCAGGGATGCGAGCCTCCTGGCACAAGGAGAGTCCCGCTCTGACGTGCGCGGGCCAGATTTCGTTTCGCCCAGGGCCGAGCACGCATCACCAGAAGTGCCAGCGAGCGGCTCAGCACGCCACGGCGAGCTGATGTGGACCGCTTCGCTGTGGCGTGGTACACCGGGCTGCAAAAAGCTGACCCGCGGACGCAGGCATGTGACTCATAGTTGGAGGGTGGTTATGTTTCCAAACCTGACCGCGCTGCAACTCTCAACCCAGGGGGCATCAATGACTTGTACCCAAGGAAAGTTGTCGAGCCTGACGGCAATGGCAATGGTTCTTGGCCTCATAGGCATGGCCTGTAGCTCATCGGGGCTCAAACGCGCCACGGATGCCGCGATCTCCGGGGACGGCGGCAGCAACCCTGGTGGCGGAACGACCGGCGCGGGTGGCGCGACCAGCACCAGCACCAGCACTAGCGTGACCGGCGCGGGTGGCGCGACCAGCACCAGCACCAGCACTAGCACTAGCGTAGCCGGCGCGGGTGGTGGCACGACCACGATTGGCGCGGGTGGCAGCTTAGCCGATGGGGGTGGCGCGGAAACGGGCATTACCCCAGAGCCCGGCGCCCCGACGATCCAACCAGATGGCTACGTGACTCTCGATACCGGCACAATCGTTATGATGGGACACGTCTCCTCCTACGGGAGTGGTTCGGGATCCTCAATTACGTTGTCCTACGGATCGAACTCCTTCTGTGCGTCAGGCACGGTAGCTGCCGACAGCACGTACGCCTCCTGGGCTGGGGCAGGCTTCAATGTCAACCAGGCTGAATCGGGCGCCAGTGGATCTTCGGGTTCCCTGGTGCTTTCGGGCAGCTCGATTTCTGTCAGCTACGTGAACCATGCTGGCTCGACATTGGAATTCCAACTGTACGACGGCAGCGACTACTGGTGCTCCTATCTGCCGGCGGCGACCAGCCCTACTACCATTACGATTCCTTTTTCCAAGCTCAACACGCAATGCTGGAATGGTCTTGGTAGCCCGTTTGTGTCTGGCACTCCCATCACCGCGGTTCAACTCATGGTGCCATGCGGTGCAGTCAGCCCCACGCCTTTCGATTTTTGCTTTCTGGGGCTGACCGTCCAGTAGGCGCGACAAGATGCTGCTGGAGACACACATGCGACGCTGCTTTCACTTCGCGCTTCTCGCGATCTCTTCGCTGGCCTTGGGGTCGGGCTGCCACTCGACCCGCGCAAACTTCGACCTCACCGGCACCGAAGGCTCCCTGTTGTTCGAATCCGAGAGGGACTGGGCGGCAACGGTGATTGGCGACCACTATCGCATCGTCAACAATGTTTGGAACAAACAGGCCACTACCGGACGATACCGGCAAAAGATCTTCGTCAAGGAATCGAATGGCCAACCAATCTTCGGCTGGGTCTGGAAATGGTGGTCCAGTCCCAGTGTGGTGTCCTACCCCGAGCTTCAGGTTGGCTACAGCCCTTGGAACGGCGAGACCGGCCCCAATTCGGGATTCCCCTTTCGCGCAGGTTCAAAGAAACTGGTCGTGGACTACGATATAGCGATGGATGCATCGGGTTCGTACGACATGGCCTTTGACTTGTGGACGGTGTCGTCGCTGCCACCCGCAAGAGGCAGCATAACCCACGAGTTGATGATATGGCTCGCCGAGAACCGGCTGGGGCCCGCAGGAACGCTGACTACCACCGCGACCATTGCCGGCCACCAGTTCCGTGTCTTTGTGGAACAGACCCACGGCGACGCCTCCGGCGCCTATTCCAACACCTGGACCATCGTTTCCCTGCTGCCTGACAAACCCATCCTGCATGGCCCCCTCGACATCGGCGCGATCATCAGCTACCTGGTACAAAACCGTCTACTGGACAGCAACCTCTACATAGCCGTTTTGGAACTCGGCAACGAAGTGTCCTATGGATCGGGCAAGACGGAAATCCGTAACTACGCTGTGCACGTAGAATAGTTGTGGCGTCAGGGCGCCGGGCGGCGCATGCACTGTTTGTAGGGCACGCGGCCAGGGAGCGCGGGGATCTCTTTGCATTCCTCGCCCCGCGGGCAATCTGGGTCTTCCTCGCAGGCCACGGCGGCGGCCAACCAACCTGCCGCACCGATCACGGCGCCGACCCCGATGACCGTGGTGACCANNAGGTTGGCAGTGCCGTTCTGGTTCCGGTTTTCGCCTACCACCCAGGTCGTGCCTCCGCCCACCAACAACAGCGCACCGATGGCGGCCAACGTCTTGGGGCCCGCGTAGGTGCGCGCGCAGCCCGTGGCCAAGCAGCCGACCAGCGCGAGGGCGATCGCTGCGCACCAGGCATTTCGGAAACGATTCACGACCCCGAAGATCGCCGATATCGCCCGTCTCGTCCACTGCGCCGATGCGGTCTCCGATCGCGTCACAAAAAGCATAAGTCCGCCCCATGGTGTCGTGTCGGACTTGATTCCGGGCGATGGCTGGCGTAATCCCGTCACAAGCCCCCATGCCCGAGATGAACATCATCCAGGCCGTGAATGACTGCCTTCGGGTCGAGATGCGCCGGGACAGCCGGGTCGTGGTGTTGGGCGAAGACGTGGGCCGCTTTGGCGGCGTTTTCCGCGCGACCGTGGGGTTGCAAGAGGAATTCGGCCCCGACCGCTGCATCGATACGCCGCTGGCGGAAAACGGCATTGTGGGCTGCGCCATCGGGATGGCGCTCTACGGGCTGCGTCCAGTGGCCGAGATCCAGTTCGCTGACTACGTGTACCCGGCCTACGACCAGATCGTGAATGAGCTGGCCAAGATGCGCTACCGCTCGGGCGGCGAGTACCAGGCGCCAGTGGTGATACGCATGCCTGCCGGCGGCGGAATCAAAGGCGGGCACTACCATTCGCAATCGCCCGAGACGATTTTCATCCACACCCCGGGGCTCAAGGTCGTCTATCCGTCAAACCCGGCGGACACCAAGGGACTGCTGGCCGCGGCCATTCGCGGCGACGATCCAGTCATCTTCATGGAGCCCAAGCGCCACTACCGCACGGCGCGCGGGGAAGTCCCCGAGGGCGAGTACGTGGTCCCCATCGGCAAGGCAGCGGTGCTGCACGAGGCAGCCGGCCGTTCCGCACGCTCGGTGACCATCCTGGCCTGGGGCGCGATGGTGCACACGGCCCTCGAAGCGGTCGAGAAAGGCACCGGCCAGGGCTACGACATCGAGCTTGTCGATTTGCGCACGCTCTTGCCTTTCGACATCGAGACTATTGTCGCCTCGGTGAAAAAAACCGGACGCGCGATCGTGGTGCACGAGGCGCCGCGCACCTGCGGCTTCGGCGCTGAGCTGGCCGCCAGCATCCAGGAACGCGCGCTTCTGCACTTGGAAGCACCCATTCTGCGCGTGACCGGCTTCGACACGCCTTTCCCCTACGCGCTGGAAATGGAATATCTACCCAACCGCGAGCGCATCCTAGATGCGATCGAGCGTGTCACCAACGGATAGCACGAGGAGAACCATGGCCTACGAATTCAGACTGCCCGATATCGGCGAGGGAATGGCCGAGGCTGAGATCGTCCGCTGGCTGGTCAAGGAAGGCGACGTGCTTGCGCAAGACCAGCCCATGGTGGAGATCATGACCGACAAGGCAACCGTGGAGATCGCCGCCCCGCGCGCCGGACGCGTGCTCGATCGCTGCTTTGCCGAGGGCAAACGCTGCCCGGTGGGCGAGGTGCTGGTGATCATCGGTACCGCCGACGATGAGGACCGGACGCCCAGCCCGGTGACACCCACGCCGGGACCTACGCCACCTCCTGCCCCGGCCCCGGTGGCGTCCACGCCGATCCACACACCCGAGAGCGTGCTGGCCACCCCGGTGGTGCGCAAGCTAGCGCGCGAAATGGACGTAGCGCTCACCGCAGTCACCGGCACCGGCCCAAGCGGCCAAATCACGGCCGACGATGTGCGCGCGGCCAAGGTGTCGGCTGGCCTGGTGGCACCCACCCCCCGGCCCATGGTGACCGGCGACGTCCGTATCCCGTTCCGCGGTGTCCGCCGACAAATTGCCGAGCACATGTTGCGCACCCAGCGCGAGGTGGCCCAATTCACCTATGTGGAAGAGGTCGACGCCACCGAGCTGGTCGAACTGCGCAACAAGGCCGAGGCGCGCCTGGTCGGCCACGACGTCAAGCTCAGCTACCTGCCCTTCTTCATCAGGGCCGCGGTGGAGGCGCTCAAGAAGCAGCCCCAACTCAATGCCTATCTCGACGAAAAGGCGGGCGAGATCGTGCAGCGGCACGAGTACCACATCGGCCTAGCCGCGCAAACCCCCGAGGGTCTCATGGTCCCGGTGATCCGCCAC
>PMKP01000349.1 GCA_003157775.1 Myxococcales bacterium | reverse complement strand
CTCTTCTTCGGCCACGCGGCGAACTACGATGCGATCTTGTACTGGGCGAATTTTCATCGTCTCTTGCCTCCGGGTACTGATTAGCAGTCGCCCTTTGCGACTGCCAGACCGCAAACATATGCACAAGCGCGCGAGAGTCAACGGCTGAACGCGAAAAAACTAGGTCCGCGATCCTCGCGAAACAAGAGGCCGTTGGCTAACTGCGCGAATTCACTGGAGTAGTTAGCTATTACAGACGAAGGTTGTCGATGAGGCGCGTTCCGCCCACGAAGGCGGCCACCAGCATCACGGCGGGCCGGTCAATGCGGTCGAGCGGCTTGAGATCGTCGGCCGCACGAACTTCGAGATAGTCGATGCGGTCCACCCGGGCCGCGATCTCGGCCGTGGCAGCATCGAGCAAGACGGATGCGCGACCCTCGCCCTTGTCGGCCAGGGCTTTGGCTGCCGACAAGCCTGCAAAAAGCGCCCTGGCCCGCTGCCGATCCGCGACTGAAAGGTAGGCGTTGCGTGATGACAGCGCCAGTCCGTCCGGCTCGCGCACCGTCGGCAGCCCGACGATTTCGACCGGCAGGTTCAAGTCCGTCACCATGCGCCGGATGACCGCGAGTTGCTGGAAGTCCTTTTCACCAAAGAGCGCGACATGCGGCTGCACAATGTTGAAGAACTTGCACACCACGGTGGCCACGCCCACGAAGTGACCAGGCCGGCGCGCCCCGCACAACCCCTGCGAAACCTCGCGCACCTCGATGGCGGTCTGAAAGCCGGGGCCGTACACGCCGGCAGCCTCGGGCACGAAGGCCAGATCGCAACCCACGCTGGCGGCCTGGACAAGATCGCCAGCCAGGTCGCGCGGGTACTTGGCCAAGTCTTCCTGCGGCCCGAATTGCATCGGATTGACGAAGATGGACAGCACGAGCCGCTGGGCGCGGCGCCGGCCTTCCGCCAAAAGCGACAGGTGCCCGGCATGCAACGCGCCCATGGTGGGCACCAGGGCGATGCGCTCGCCCCGCCCGCGCGCCGCCTCGGACCAGGCGCTCATGGCCGCGGGATCCGCGATCACGGGGATCTCGCTCACGAGAAAGATTCTTTCTTCGACGGGAACCGTCCGGCGCGCACGTCGGCGGCGTAATCGGCGAATGCCTTTTCCGCCGTGCGCCCCAATTCGGCGTAGCGGCGTGCAAAGCGTGGCGACCAATCGGGGTCCAGCCCGAGCAGGTCGTGCATCACCAGCACCTGGCCGTCGCAGGAAGGCCCGGCGCCGATGCCGATGGTGGGCACGGGCACGGCCGCGGTGATCTCCTCAGCCAGGGCAGCAGGAATGCTCTCCAGCACGATGGCATAGACACCCGCGTCGGCCAAGGCATGCGCGCCAGCCGCGATGGTGCGCGCCTGCGCCTCGGTGCGGCCCTGCAGCTTGAAGCCGCCGAACTTGTGCACCGACTGCGGCGTCATGCCCACGTGCCCCATGACAGGAACGCCAACGGAAAACAACCGGCGAACCAGCTCGGCCACTTCCTCGCCGCCCTCAAGTTTCACCGCCTCGGCGCCGCCCTCTTTCAACAAGCGCCCGGCTGCCCGCATGCCGTCTTCCACGCTGGCCTGGTAGCTCATGAACGGCATGTCGACCACCAGGTGGGCGGCAGACACGCCCCGGGCTACGGCCCGACTGTGGTACAGCATTTCGTCGAGCGTGACCGGCAGGGTGCTGGAGCAGCCTTGCACCACCATGCCCAGGCTGTCGCCCACCAGAACGATGTCCACGCCGGCACGATCAGCCAGGCGGGCAAAGGCCACGTCGTAGGCAGTCACCGCGACGATCTTGTCGCCCTGGCTCTTGCGCTCGCGCAGCGAGACTGCAGTGATCTTCTTTCCTTGCGCTGCCATTTGTCGGTACCTTCCCACGACTTGGCAGGACTTGCACGGCCAGGCGTCGCCTACTGGGGTGCGGAGCCGCGGGGCGCGGTGCAGGTGTGGGTGGCGGTGAGGGTAGCAGGGGCGGTAACGGTCGGTGGGCTCTGGTGAGTGGGGCCGTCGTCCGGTAGGGGCGACCTGCGGTCGCCCCGATGGGCCCCGCGGACGGCCAGGGCCATTGACCGTCCCGTGTAGGGGCGACCTGCGGTCGCCCCGATGGGCCCCGCGGACGGCCAGGGCCGAGGCGGTGTCAGGGATGGGTCAGTCATTTCGTAGACCTCGAAGCGTTTCATCGGAATCTCTGCGGCCACGGCCGTCGGGCAGCGATGACGGTTCGCCCGGCGCAAGCACCACAGGGTCGGCGCGAAACCATCCCGACCGGCGGCGGACAACGGTCCTCAACCGGCAACACCCTGAAATTGCTTGGGGTGGCGATGGGATACCTACCTGGCGCCGTGACGTGCGCCGCCCGCCAATGCTTGCGAAAAGCGCCACGTAGGGCGAAGCTGCAGTCGAATACAAAGTTGGGCAGACAATGGACAGGACCAAAAGAGAGACAAGAAATACCGTAGAAAGCTTGGCACTTCTGCAGGCTTTCGCTGCTGATCTCGAGTGGGTCTCCCAGGTGGTGGCTGGTGACCTTCGACTCAAGATCGAGGCGAAGATCCCTCGGACCAAGAGGCTGGACGTCTCCCTCGGACAATTCCTGCGCATCGATGCGTGGCTGCGAACACTCTGCAAATTGTCGGAGCCGATGCACTTCCAGGCAACGTCCGCCGGCGCTCGTTCGATGCTTGAATTGGCTGTAGACTTGGTGTTGCTGGCTTCGGATCAGAACGCGGCCGAGCGGTTGCAGGATTGGGAGTGGTCGGCGAAACACAAGCACGCTACTGCGGTCAAGCGATTCTATGAGACCGTTGGAGGCGCGGTTCCGCCGGAGAATGCTGAGGCCATTGCCTTTGCGGTTCGAGATGCGGCGAGGATAGAGTCCCTACGGCGAAAACACGGTTGGCTAAATAGTAAGCAGAAGCCGTGCCACCCACCAAGGTGGACCGAGCGAAGTCTCGATGCAGATTGTGTCGAAGCGGACAAATGGCCTCACCGGGGGGACTTTTCCTTCGTGAGATTCTACGAAACAAGATTCAGAACCCTCTGCTGGCAGGTACACGGGAGTGCGTTCGTCGGCCGGACAATAAGGGCAGATGTCTTTCCCTTTCTTTCGGCGCAGGCACTGCTGGACGCATCCGACTTGGCGGTGATTGGGGCGGCCGCCACTCTTCACACCTTCGATCTCTGGACAGTCCCGACGAAAGAGGCCTTTGAAAAGTTCGCAAACGAGCGCTATCGCCGAAGGAACGAATTGTTCCTGAAGGCGCGTGCTGCCCAAAAAGCCGTTGCAGCGGACGACCCCGCCGCAGAGACATTGGTGTAACATCGACGGACCGGCTTGGCGGCGGGTTCGCCGCTGAACGGCAAGGCGTTCGGCGGACGAGAGATGACGACCGACTTCAAATGGGGAACGATGATCGTTGCTTGCACCGAGCAGCTACGCGATTCTGGCGTTTGCTTGGTTCCGTTCGTCGACCGCGAGGTCATACCGCCTTTCGACGGAAGGCCGGACGGCATATTTGCGTGGTTCATTTGCGATACGGTCGCCACGAAAGAACGCTTCCGCGCGGAAGAGTTGCCGAATGCCATGCGTCGCCTTCGAGCCATCGCAGTCGAGAATGGATTTCCGAAGGCAGCGGCCGAGAGTCTTCGCAGCGATGTGACCAGCAAGGTCGACATTGAGAAGGGTGGCGGGCGGTTCTACTTTTTCCGATAGGGGTGCCATCGCCGCCTAACCAATAGGCGTTTGATCCGGTCGCAGGAATAGAAGCCCTGTCTGTCTGGCGGGGGCCGAGCGGCCGGATCAAACGTCGTGTTGAACGAAGCCGCGGGTTCGAGAGGTGAGAGCGGCTGTTGCCCCATGGGCAAAATCGGGGCGACCGCAGGTCGCCCCTACACGGGACGGTCAATGGCCCAGCCCGTCCCCGGCGCCCATCGGGGCGACCCCAGGTCGCCCCTACACGGGACGGTCAATGGCTCAGGCCGTCCCCGGGGCCCATCGGGGCGACCCCAGGTCGCCCCGACACGGGACGGTCAATGGCCCAGCCCGTCCCCGGGGCCCATCGGGGCGACCGCAGGTCGCCCCTACCAGACGACGGCCCCGTGCCCACCGCCACCCACGCCTGCACCGCGCCCCGCTGCTCCGTCGCCTACCGCCGGCTCCAGTGGTTCACACCGGCGCGGGTCTGCGCGATGACTTCCAGCAACGCCGTGCGGTCCTCGGCGTTGCCCACGAAATCGATCTCGGAGGCATCCACGATGAGCAGGGGGCCGTCGTTGTAGGCGAAGAAGAACTCGGAGTAGGCCTTGGCAACCTCGCGCATGTATTCGCGGCGGATGGGCTTCTCCTCGGGCCGTCCCCGCTTCTCGACTCGTGCCATCAGCACCTCGGCGCGCGCCTGCAGATACACCACCAGATCCGGCGCGACCACGCGCGGCCGCAGCGCCTGGTAGACGCGGTCGTAGAGCGCCAGCTCGTCGGGCGACAGGGTCAAGGTGGCGAAGAGTCTATCCTTGGCGAAAAGGTAGTCGGCCACCAAGCCGCCTCGCTCGAAGAGATGGCCCTGGGCCAAGTCGGCCTGCTGCCCGTAGCGCTGCAGAAGGAAAAAAAGCTGGGCCGACAGGGCGTAGCGCCGCGGGTCGCGATAGAAAGAGGCCAGGAAGGGATTGCCGTCCGGGTCTTCGCGCACCAGGCGCGCGCCCAGGCTTTCGGCCAGGATCTCGGCCAGGCTGCTCTTGCCCACACCGATGGGTCCTTCCACCGCGATGTAGCGTGGCCGTTGTTGGGGCTTCATGGTCACGGGTCGGCGTCCTGACGCCTTATTTCCTCTTGCGCAGAAGCACCAGCCTGGAAGCAGGACGCCGGGCCATCTCAACGTACTCGCCGTTGGCAAGGGCGCGCGAGCCGCTGTCCGAGCCGAAGCCTCCTGTGTTCTCCGCGTACAAGATGTAGTCGGCCCCTTCGTAGCCATCGCGCAGGTCGAGGCAGTCCAGCCGCGACGACACGTGCGGATATTCCTGCTCGCTGACCGCCAGCGCCGCTTTCTTGGGCACCATGGCAGCCAACTCGCGCAGGTCTCGCAACTTCTGTCGCTCCTCTTTTGATAGCGGCTTGAACTCTCCAATGGTGGCGAAGCCGCCTTTGAACTTGCTGCTCGGAGGCATGGCGCCCCAGACATTGGTTGCAAGCAGAGTGCCGACAGCCATCGCACACACGGCTCCCCATTGCTTGGCTCGCGCCGCCTTACCCTGCCCCATCAGGGCCAGAGCGAGCGCAGCGGCCAAGAACAGGTAGGGAATGTTGTAGCAGACGTACTGAAAACTGATCTCGACGGTGGGACCATAGCCTGTGGTCAGCAAGGTGAAGAAGGCGCCCGGCAAGAGGCTCATCCAGAGCAGGCGACGGCGCAGGGGCAAAAAAGCCAGCGGCGCAATGGTGAGCAAGAAATAGGTCATCTTCTCGGTCGTGATCAGTGTCTTGAACACAAAGACCGGATTCGTGATCAAGGTCTTCATCACACCGCCGTAGGAATTCTCGCCCGTCGGATAGAGTTCCCGGTACATGTCGCTGTACCAGCACGTCCCAAAGCGCGGCATGACGACAAACTTGATGACCGCAAAATAGGCGACCGACAGCACGAAAATGAGAGCACCCATCCGCGGCCGCTGTCCGGTCAACATCAGGTAAGCCCCGACCACGACTAACCCGACCGAAATGTCTTCGCGGCAGGAAAGGGCCAGCACGAAAAAAAGCCAGAACAGGACAAGACGCCGCGCATCCAGAAAGTCCAGCGCCCAGAGAACGAAGACCGCACCAAACGGCTGAAAGTGAACGTCGTAGAAATTCGCCTGGTGCATCGGCGCATACAGCAGGTAGGCAAAGGCCAGCAGCAGGGCCATGGCGCGCGGGATGCGCCGAGCCGCAAATCGATAGACCGGTATCGCGCCGGTGCCCAGTACAACGGACTGCAGGACAAGCAACGTCTCCGAGTCCGGGTGCAAGGCGTAGAAAGGCAGGAACGCGTAGATACCGAAGTCGGCGTGATTGCTAAGCATCGCCCAGTTCACTGCGTGGCGAAACACGGCCGTGTCACGAAAAGGATGCCCGTGCAGGGCGTTGTAGAACATGTTGTTGTACGACCCGAGATCGAACGCCATGGTCACGAAGTGACGATGGTTGAGGACGGTGTAGTAGCTCATCCAGGCCGCGTAGCCGATCGCTCCCAGCAGTACCAGAATGAACTCAGGCGACAGGGCGGGCCGAACCCGATTGAGGAGGCGAGACCAGGCCGCTGCCCGCGCGCCTATCCAGCGTGCTACCGTGAGCTGCGCAGCCAAGATCTCAGTGCAGGCCGCGCGAAAGCACCACTCCGCCACGAGGGTGACCGCGGCGATCGCCGCAATCCTGGGAAAGGTGTCCCATTCGCCAACCCGCAATAGAGGATAGGCAAAACCGAGCAGGATGGCCGGCGAAAGCAGTCGAGCGGTGCGCATCACCCGTATGGTCCGCACCTTCGCCCTACCCCACGGCCACAGGGCTGCCGCAAACAGAATGCCCGCCAGGGTTCCCACCGCGACCCAAACCAGCAGTCGAGTCCGCATAGGCTTGTCCGCTGTGTTTGCTCCCACGAAGCCAACAATCCACTTTCCCCGCACCAACTGAATGATAAAGGCTGCCAGGGAGAAACCGCACAGACCGAACACCGCGGTCGCTCGTGCCAGCACCCCGAACTCCTGCGCCCCCATGTTGAGCAGAGGGCGGCGCGGCGGCGTAGTGTCCAAAGTCGGTGCCGGGACCGCATCCGTCAGCCAAGCTGGCTCGAGCATCGGCGCGGCGCCGGGCTCCACAGCCGGACCTGCGCCAACCGTCGGCGCGGCATCCGAATCCGCTACCGGACTCGCTTCGTCGCCGAACCGCGGCCCGAGATCCGAAACCTCGATCTCGGACCCTGTGCCGGCGCTGGGTGGTCCGTCCTTGGGCGGTGCGTCTTTTTCTTGCATTCAGATGACCGAGAATGCCTCGACTTGAGACTGCTCTGCAAACCTCATTGGAGCAAAATTCGCGTCCCGTCGAAATCAAAACGGAAGCGCAGCTCCTCAAGTCCCGCGTCCGCCATCGCCCGGCCCAGTTTTCGGCGATTCTCCGCGTAGAACATCAGAAATCCACCGCCGCCTGCCCCCACAAGTTTTCCGCCTATCGCGCCGTTGGCCCGCGCCAACGCGTACCACGCGTCGATCTTGGGGTTCGACATGGAGCCCGACCGACGCTTCTTGACCTCCCAGTGCTCATGGAAGATCTCTCCAAGTTCGGCGCACCGCCCCGCTTCCAGCGCGCGTTGGCTGCGCAGGCCGAGCTCCTTGACGAAGTGCAGGTTCTCGATCACCGCAGCTTCGTCCTTGCGCGTGCGGGTGTCCTGATCCTGCAGGATGGCGTTGGCACTGCGATCGAACCCGGTGAAGAACAGCGCCAAGTTGTCCTCGAGATCGAAGAGCGTCCCAGAACTCAACTTGAGAGGGGTGACATCCACCTGGTCGTTGCGGTGGAACTGGAAGCAGGTGATCCCGCCGTAGGCCGAGATGTACTGGTCTTGCTTGCCCACCGGCGAAGCCAGGCGGTCGATCTCGATCTCGCAGGCCAGACGAGCAATCTCGCCGGTCTCCAAGGGCTTCTTCTCATACGCACTCAGGGCTTTCACCAGCGCAGCGGTGAACGCCCCTGAAGAACCCAGTCCGGTACCCGACGGTATGTCGGCGAGCGTGGTGATCTCGATCTGCCACGGATCCGGCGCCATCATCCGCAGCGTCTCGCGCATGATGGGGTGTTGGACATCGTCGACGCGATCGACGTGTTCCAGGTGTGAATATTTCAAGAAAATGCCGGGGGTAAACGGGCGGATGACCGAAACGTAGACGTACTTGTCGATGGCGGCGGAGATGAGGGCGCCCCCGTGGTTGCGATAGTAGGAAGGCAGATCGGTTCCCCCGCCTCCCAGGGTGATACGCAACGGGCTTCTAACGATGATCATGATTGCGACACCTCGTAGATCCGCTCTACCACCCGAAGCGCTGCCATTGCATCCGAAAGCCCCGGCACCGGCTGCCGCCGCATGGCCACGTCCTGGTAGAAATCCGCAACCTCGGCAGCCCAGGAATCGTCGCCACGCGGAAACTCCCAAGACACCGTGTCGGGCGGCCCCATTTCCGGCAGCATGCGAAAGTGGGTCAGCCGCTCTACCCCGTAGCTGCCTCCCAGTCCCTGCACCTCCAGCTTGCCGTCCCGCCCGAACACCTCAAACGAGAACAGGTTCTTCCATTCGGTGCAACTGCAGTGCATGAAGGCAACCTTCTTCTCTGCGGTTCGCAGCAGGAGAAACCCATTGTCTTCCACCGGCATGTCCCAGAACCAGCGGCCCGCCAGTCCGTCGACCTGGACGAACTCCCCGGCGAACCACCGGGCCAGATCGATGAGATGCATACCCTGATCGATCAGCTCGCCGCCTCCGGACACCTCGGGACGCGCCCGCCACTCCTTGTTGTAGCCCACCCGTCCCCCATGCCCGTAGCGCGCGCGCAGGTACATCAAGGGCCCCACGGCTCCGGCGACGAACATCTCGTGGGCCTTGCGCAGGGCCGGATGGTAGCGGTGGTTGAATCCCACCCGCACTAGCACCCCGCGGGCACGCGCCGCTTCGGCCACGGCTTCTAGCTCGCTCGCCCGACGCGCGGCCGGCTTTTCCACCAACACGTGCTTGCCCGCCTCGACCGCGGCCAGGGTCACCGGCGCAAGCCAGTCGTGGGTGGTCGCCACCACCACCATCTCAACCTCCGGCCGCCTGACCATCTCGCGCCAGTCCGCGATCGCCTGCGCACCACGTTCAGCCGCCAGTGCCCGCGCGCGCTCGAAAACCGCGTCCGAGCACAAAACCAGTTTGCCGGCGCCCAGGCTCTGCGCGCGCTTGCGCCCGATCAGCCCACAGCCCACGATTCCGACGTTCATGGCTGTCTCCCACGCAAGGGCATGGCTACTTCCGCTCCAGAATCCAAGGGTTTTTCTGCAGAAACTGCAGGGTACGCTCGATGCCCTGCTTGATGGTGAACTTCGGCGCCCAGCCCAACTTCCGGATCTTGCCACAGTGAAGGAAGATGAACGGACTGTCGCCAATCCAACCGCGCTCGCCGCCAGCGTAGGTCACGGCGGGACGCAGCCCCAACTGGCCGGTGATCCAGCCAATCGAGTCGTTGACCGTGCAGTACTCATCCGTGCCCAGATTGAACACATCAACCGGACCGCTCGACCTGTCCATGGCGAGCAGCATGGCGTCCAAGCAGTCTTGCACGTAGAGATACGACTTGCGCTGCTGGCCGTTGCCCAACACGTGCAATTGACCGGAATGATCGAGCAGTTGCTTGTAGAAGTCGAAGACATGGCCATGCGAGTAGCGTTCGCCCAGAATCGACACGAACCGGAAGATGCAGCCCCGCATTGCGAATCCAGTGCAATAGGCGGCAATCAATGCCTCTCCCGCGGCCTTGGACGCCCCATAAAGCGAGGTCTGCACGGGAAAGGGCGCATCCTCGGGTGTGGGAAATACCTGCGGCTCCCCGTACACCGAGCCGGTCGACGAGAATCCGATCCGCTTCACCCCGCCTTGTCGCATCGCCTCGAGCACGTTCCAGGTCGCGATGGTGTTCTGCTCCAGATCCCGGCGCGGGTGATCAGTTCCGAAGCGCACATCGGCGTTCGCCGCCAGGTGCATCACCACATCCGCGCCCGCCACGGCCGCGGTCAAGTCGCCCAGGTCGAGCACATCCCCACGCACCAAGCGAAATCGCTTGTGATCCAGAGCCTGCGACAGAAAGGCCATGCGTCCGGTCGAGAAGTTGTCATAGCCAACCACTTCATGGCCGTCCGCTAGCAGTCGATCCGTCAGGTTGCTGCCCACGAACCCCGCGCAACCCGTGACAACGTACTTCATCAGAAGTCTCGGCTGTCCTCCGGGATGGCCCCTTGCGGCCCCCCCGGGCGTTCGGTTCCGGACTGGTTCGATCTCGGCACCGGCTCGGAAAACCCGAGCGATTCCTCGACAATGAACTTGGGCCGCCGCTTGGCCTCGTCATAGATGCGGCCGATGTACGCACCCAGCACGCCCATGCTCATGAGCTGAATGCCGCCGAGAAACAGCATCAGGATACAAGTCGTCGCCAGACCCTGGGCAAACATGTAGAGCCCCTTAGCCTTCAAATACGCCACCAGGGGCACAGCCAGTAGAGCCAGGGTCGCCATGGCCAATCCGGCAACCACCATTAGGCTGAGCAACGCATCCGAGAAGGCGATGATGCCGTTGAGCCCGATGCGCAGACTTCCCGTGAGGCGATTGTACTTGCCCGCGCCGCCCGCGCGCGCCTCTCGATCGAAGGGCACCAGGATGGTCTTGAACCCCACCACGCTGGTCAGTCCGCGCAGAAAGCCGTGGCTTTCCTTGAGCTTGACGATCTCCTCGACCACACGCCGGTCCATCAAACGAAAATCCCCGGTGTTGCGCGGGATGGGCACCGTCGACATCCGATTGATTGCCCAGTAGCCGGCGTAGGAGATGATGCGCTTGACTAGCGTCTCACCCTGGCGCGACCGGCGTTGCGGAACCACGACCTTGTAGCCGTCGCGCCACAGCCGCACCATTTCCTCGATGAGCTGCGGGGGATCCTGCAGGTCGCAGTCGATGACCACCACGGCCTGCCCGGTGGAGTGCGCAAGGCCGCCCAGGGTGGCCGCGGGCTGGCCAAAGCGGCGCGAAAACAGCAGCAACTTGATCCTTGGATCGCGCGCGTGCTCCTGCCGTATCAAATCGACCGTGCCGTCGGTACCAGGATCTGTCGCGAAGATGATCTCGTAATCCTGCGTCACGGGCAAGAGAGCCGCCCGGATGCGTTCCAGGAATCGCGGCAGGGTTTGCTGCTCGTTGTAGACGGGCACTACGATGGAAAGAAGGCAGGACATGGACGGTTCAGGTTTGCAAGGCCGGGGTCAGATGATAGGGAGGTCGCACTCCGCCGGTCAATCGCTGAATGCGTGTCGACCACCGCCGCGTCGATGACGCTGCCGCCCGTCATGTCCAGCACTGGTGAGGTGGTTCCGGTCCGGGCGGCGGCCCCAAGGCGGCGGCTAGGAAGATCGCGCAAATCTCGTGCATGGCCATTTGTCGAGGTGTGAAGACACGCCACCCGGTGTTCGGGTAGTCTCCTGGACATGACCAAACACAACACCTACTTCGAAGGCAAGGTTCAAAGTCTGGGCTTCGAGCGCAACGGCCGGCGCGCCACCGCGGGCGTGGTGCAGCCAGGGGAGTTCCACTTCGACACCGGCGGCGCTGAACGAATGATCGTCGTCAGCGGAGAGCTCGCCGCGCGCCTGCCCGGCGGTGAATGGAAGCACTACCCGGTGGGCACGGCTTTCGAAGTTCCTGCGAAAACCGGATTCGATATTCGCGCCGACCACCCGGCCGCGTACCTGTGCGAGTTCATCTAGACTTGGGAGACCTCGTCATCGGTTTCCCCAAGGCAAGCCGCGGTCCTTGGGGACTATCCGCCGCAGGGTGTAGATGTCGCTGCGTAGGTCCTCTCTGTGGCTTGCCAACGTCTCCCACGGATCCCAGACAGCACTGAGCAGCTTGCCGGAAATTCCGTCGCTGGCGGCGGAGGCGAGGAAGACTGCCAGGGCAGCGCCGCACTCAACCGAGGTGCCTCCGTCCTGCTTTTGCTTTGCCGCCTTGGCATAGAACGATTCACCCACTCGCTCGGGTCCCGCCTCGATCACCTCATCGAGCAAACGGGTGTTGAGCGCGCCTGGCGCAATGGAGTTGACATCAATGTGATCGTCACGCACCTCTTCGGCGAGCGTCTCAGCGAAGCGCACAATGGCCGCTTTTGACGCCGCGTACGCGCTGATGCGAGGCAATGGGTTGGTCGCGCCGCCGCCCGAGAGTTGCACGATTTTGCCGTAGTGACTGGCCCGAAATTGTGGCAAAACGGCCCGGCACATCAGCACCGAGCCCAACAAGTTGATCTCGATTGCCCGCACCCAATCGCTCCAGTCGATATCCTGGATACGCCCCAGCGGCCCATAGATCCCGGCGTTGTTCACCAGGATTTGCACGGTTCCGAATGCTGCTTTGGCATGCCCAACCACTCTCTCGACGTCGGCCGGTCGCGATACGTCGGCAGCCTCGCCCACGATGCTCTGGCCTGAGACCGCGGATCCACGCAAGCCGTCGACAGCGGCGGCGAGTTTTGTGGCGTCTCGCGCGCAAAGAAAAAGGTTCGCTCCGGCGCTGACGTAGGCCTGAGCGATGGCGAGGCCCAACCCCTGATTGGCTCCCGTGATGATTGCCGCGCGCCCTGCAAGCGTGCCTGTCATGTCAATCCCTTTCCAATGGTCACATAGCGGACTGCCGCGTGGCTTTCGAATCTGTCGCGAAGAAATCGATTTGCGTCGATAACTGTCAGTCTGTCACGGATGTCCAGCTTGACCTCGCGATACATTGGCCATTCCGTTGCCACGACCAGCGCATCGACATTGCTCGCCGCATCTGCGGGTGAGTCCCGCAAGTTGATGATCGATTGCAGCTCCTGCGGTAGCGACTTGAGCGCGGGATCATGAGCAATCACGTGCGCTCCCTGATCGTGAAGCCAACGGCAGAGCTCGACCGAGCTAGAGCGGCGCAGCGTGTCGGTTCCTGGTTTGTAGGTCAGTCCCCAGACGCCCACGGTGCGATCCCGCAAATCGCCGAAAAGCATCTGCAATTTGCGGCGTGTCCACCCTTTGTGCAAATCGTTGCTGGTCTTCACGGACTCTATGAGCGGCGACTTCCGATTGGCCCTCTCGCTCAGCTCGCTAAGAAAGGCAATGTCCCGCGCCAGAGTTCCGCCCGCAAAGGCCGCGCCCGGCGACAGGTAGGCCCGCGGTCCGATGCGCGATTCCGATTTCAAGCCCCGCTCGACTTCTTTGGCATCGGCGCCCACCTCCTCACAAATCGTTGCGATCTCATTGATGAAAACCACAGACGTGGCCAGGAAGGCATTAATCGCGTGCTTAGTCATTTCCGCTGATTCGACCGACATCCATTCAATACGCTCAGTAATCGGCGCGAGCATCTTCGAAATCCTCACGCGGTCGCTATCGCTGCGCACCCCCGCAACAATGCGGTCGGGCTTGGTGAAGACTTCGATGGCTTTGCCCAGGCGCAGGTTCTCCGGCAGTGCCGCAAAGGAGATATCCTTGCGTCCACACCGTCGCTCAAGCGCGCCAACCGTACCGACCGGAAGCTGCGACGAAATGATCACCAGCGCCCCTGGTTCGAGCAAGGGAAGGAGCTTCTCGACGCGCGCCACGACGTAGTTGACGTCTGCTCGGTCGTCATCGGACACCGGGGTGTCGAATGCGACCCACACCACGGATGCGTTCTTGACCGCTTCCGCCGAATCGGTCGTGAAGCGCAGACGGCCAGCAGCGATTCCTTTGCGGATCAAGTCGTCGAGCCCGGGTTCAAGCAGCGGCGCATGCCCATGGTTCAGGGCGTCGATCACTTCTTCACCCTCATCCAGACCCGCAACCTCGCAACCCGCATCGGCAAGACAGGCTGCTGTGACCGATCCCAGGTGCCAGAGTCCAAAAACGCAGACCTTCATGGGTTGGCCTCGCGAAGACAGAAATTGCAGGTCCGAAGCTTCACTCAGCACCAGCCGGTTGGCCCATTTCCGCCTCGGTGCGACCCGGTCGGTTCATGAAACAGGATATCCTGGTAGGCTGACACGGTATTCATCAATCGCGCCTGCAGCCAGAACTTCGGCCAGTCTCTTTCCGCCTGAAGTTGGCTTGTTCTCACTCTCGCGGCATCCGAGAATTCGCTAGCGGGGTACCGGGCCAGGAAATCAGTGTATGCCTCGATCGAGTCGCGCGCCTTGGCGGCTTCCCACTGGCTCCGCGTCGTGGCACAGCCGATGATTGCAGCACAGGCGAGCGCAGTTAACATCCATTGGCGGTGTTGTCGTGGCATTATCTGCTCCTTCCTCGCGCGCCTACCAGCGCGCTCTTGGCAAAAACATATCGTCCGCAGAAGTCGAGGCTGAGTTGTCGCATGGTAGGATAGGAGGCCGGGAGTTTCAATCTCCTTTCGCCCTGCCTGCGTCCCCTGGGACCGAGGCTCGACAGGCGGGATATGCCGACTTCGACGAGTACCTCCGCGGTTACCGAACCGTCGAAGATACACAGATGGGGAAAGACCTCACCAAGGTTGACCTTCTTCTCGTGAGATCCGCTACAGCGCCACCGCCCCGCCGAACTGAGCGACAGCGGCTCTCCGACTCTTCCGCGGCGCCTCGCCAGGGACGGCCTCTGCCTTCGGCGCGCAAACGTAGCGCCGCTCACGTCTGCTGTCCGTCGAGNNGTCGAGAAACAGCGAGAAACGCACGTACCGACGTGATCAGCGGCCTGTAGCCGGGCAGATTCCGGGTCAGCAACGCCGCGCTACCGAGGTCAACATCGGCGCGGCGCTATCGGTGCGGCGCTATCAGTACTTGAAGGCTATCACCGCGCTTCCAAGAGGCTTTAGCGCGGATACATGGACCATTTGCAGGTCACTGGCTGTCATCTCGAGCTTTGAGACAGTTTTCCCTGTGAACCTCGTGATCAACGACTTCTGCTCCGGCGTGAGGTCCAGTGAAAGCACGATGGGCTGACGCCCAGCAGTTATGCCTCCGTCGGTCCAAGTGAGGCTTTGCTTGAAACCTGGCATGGGTTGTCCTCCTGTTGAGAGATTTGCCGCTGAGCGTACCGTAGGGCGTATCCCCGCACAAGGGGCTGGCGAAGCCAACCTCTGGTTCAGCACTCACCGCGGAACGCCTTCCATAACTGACAGGGCGCGCTCTACTCCTGCAGGCAAAGCCGAAACCGTATCGTGCCCAGCGGTCGCGGAGACTCCTCTGAGGACACGCCGCGCAAGGGCTGTGATCTCGGTGAGCTTGGCGTGCCGCACAATAACAGCCTCCTGAGTCGCCTCCAGGGAGCAGTATTCGGACGTGTCGGCCACATAGAATGCACGGCATCCAACCGGCCGGACAGGGTAGATTTCGCAGCTGCCATCAGTGGCATTGAAAGGACACATGAGCCTTCGCTGGCGGTAGGTTTGGGCCGCTTCAGCGAGCAACCGCGAGTCGGGTTCTGCGGGCGGAAGGCTTTCGTATTCCGTGGCAAGCCTTTCCAGCAGGGCCACCTCGGGACCCACGGCCGCGTGCCACAGGGCCATTTGTTCACGAAAGCGCCTGAGCCGCTCTCCGCGAGCTGGGGCCAGCAGCGAAGCGGCGATTGCAAAGGCCTCCGCGTGCGTCGCTGTGACGAACACCGTGCAGCAGGTTCTACACCCGCGATGACAGGCGATGTGATGCTCACCGCTGGAGTTGGCTAGTTGGACGACCGCTTCCGCCACCTGGTCAACGAGTCGGAAAGCGGCTACCGCCGCCTCGCACAGCGAGGAGCGGTCTTCTTCCCTCTGGTCTCTGATGGTCATAGTGTGCTCATTTGGCAAAGCTCGATGAAGTCAAGCATCGGCAGCACCGCTGGGCGAGCCCAGGCCAAGGAGAGTTCCCATATCCGACTCTGTCGATCTCCATGAGTCAGTCGACGGGAGGCAGCCCAGGCTACTTGAACAGCTCCGCGCTCATGTCACTTGATCCGCCGGCTATGAGGACCATCCCGCTCGGCAACAAGTTCGCCGTGTGCTGGCTCCTCACCTCGGTCATGTTGCCGGTGGCCGTGAATGTCCCGGTGCTTGGGTCGTATAGCTCCGTGCTCGCAACGCCGCCTCCGGCGATAAGAACCTTCCCGTTGGACAACAATGTCGCCGTGTGCTGGCTCCTCGCCACAGTCATGCTGCCGGTGGCTGTGAATATCCCCGCGCCTGGGTCGTACAGATCAGCACTCGCGAGAGTCCCAACCTGGCTCGCACTTCCGCCGGCAACGAGCACCTTGCCATTGTTTAACAACGTCGCCGTGTGGTACGCTCTCGCCACAGTCATACTGCCGGTGGCCGTGCATGTCCCGGCGCTTGGGTCGTACAGATCAGCACTCGCGAGAGTCGGATTGGGAACAGTATTGCCCTCTCCACCCGCGAGCAGCACCTTCCCGCTGGGCAACAATATTGCCGTGTGATAAGCTCTGGGAGAGGTCATGCTGCCGGTTGCTGTGAATGTGGCGGCGGTTGCATCGTATAGCCGCGCGCTTGACGCTGCCGACCCCCCAGCGGCTCCGCCGGCGATGAGCACCATCCCACCCGCCAACAATGTCGCCGTGTGAGCTATCCTGATGAATGTCACGCTGCCGCTGGCCGTGAATGTGCCGGTGCCGTTATCGTATAGCTCCAAGATCCTTCCGGGGGGGCTGAACGTGCCACCGACGATCAGCACCATCCCGCTGGACAACAAAGTCGCCGTGTGGAGGTATCTCGTCATGGCCATGCTACCCGTAGTAGCCGTGAATGTCGCACCCGCTGGGTCGTAGATCTCCGCGCTGGAGAGATAGTCGGTGCCGTTGCTCCCGCCCGTGATGAGCACCTTCCCGTCGTTGGTAAACGATGTCGCCGTGTGCTCACTTCTCGCCACGGTCATGCTGCCGGTTGGGGTGGAAATACCACCCACCACGATCACCTGGGCTGTTGTCGAATCCCCTGCTGGGCTGGTCACCGTCAAGGTGTAGGTCGTATTTGCAGCGACGGTGCCTGTGCTCTTTCCGCTGCCACTGGTTACGGTATCAACACCTTGGTCCACGCTCCCTATCCCGCCGGAGAACACCGCGGTCAGGGTCGCGCTGCCACCCAGGTTGACTGCGGTTGGGTTGGCGCCAAAGCTCGTGATCGATGGCAGAGGCACCACCGTGACCGTCACCTGCGCTGCGGTTGAATCCCCGACCGAGTTGGTCACGGTCAGGGTGTAGGTCGTGGTTGCAGCGAGAGCGCCGGTACTCGTCCCGCTCCCGCTGGTCACGTCACCAATGCCCTGATCCACTATCCCTGTCCCTCCCGAGAACTCCCCTGTCAGGGTCGCGCTGCCACCAATCGAGATCACGGTTGGGCTGGCGACAAAGCTCGCGATCGATGGCGGAGGCACCACCGTCACGGTCACCTGAGCGGTTGTGGAATCCCCAGCCACATTGGTCACAGTCAGGGTATAGGTCGTGGTTGCAGCGATAGCACCGCTGCCTTTCCCGACGGCGCTGGTCAGGCTGCCAATGCCGTGATCTACTGTTCCAGTCCCGCCGGAGAACACCGCTGTCAAGGTTGCGCTGCCGCCAACGCTGATCATCGTCGGGCTGGCGTCGAAGCTCGTGATCGATGGCGCAGGCACCACCGTGACCGTCACCTGCGCCGACACCGAGCCGTTCAACGTCAGGGTGTAGGTCGTAGTCTGGCTGGGCGCGACGATCTGGGAACTATTGCCCAAGACCGAGCCAATGCCTTGGTCGATGTATAGGGTCGTCGCGCCAGTCACAGTCCAGCTAAGTGTGGTGCCTTGACCTGCCGAAATCGTTGCGGACGAGGCAGTGAAACTGATGATCGCGGGGGCCGGGCTTGTACCGCCGGTGGCGGTGGTCCCCCCGACAGTGGTCGTGCCCCCGGTGCCGGTAGTGCCCCCGGCACCCGTAGTGCCTCCGGTGCCGGTCGTGCCCCCAGTACCGGTCGTACCTCCCGTGCCGATAGCCCCGGCGGTTCCGCCTGTGCCCGTGCCCCCTGTGGCAACCGGCGCATCGTTGGCATCCGCACCGCCTTTGGTGGTCGGCGCGTCGCTGGCATCCCCGCCGCCTGTTGCCACCGGCGCGTCGTTGTCGCCCGCGTCCCCTATACCGCCAGTGCCCGATTGATCGCCGGCTAGGTCAGTGGCCGCATCGAAGCCTGGGGAGTTGGAATCAGGCGCTTGCATCTCCACACCATCAGCGGTGTTGACGTCGGGTGCTCTCCTTTCGGCAGAAACCTCGCTTGCGCTGCTCATGTCTTGCCAGCTACTGGCATCACCGCTGGCTATGCTATCTCCTGGCGCGTCCGTGGGCTCAACGTCCATCGAAGGGTTTGTCGCATCAGCTGGCCCGAGGCACGCGGCTTCAGTGGGCTTGTTGCAGCAGGCGCCTACCACGCAGCGGTACCCCGACGGGCAGCCATTGTCGTTCTGGCATTTTAGTGTATCGGGATGGACGCTGGGGTTGTACGTGCAGGCAGCTAACCCAGTCAGCAACAGTGCCGACGCGGACAGAAAGGCAGTTCCACGGTGCATGACCTAGAACCTCCCCTGCAAGACGGCGCCGCTTCCGCCCGGCGATAGCACAGGCAGGAAGCTGACGGAACCGGAAGCTGGTGCGTGATCCGCCCGGTTCCCGAGGTAGTAGAGCACCCCGCCGGCCGCGATCCCAGCGACGCCCACTCCATAGCCCACCCACTGTAGATTCGAGAACAGCTTGCCTCGTTCGTCTTTGCTTCGATCGTATCTGTGCTGGGCGTCGTCAGCCGCTACGTCGTTGGCTATGCTCCGCGCACTGATGCCAAAAATCGCGCCGATGACCAGGGCCGCGGCTCCCACGGAGCCACTCACGATTCCAGCGATGCGTAGCCCTCTTCCGTCCGTGGACGCGCGGCTCTGCGTGGTCGCGACATCGCCGCCCGTTGCCGGACTAGGGGGTGGTGGCGAGGCTGGTGGCGGAAGCGGCGGCGGGGGCGCCAGGCGTTTGTCCAACTCGGCCTGGCACTCCGTGATGTGGCCATCCACCTCGGCCTTTTCTTCAGCCGACAAGCCCTTGGCTGTACGTAAGAACTCACGGAAGCGCAGGATGGCCTCGTCAAACTTGCCGTTCTGTTCGTAACACCGGCCCTGGTTATAGATGTAGTTCGCGTTCCCGGTCTCGGCGAACATCCGGGCCAACAGATCCGCTCCGGCTTGAAAGCGGCCCGCCAGGCAATCGCTGCGCGATTGAATCTCTCTCGGATCTACCTGTTGCGCATGTGCCGGAGCGATGGCCTGCAGGAACACACAGGCAGGTGCTGCCCCCAGCAGCCCGTGTAGGCAGCGCCGCAGCCAAGCTGCCCTCGTCCTAGCGGCATAGTGAGTATGCATAGTCCACCCCGCCACAGATATTGGCGGGGCAGTCGCCACGTGTCAACCACGGACGCGGTCGCGTGTCGCGGTGGCGAAAGCAACTTGACGCGTGTGCGGGAACAACGTCAAATCAGCTCCCCCGGGGGAGAGAGCATCGTGATCGGTCTGCGCCTCAACAACTACGAGTTGGTTTCCGTTCTCGGCCAAGGTGGCATGGGCACCGTTTACCTTGCCCGCCACACGTTCACCGGGCGCAGGGCCGCCGTGAAACTGCTGCATCCCCAGTTGGCGCAGGATCAAATGCTGGTGACCCGCTTCATGAACGAGGCTCGCGCCACCACCGCCATAGGACACCCCAATATCATCGACATCATCGACGTGGGCATCCTGCCCGACGGCCTCACGCCCTACCTCATGATGGAGTTTCTCCAGGGCGAATCGCTCTCCCAGCGCTTGCAGCGCAGCCGTCCTCTGCCGATCCGCGAAGCGATCGAGATCGCGTGCCAGACCGCATCCGCGCTCTCCGCGGCGCACGCGCGCGACATCATTCATCGCGATCTGAAGCCCGATAACCTGTTCCTGGTGCTCGATCCCTCAATGTCACTCGTGGGCCTGCGGGTGAAAGTGCTGGACTTCGGTATCGCGAAGCTACGGGGTGAGCTCTCCGCCGGGTCAGTCAAGACGCGACCCGGGGCCATCATGGGGACGCCGCAATACATGTCGCCCGAGCAGTGTCGCGGCTTTGCCGAGCAGATCGATCATCGCACCGACATCTATACGCTCGGCATTATCCTCTACGAGATGGTGTGCGGCTCGCCGCCGTTTGTCAGCGAGGGATTGGGCGACATGCTCATGATTCACCTCAGCCGTCCGCCCGTACCGCCGCGCACGATGAACGCCGACATCCCTGAAGCCCTTGAAGCGGCCATCCTGCGCGCACTCGCCAAGGACGCGAACGATCGTTTTGCGTCGATGGCCGACTTTCAAGAGGCTCTGCGACCCGCGGCAAACCAATCTGCCGCCCGGGTAGACACAAAAGGGCTGGCGCCGCTCGCTGTGGCTGAAGCCCCTGGCACGACATCGCGTTCTGCTGCACCCGGCTCGGCCAGTGCAGCGACCCTGCAGGTCCCCACTCGAGTGCTCGAGCAGGAGACGGCCGCGTCTGCGGCCGCTCCGACCGGCAGTCCCCGGGACGTATCGTGGGCAAAGGCTTCCGGCACCACCCTGACCTCGACGGCGGGCCAGGTCATGGCTGCCGACATGGAACAGACGCCGCGTCGCCTGCTCGGAGCACGCCGGGCCGTCCTAGCCGGTGGTGTGCTGGTGGCCGCCGCACTTGCGGTTTACGCAGCCGCGCTACACAAAGGCCCACAGAGCCCAGCGTCGCCGAGCGCAGTGCCGACAGCCCCGACAGTTACGCCCGTTGCAGTACCCGTTCTTCCCCCTGCGCCACCCTCGCTTGCGACTGCAGGGCCACCTGATGCTGGACCCCCGCCATCTGCAGTCCATGCGCCGGTGGTGGCTGCAGAAGAGTCTTGGCCTGTCACTCCGAAGGGCAAGCGAGGCGACAAGAAGGGCGGAAAGAAGAATGCCGCAGTCCCTGCGCGGTCGCCTTCGGCTCTGCCCAAGGCATTGCCGCCAGTTACGCCGTCTCCGGTTACCTCGCCCGCGATCAAGCCCGGCGAAAGGTGGTGACAGCTGTTCGCCGCAATAATGCCGATCTGAGTTGCATGTAGTCCCCGGGGTCAGCACGGTACAGATCGATCCACTCTGCGAGGGCAGCTGACGACGCGATGTTGATGCGCGCCATCTCGGCATCGCTGATGCGGCTCGCGCCCGCCGAGTGGACTTCGGGCCAAACGGGCTTGTCCCGGTCGCTCGGGCTCTAGAAGTGCGGAGGAGAGAAGCTGCGAAGAGCGCATGGTCCGTTCCCGGGCGGCCATTCTATCGCCCCCCGCGCCGCCCCGGCCAGAAGCGCACCCTCGTGGCGGAGCTATGGCATCGACGCTATTCTCCTAGGGTGATGATGGACCAGGGGCCCGACCCCGCCGCGACCGTGTTGGGCATGGCGGTGAGTGCCCCATCGATACCGACGGTGTATTGGGAGATATTGCCTTGTCCCCCATTCGTCACGTAGGCGTACTTGCCCGAGGGATCGACGGCGAGGGCTACGGGTGACAAACCCGCCACGACCGTGGCCGTGGACATGGGTGTGAGCGCCCCACTATTCGGGTCGACGGTGAACTGAGAGACGTTGTTGCCGTTCNNGGGATGGACCGTGATGGTGAAGGGTTGCAGCCCCGCCGTGATTGGAGCCATCGGCGTGAGTCCCCCGCTATTCGGGTCGATCGTGTACTGAGAGATGGTTCCGAGATCGTAGCACGCCACGTAGGCGTAACTGCCCGAGGGGTGCAGCGTAATCTGTCGGGGGCCCGAGCCCGCCGGGACCGAGGCTGGGGTCATCGGGGTGAGCGCCCCATTCGCGCCGATCGTGTACTGATAGACTATGTAGTCATTTCGAACAGACGTCACGTACGCGTATTTGCCCGAGGGGTGGACCGCAATAGAGGAGAGCATTTCATTCCCCACCGGGTACGGCCCGGACAGGGATGAAAGCGCCCCATTCGGGCCGATCGTGTACGACATTACGTTGCCATAGCTGGGAGCTAGCGAGTTAACCACGTAGGCGTATGTGCCCGAGGGATCGACCGCAACGGAGCTCGGCCACGGGGTCCCTGGCCCTGTCGCAACCGTGGCCGGGCTCATTGGTGTAAGCGCCCCATTCGCGCCGATTGTATACTGGGATACGGTGCCATCTTGGTTGTTCCCCACGTAGGCGTACTTGGCCGAGGGAGCGATCGCGATTGACACAGGTTCGCTGCCCGCCGGGACCGTGGCCGGGGTCATTGGGGTAAGCGCCCCATTCGGGCCGATCGTGTACTGCGAGATGTTCTGGCCCATTTGATTCGTCGTGTAGGCATAGCCCGCGCTCCATAGGGCATACAGGGTGACATTTGCCGTGCCCATCAAGAAAGTCTGCCCTGGCGCATAGGTCGTGCCGGATCCGTCAGCCTTGCTCTGCCATCCCACGAAGGAATACCCGGTGTATGCGAGGTTGCCTGTGTTTCCGAGCACCGTGACGGTCTGCCCCGCCGCGTAGTTGTTCGAGTCAACCGGGACGTTGCCGACGGTCGCGCCGTTGCCATCGTAGGTCACGGCAAAGCCATCGCCTTGTCCGCCGCCGGCACCACCGCCGCCACCACCACCGCCACTGCCACTGCCCGCGCCGCCGCCACCCCCTCCTCCGCAAGCCGCAAGAACAACCGAGAATGCGAGAAGCGGAACCAATGACCTGATAGCAGTTTTCATTATCGACTACCTCCTCTTGTGTATTTCACCGGCAGGATCGGTGCTTGCTGTTCTAGCGCAGCGGGAGGCAAAGTGCATCCATAAGACCTGAACTCGGTGCCTTGACATCATGGCATCACGGCATCGTATCGCCTTCATGGGCGCAGCGGTTCGAATCAGACTTCACCTCGATGGCCATGTTTACAGGCCTTGCTCCAGTCTTTCGGCGGATGGATCTTTTCCAGGCGATCTAGCTGGCCAATTGACTGTAGGCGCCTGAAGATGAGCTGCCAGGCGCAGGGCTTGTCCGCTGCTACTTCGCAGTGCTCGCTGGTGGATCCGCCACAAGGACCATTGAGCATGCGCTTGGCACAGCGGGTGACCGGGCACACGCCGCCGAACTCGGCCAGCATGCACTCGCCGCAGCCAATGCACTTCTCCGTCCAGGTCGCCTGTTCTTCCAGGATGCCGAGGAACTGCGTGTTGAGCCCGGGATACACGGGCTTGCCGGGAAAGCGCTCGGCCAGGGCTTGCACGCCAGCGGCGCAGCCGAACGATCGATGCATGTCCCGGCCAGAGAGCTCGGAATGGGCTATAGTCTAGGACAAGGGGTCGTCCGATGGCTTTGACGGCGCAAAGCATTCTCGAACAAATCCGAACTCTTCCCCGGGCGGAGCGGCTGCGTGTGGTCGAGCAGGTAGTCCACGACATGGCATCGGAAGTGACCGCCCCGCACGCGGCCGCACCGTCGGCGATCTGGGCGGATGAAAGCGAATCCGACTTCCAGGCGTTCCAGTCCGCCCTGGAGCGTTTGCGGGCGACGGATACTTGGCGCAGCGGCGATGAACCGAACCCTGCTTGATACGGACATCCTGTCGGACTTCCTGCGTGGCTAGAACGGGAACGTGCGTCGCCGAGCGCAAGCCTACATCGGCGAACACGCTCGCCTGACCCTATCGGCGGTGACGGTGTTCGAAGTAGTGCGCGGAAGGCATCAAGCGCAGCAGATCGATCGCGCGGCGCAGTTTCTCGCATGGGCGCAGAACGCCGAGGTGCTTGCGTTCGACGACAAGTCCGCGCGGATCGGCGGCGAGATAGCCGGCGCACTTCTGCGGACTGGAACCACGATTGGTGTTGCTGACGTTCTGATTGCTGCAACCGCCATCGCGAACAACCTGACCCTGGCAAGCGCCAACCTGGCCCACTACCAGCGCCTCGTGCCTTTCGGACTCAGCATCGAGAACTGGCGAAACCCGGTCTGAAGGTTGTCACCTCTTCACCTCTCGAATCCACGCGAAACCCAATCAAGTGTCTGGCACTTCCCGCCGAGCGCGCGCCTCACCGAGAACAGCGGCTAGCGGCACGAGGCAGCCGCCTTTCGGGTGAGATTCGGCTAGACTTCGAGCGCACAGCCTGGATGAGGACAAACATGATGACGGATCCCAGAGTGGCAGAGCTGGAATTTCTGGCGGTCCTCGACAGCCAGAGGGAATCGCTGACCGTTACGGCTGATACGCATGCTTCCTTCGGTATTCCACCGGACCGGTTCAAAGACATGGTCATAGATCTCATCTATGAGAACTGTGCAGCCGGTACTGACCGCGAATCAGACACCTACGTTGATGGGTCCATAAAGGATCCGCGAGCCCAATTGTGGGCTGCAAGTGCGGTGACAATCGGCAAGGTCCTTCGTGGGACGTTTCCATATTCACTTCGGATTACCCACCCTGGCCGATTGAGGTCTACCAGACTACGTGAAGAGCTCGATCGTGGAAGAATCTCTGACCAGACCGGAATCCTCCTTGATGGGAGGCATATTGATCGAGACCTTCGCGTAAGATTTGCCATGGCTGGGCCTGGCGCGCCGGTAGGCCTTATGATGGCGGACCTTGATCATTTCAAGCTGGTGAATGACACCCTCGGTCACGGACGCGGCGACGACGCGATTCGAAGGTATTTCTCGGTGCTACGGGACATTGTGGGCAGCCACGACGGCGATGCGTACCGCAGAGGCGGTGATGAGACGATTGCAATACTTCCCAATGCAGACAAATCTCGATCCGAGATCGTCGCCGAGAGCACAAGACGAGCAATTGAAGTAGAATTCAGCGCGTTTGACGAGAGATTGCCAAAGCCTCCAACGGTTTCCATCGGCATCGCAAGCTTTGCGAAACCAGTCGATTCTCGTTGCGCCCTTGAGAGAGTCGATGGACTCCTTTATCGGGCAAAGCACGAAGGCAAGAACAGATTTGTCGTCGAGGTCATCGAGTAGCTCTGGCATTCTGCTTGAGGCTTGTCGCAACAAACCTTGCCCCGGGATAGGGGCCGTAACCGAAACAAAGGGCCTCTGGGCGTGTTTGGTGCGGTGGCGATCCTGTGATCGGTGGCCTGGAAGCGTGGCCCAGGGGGCGAAGATGACACCCACTATGGGTTTCGGCCAACCGGCCCCATAGTTTCCTACCGTTCGACTATCGGACAGCCCGGCTGGGTTGTAGCCAAGCCCACGCGTCGGCCACACACGCCCACCATGCGGTGCCGAGAAAGCACCGTCCGCCACTCACCCGCCCGTGAATCTCCGCGCCCGCCGACCCTAGATCCGGTGCTCCGGCCGT
>PMKP01000010.1 GCA_003157775.1 Myxococcales bacterium | reverse complement strand
CCATCTATTCGACAGGGGCTTCATCGGCTTCGAGGATTCAGGCAGGCTGATCATCAGCCCTGTCGCCCATCGCCCTTCACTGCAGAAGATGGGCGTAGACACAGAGCAAGCAGTCAATGTGGGAGGCTTCAGTGCAGGGCAGAAGACCTTCCTCGACTATCACCGCAACTTTGTTCTGCTGAAGGCGGCCCGGTAGGGTGGATAGTCATTAAGCGCCATTTTGCCTTCACCGAATCGCATCCGCAAAACCGCCGACAACAGAGATTCCGTAAACCACCTACACACCCAAACTATCCCTATACCCAGCCCCCGAACAGCCGGGGGTCCCTACTCGACCCGTTTCTTTGAAGTTGCTCCATCGGTTAGTATGGGCGCGACGGTGCAAGTCGAAAATGGCACCTGAAACGACTACAGGACGGTCCGGTCGACCTATTCGCTTGTCAGGAGGCGCAGTGATTCACCAGGATCGAACTCGCGACTGCGGTCGATCCTGAGGAGCCTGAAGTTCTCATTCTCGTATTTCACGCTGAGGCGGAAGCACAACGTGAGCGGAAGGACGAAGGCGTCGCGATCTCCTGGGATGTACACAAGAGTTTCCAGGCTACTCGCGTGCGATCCGACGGCCTCCATGAATTTGCTCAGCCGTGCACTCATTCTTCCTCCGGTTTTGCGGATCGTTCGCCTGCTCTCGGTCAACGGCTTTTGCAGCACCAGCACCTCCTGCACAGAGCTGTCCTCTTCCATCTCCCTCACGCTGATCGGTCTGTTCCCGCTAGTCCCGACGCAGTAGAGGTGGGCATTGACGAACTGCTGCTCGTGCTCGACTACCCAGTGGCGATTTGCCTCCTGATCCTGGAAGAATCTCCTGAGGCTCTGGTGGAAACAAACCTGCAGCGATTCGGCTCCGGAAAGGACGTCTGCCATCCCGTGATAGTAATGACCTCCGCACGGGAAGTAGACTGCTGCCTCGATCTTGGCCACCTGCTCGAAGTAACTTTCGACGAACGCCCGCATTAGCTCTTGTGCCAACTGCCTGTTGTGGCCGTTGTCGCTGATTTGTGTGCGGTTAGCGGTCAGCTGGAAGCACCTGTCCCGTACCTCCACGTCCACGGTGAAGGTATGCATCAGCGGCAGGTCGCCTTTGATGCCCCGAAAGAAGCTGCCCGCATCTTCAACGACTATCCCGTTTTGAGAGAGGCGGAATTGCTCGTTTGGACCAGAGTCCGCAGCCAACCGCACCCTGTAGTGTGTCTTTCCAACGCCGTATTCGTTGTCGACGAGGGCCCTATCGGAGGGAGGGTTTTCGTAGAAATCCTTCCTCGGTGTGTATAGGTCCTTGAAGACATCGGCGATACTTGGAGGAGTGCCCCCCGATTCGAAAGTGGGCGGGTCCTGCCCCGGAAGATCGTAGAGCGGGCTGTCGTCCGCTCTACGCAGGTGCCAAATTGCCGGCATCGCCAAAGACCCTTCGGGTGTCCGGAGGATAAGTGCGCAGGAGATTCTTAGAATGTGCCTGCGCAGAAAACGCAGAACCTCCACTGGATCTGCACTCTGCTTCAGGCGCATCCTGATCAGAGTTCCGTGTCCCAGTTCCCAGGGAGTTGTCGTTTGAACCCCTTCAAAGCGGGGGAACTCAGACAGGGGCGTGTTCTTGAAGACGACGCCGTCTAAGTAGTCATCGAGCACGACATGCAAGTGCTGGCCGGGCTGGCCGTAGATACTAAAGATCTCGACCTGAGCGGCAAGCATGAAGTAGCTGAGAGTGCCAATCCCGTGTTCGGCGATTAGGGATGTGTTCCTTCTTGCCCCTCCCCACTCTTTGATTCCCCTGTCCGAGTACCAGAATGCGCTTTCTCCAACGGAAAGGAAGTGCTTATCGACGATCTCCTTGTCCATACCGGTCCCGTTGTCGTAGATGTCCACAATGCCGGCTTGACTTACATCCACCACAATGCAGGGAGAGTAGCCGGTTGCCGCCTTTCCCCCATAGACCGTCACAGCGTCAACCGCGTTTTGTATGCACTCCCGTAGCGCGTAGAGTATGCCGGGATAGAGACGATCACCCATCAGAAGCGTGATGATATGTTGGTGGCTCAGCGTGAACCGGGAATCATGGTAGTCGTAGTCGCTATTGGCGGGTACGACGGCTGATGTGTCCACGTACTTCCAGTCAAACGGTCGATCGCAGTGTTGTTCCGCGAGCAGCCGATGGACATTGACCAGCTCGGCCTGAATCTGGTGCGCATCGTTGACAATGGCTCGGTGGATGTAGAAGTTCTTGCATTTTGCCTGGACCTCTATCCGATGCGTCTTTGAGTTCGGTAGAGTGTCCGACACGTTTGCATAGTAGCTCCAGATGTCCTCGGATCTCCCGGACTCGAACGGGTTCCTCGGTCTAAGGAATGGGAGCGCTCGATCTCTTGCAAAGTGACAAGCGTCTGCGATTCGTGAAACGGCGATCAGGAAAACCGCGTCGACCGTGANNCCCCCCCGCCCCAAAAAAGTGGTACACGACACTGACGGATCGCGCAGAATCTCCGCGATGTCTCTCTGATGTGCCTGACAGATGGTGGCAAGAGTCTCCCACAAGTAGATCCCACCGTCGAAAAGCGAACCCGAACACTCCTGTGGGAAGCGCTGTCTAATCATCCTTGCCGACCGCACTGCGTGTTCCTGGCGGAAGTGCTCAAGTGCGAGAAAGAGCCTACCGCGACTGGGATCGAGGTTCTGCACCTGCGCTCGGCCACACGCGTTTTCAGCAAGCATCCGAACCGCCGCATCGTCTCCAAGCGAGTTCGCGTAGTCTGTGTACTCCTCGTCTGAGACCACCATTCCCCAGTCGTGGTAGTAGGCGAAGAGAATGAGCAGAGCCTTCTCGAAGACAGAGGTCTTCCGAACAACAAGGCGCTCGGCCAGTGCGAGGACGCGCTCGGAATGCTTTACAGAGTGATCCGTATACTCCGAGAAAAACCTTTGAACCCCATCCAGCTCTCGGCCCACCTCAACGACGTACTTTTTGACGTACTTGGCCAGTTGGGGATTTTCATTCTTTAGTGCGTCTCGGAATCCCATGGCATCGCCGATGTGGCCTGAATCTAGCAGAAGACCCTTCGGGAGTCTCTGGGTACCTCGTGTTCTTCCGATGGGCCAGCACAACGAGTGAAGCCGCCCCTCCATTCCTCCCGGATGAGACAGCCTCGCCTGTCGTCTTCGCTCAATCCCTGTCAATCCGTCCGTGGCGTGCAGGAGCCATCTGGTG
>PMKP01000207.1 GCA_003157775.1 Myxococcales bacterium | reverse complement strand
GGCGGTCGCCTCTGGTCGCAAGACGCGGCCCAATATCAAGATCGGCATTTGCGGCGAGCATGGCGGCGATCCAAGCTCGGTCATGCTGTGCGACGAGCTGGGTCTAAACTACGTGTCCTGTTCGCCCTACCGCCTGCCCATCGCGCGCCTGGCGGCCGCCCAAGCCGTGCTCAGGAAATAGTGGCTCGTCGCCCATCACAGAGAATAGAGACATCAGGCAGGCACGACATACCGACGAGGGCTATCTCCCGATGAGATCCCCCGTCGGCCGCGTCCCGGTTTTGTGGCTCTCGGTGTTTGCGGGCCTGCTGCTGGCCGGGGCCGGTTGCGGCCTTGGCCAGACGGGGATTGATCCGCCTATGGACGAGATCTTTTGGCCGGCTGGGCTGGCAATTGACCCCATCGACGGCAACTGGCTCTACGTGGTCAACTCGAACAACGACCTCCGCTTCAATGCCGGGACGCTGCTGGCGATTGACTTGCAGAAGGCGAAGAGCGATCAAACGAAACTGGCAGCCGACGGAGTGGCGTCCGCGTGGTCCGAGTGCAGCACGACCCATTTCACCGACGACACGGCTGCGGAAACCCTCGCCGGCACTTCGGACGAGTTTTGCTGTTTTGACTTGCTCCGCCCGCATGTCCTCAACTGCAACGAGCGGGCGTATGTGCGAGCTGACGCAACGGTGCAGATTGGCAGTTTTGGCGGCGGGGCGTCTATCCAGACCTATCAGGAGGACCCCAATGACCCCGATAGCGAGTTGGTGCGCCGTATCTTCATGATTGTTCGAGCCGAACCCTCGATCACGTTCGTCGACGTCACCCACAGCAACGGTTCAGTGCACATGCGCTGCAACGGACCACGGCAAGATGCGGATCCGCAACTTGCCAACCCGTTCTGCGACGACAACTGGCGTGTCCGGCGTCCCGGCGGCGCAGCCGTCACCGACGACGTGTTCCCTGAAGAACCACATGCCCTGGCTCTCGATCAAGAAATGGGGATTCTGTACGTCGGCCATCTGACCATCACGGCGGCTGGCCAGACCGTGGGCGGCGGCATTTCGACTATCGACATCGGCCGTCCGGTTGACCCACGAACGCCCAACGTCATCATCGGCGGCCTGGTTGACCCACAGGCGCCCAACGTCATCAATTCCATAGCCCGGGTCGTGTTCCCGACCAGCGCAGTCCAGGGTGTCACGGCCCTCACCCTGAACGATCCCGGTAATCCCAGCGGTGTGCTCTATGCGGTAGCGCGCGCGAGCGCTGACGTCACCGGGATGGTGCTGCAGTGCCAAGCGACGGGGCAGCATTGCGACGTCAACGACCCGGACTCGCGCGATCTTTCCCTGGTCCCCGGCGAGCAAATCATGTCTTCGGTCTTCCTGCCGTCGGGCACCGACGTGCGGGGGTTTCTCCTCTCGCCCGACGGCACTCCTCAGGCCTACGTTCTTCATCGCAACACGCCCGAGTCGTCCACCTCGTCGGATCCTGCTGCGCTGGTGGTGCTCGACCGACGACCGAATCAGAACGGAGAGCCGGCAAATACTCCCAGCGCCATCCTCGAAGTCTGCAGCGGGGCGACCCACATGCAGTTCCCGCCCGCCGGCCGAGGGAACCTGCTCTACATAACCTGTTTTGAAGGTGGCCAGATCTACGTAGTCGACCCGCAATCGCCTCGGGTCGTGGCCATCATCGAAGCTGGCAACGGGCCCACGGCCCTGACGTTCTCGCCCACCGATCCCAACGTCGCGTTCGTGGCCAGCTACGCGGACAACAATGTGTCGGTCATTGATATTGAGCCAGGAAGCCCGACCCGGTACATGGTGGTGCAGCGGCTTGGCTTCCCCCACGCGGATACGACGCAATGACATTGCGAGCGGCACCGACGATACTGATCTGCGGCTTGCTTGTTGGCGCATGCGGCGCCACTCCAACCGTCATTCCCGCACGCAACCTCGAGCGGCCTGGCGACATGGGTTTCGTGTGCCTCGCTATTGATTCCGGCACCGGAAACCTGACAGGCCAGCCCATGAGTCTTTGCCACCCGCCAGGCGAGAAGGACCCCCCGATCCAGCCGGCCGGCACGTCATCGCGGCAACTAGGCACGTTCGCGCTGGTGACCAACAGCGCGCGTGGCGAGATGGCTGCGGTAGACATCGACAAGGGCAGACTCATCGATCTCGATCCAGGTGTGTTTGGCTTCAACATGGTGCCGGTTGGGTCTATGCCCGAGTCGCTGGCTGCCAGTGCGGACGGCTGCTGGGTCGCCAGTGCAAACCGGGATTCCTGTGACCTTGGGCTGGTGGATCCGTCGCAACTACTGGCTTCGCAATTCGGCCCCGCTGTACCCGCCACCGGGACCGGCAGTTCGGTGACCCGCGTGGCGCCGAAGACCATGTCCGGGCGTCTGCTCAACGCCTCTCCTAAGGAAATCGTCTTCCTGTTGCCCAGCACTGCGCCCGGGTTGTGCCAGAGCCAGCAAGCTCCCGCGGTTCTGGTGACCTTCCCATCCTGTGATCTGGTTGCGTTGCTCGATATGCCGTCCGGGACGATCCACGACTCGGTCTTCATTCGTTCTGACGGGGTCTTTTCTGCAGGCAACGAGCCAGCTTGTCCGGCAGATTGCACGCCCGCGTCTACCCCGGACGCAGGGACGACAGCAGATGATGGGGAGGCACCGGCCGTGCCGGTGGACGCTGGCGGAGCCGGCCAGAGCGAAACCGGCGCGCAGACGACTTCGCCTCTGGGAGTGGGCGCCTTGGCCCTTCTTCCTGACAGCAGCCGCGTGTATGTGGGAGCCAGCGCCGCCGACGACTTTCTCACGGCGTTGGACATCGTGGACGGAGCCTTCGTCATGCCGGCCGGCGGCGGGCGCATCGCGCTTGAGCCAGGGGCAATTGGAATCGATCACCTGCGCCTTGCAGTCAATCCATTCACGGGCAATTTCGTGGAGGGCAGGGGACGGTTCCTCTACGCATTCGCGCGTGACGGTTCAGTCCGTGTGGTGAGCCTCCCCGTGCCACCCAGCGCGCAGCCCGAACAAGAATGCGACGTCAACGTTCAACCCGATCTGCTCGGGCTGCCCGCCAACACTGGATGTTTTCCGGTCAGCCCCGCGGCCCGACGACCGTTGGCCCAAGGGCCTGGAATTCGCATTCCCACGCTTGCAACGCGTACCGCGGCGCCGTCGATTCCGCGCGACATCGCGGTCGTGGATCTGCAGGTCAGCCCGGCTGACATCAGCAAGAACCCACAGGCATTGTCCGGTCAGTTTGCGTTCCTGCTGGCCTCGAACGACTCTGTCTACATCCTCAACCTTGCCCCCACCACGCAGCTCAACGGCCAACTGGTGAGCGAGGACAAAACCCTCACCCACTCATTCCGCGAGATTCGCTCGACCAACCAATACACGGCTGACACCCTGGCTTTGTCTTCCACGCCGCCGCTGCGCACGCCGGTGACATCCGACCTCTTGTTCCCGACCACGCCCGTCCTCTCGTCGGCAGGCGGTCCACGGTTGGAGGAGGTGGTAAACGATCTCACGCCGGCCGCAGTGGGAAACTCGGTCAACACCACCACGAACTACTGGGCCAATTTTCCATACCAGGCGACCTACGTGTCGCGCGTGTTCACCATTGCCTGGGAGGCAGCCATCCCCGGCACGACCCGCAGCTCTGGCACTCTCCAGGATCCAACTCAGGCCAACTCGCCGGCAGGTGCACTGAAGGACATGGGCGCTGACTTCTGCGCCAAGGGCGTGCTCACAGGCGATCTGGTCGTCCTGCCCGGATGCACCGCGGACACCGACTGCAACCCACAGGATAGTTTTTCGTGCCGTCAGCCGGTCGGAGGCGCGACGGGCCTGTGCCTGCCCATAGGCGCCCCACAGACGGTGGTCGATGGCTGCACCCGCTTCATGGGCAGCCGGCGGCGCTACGAGATTCTTGCCGCCACGCCCACCCAGCTGACGCTCGGGTTCCACCTGGACGAAGTGCCCAAGACCGCGCTCAATCGCGTAGCCGCGACCGAGGCTGGCGACGATGAGGAATGCCAGCCCACTGCCGCCCACCGGGCATCGGGGACGCATCCCGGGTTCCAATGGCAGCAAGTGTGGCCGGGCGAAAACTTCAAGCGTTGCGTGAAGGCATGTGGCAACTCCGAAGGGACGACGACCGATGCGGCTGGCGATCAGGACTGCCGCCCGGGCTTCGTGTGCGCGACCTTGCCCGGCTCTCTGGGGCCGCAGGGGCCAGGAAGGTACTGCGTCGAGGCGCCGCCTCTCGATCTTGCCTGCTGGCCCCAGCCGAGCAATCGCTACCACGTCAATGCCGGCACCAGCTTTCTTGTCATGGGCAGCTCCTTGCCGGATCTCAAGACCACGACGGCCATCAACGGCCAGTGCCAGCTCGATCCCAACCGCGATCCGGCGCTGGCCGATCGAATCCCACTGTCAGCCCCTTCATGCGCAACGATTGACGGCGTCGTGCCCGTCGACAACGTCACAAAGTATTCCTCCACCGGCTCCCCTGGCGCGACCAACACGGAAGTGGCGTTGTTCGGCCAGTTGACGCCGCCGGTTCCCGACGGGAGCGACCCCACGAACAAGGGAACCCCAGCCACACCCAACCCTCCCTACTCAACCGTCACGCCGCCCGGCCCAAACCCGTGCTTGTACCAAGACTTCAACTACGACGAGTTCACGTCCGTCGTCTCCACGCCCGGCACCGGGGCTGCTGATGGCGGGGCCGCGGCCAAGAAACCCATAAAGGCCCTCTTCCAGAATCCGCAGCTTCGTTTCGTCCTCACCAACCTCGACCAATATGGCGGCGACAGCCTCACCACAACCCTGAACCTCATGGGTGGCTTTATCCCGGCCACGGTCGCCATCCCGTCCGTCGAGATCGCGTTGACCCAGCCCATCCACATCTACACCGGGCCCAACGAACTACCCGAAAGTCCTGTGATGACGGACCCTAACAATCCGGTCTCCTATCCCTACGTGTACGTTCTGGACCAGGGGCGCACTGCGCTCACGCCGAACAGCCGCGGTCAGATTGTGCGCATCAACGCCCGCAAGGGCGATAGCGCCCTGACCACCTTCGACCCAGCCGCGAGCGGCACCACGCCTTTCCAGATTCAGTAGCGCTTGCCAAAGTGCTCGCTGAAGTTGACAGATTGTAGGACTTCGGCCTACATTGTAGGCAAATGACCTCCAGTGTTCGAAGCACGGTTCGCGCTCTCTTCCAGGCTGCGGTTGACCAGGTGAAGCGCGATGGCCTGGTGCCAGCGATTCCCGACAGCATTCCGGTCGAACGGCCCAAGCGCCCTGAGCATGGCGACTACGCGACCAACGTTGCCCTGGCTCTGGCAAAGTCTGCCGGTAAGCAGCCGCGCGCCTTGGCCGAGATGATCGTCGAACGCCTGCGGGCTGCCGGCGGCGCGGACCTGGCAGAGGTGTCGGTGGCAGGCCCTGGTTTCATCAATCTGCGCCTGTCCGATGGGTTCTGGCAGCGACGTCTCCTCGACATCCTGGCTGCAGACGGGCGTTGGGGACAGGGAGAGCCAAGGCAGTCGCCGCGCATTCTGGTTGAGTACCTTTCCGCGAACCCGACCGGGCCGCTGCATTTTGCTCACGGTCGGCATGCAGCGGTCGGCGATTCGCTGACCCGGCTGCTGCGCTTTGCTGGCTACGATGTCTTGCGCGAATACTACATCAACGACGCCGGCAACCAAGTCGCCATGCTGGCGCTTTCGGTGTGGGCCCGCTACATGGAAGCTGCCAAGGGCGAGGACTGGACCGGCGTGATCGTGCCCGAGGTGGCGTTTCCCGAAGGTGGCTACCGCGGCGACTACATCCGGGAGCTGGGGCTTGAGTTGCTCGATCACGAGGCAGGGCGCTTTGTCGGTGCCGACCCTCCGGCCGACATGGAGCCCATTAAGCAGTTCGCCATCAGCCGCTGCATGGACATGATCCGCAACACTTTGGTCAAGTTCGACGTCACCTTCGACGTGTGGCAGAGCGAGCGAGCCCTGCACGACAGCGGCGAGGTTTCGAGCACCCTGGCCGCGCTCGAGCAAGCCGGTTTCATCGACCGGCGCGACAACGCTGTGTGGTTGAAAACCACGGTGCTGTGGGGGGACGACAAGGACCGGGTGGTGCAGAAGTCCGACGGCTTGCCCACCTACCTACTGGCGGACATCGCGTATCACCGCAAGAAGATCGAACGTGGTTTCGACGAGCTGTGCGACATCTGGGGCGCCGACCACCACGGCCACGTGCCGCGCATGCAGGCGGCCCTGAAGGCGCTCGGGCATGACCCGAACCGCCTTTCGGTCTTGCTCATCCAGATGGTAAGCCTTCTGCGCGACGGCAAGCCGGTCGCCATGGGCAAGCGGGAAGGGGAGTTCATCACCCTCGACGAGGTCATTGACGAGATCGGCCGCGATGCCACGCGCTTCTTCTATTTAATGCGGCGACACGACACGCCGCTGGAGTTCGACCTTGAGTTGGCCAAGCGCCAGTCGATGGATAATCCCGTGTACTACGCCCAGTACGCCCATGCCCGGTGCGCTTCGCTCTTGCGACGCGCGACTGAACTGGAAGCCCCGCGTTTGCCACCGACGGCCGAGTTGTTCGCACGACTGAACCTGCCGGAAGAAATTGCGCTGCTGCGCCGGTTGTCCGACTTTCCCGACTTCGTCGACGATGCGGCCGCGGCGCGCGAGCCGCACCGGCTGGTTTCCTTTATCGGCGACTTGGCGGGCGAATTTCAGAGCTACTACACGCGGCTGCAAAAGGTCCACGGTGACTCGGTTCTGCCCCAGGAGCGCCAGCGCGTGGGCAACTGGCGCGAGACCTGGGACTGGCAGAAGACCGCGGCGCGCCTGCATTGGGTCGAGGCCATCCGGCAGGTGCTCGAGACCGCGTTGGGCCTTCTGGGGGTTTCAGCGCCGGCTGTCATGAAACGCATAGGCGGGGAGGGCGAGGAGGCGTCGTAACGCCTCGGCTCGGCGTCTCAGTTTTTTGCAGGAGAAGAGCATGGGTTACACTTCTGGTGCCACGATGGATCAACGAGGGCTTCGCGACGTCGAACGCTGGCGGGACAAGATCGAAGTCCGCCTCGACAACCGCCAGGTCTTCTTTCTGTTCTTTGGCAGCGCGCTGGTGGCCTGTCTGCTGTTCGTGCTGGGTGTGGTGGTGGGCAAGCGGCTGGAATCGCGCGGCCGCGCGGTCGCACCTGAGGTCGAGGACCCGCTCGCTCTGCTCGACAAGGTCGCGACCAGCCCCCGGCCCACCCAGACGTCGGCTGTGACCTTCCCGCAGACTCTCTTCGGCGACAAGAACGCCCAGAATGGCGTGAAGAAGACTGAACTGAAGCTGGCCGACCCCAAAGCGACGGATGCAAGCAAGAGGGAGTCAGGCAAACTTGCCGAGGTCAGCAAGCCAAGCGAGATCGTCAAGAACGGCGAGTCAAAGCAAGCGGCCACGGTCGCCTCGAGCAAGGCTGCGACCAAAACCGGCAACAACAAATTGGCTGCTTTGCTCGACAGTAAGCTGGCTGAGCCCGCGAAGCCCACCGAGGCCAAGGCTACCGCCGGAAAGCTGGTCGCCACGGCCACTCCGGCCAGCGCGCCTAAGCCCGCGCCCACCGCACCAGCGCCCACCGCGCCCGCGCCGAGCAAGGCAGCAGTCACGCCTGTGGCTGCTGCAAACAAACCGGCAGAGGCGATACCCGCGCCGTCGACCAGTGCGCCAGTCCCCACGATTGGCCCCGCGGCCACTGATTCGGCCAAGGGCAAGCTGCACTTCACCTTGCAGCTTAGCTCGTTCCAAGACCGCGGCGAAGCGGAGGCGTTTGCCGCGAAATTCGGCTCCGAGAAGACCTATCTGGTGGTCTCCGAGATCCCGGGCAAGGGCACCTGGTACCGCGTGCGCGTAGGCGACTTCGCTACGGCCAAAGACGCCATCGCCGGCAAACTGGCCTTCGAGAAAAAACACGGAGTGATCGCGTACGTGGCGCAGCGATAGCGACCCTCGCTCAGGACTCTCGCCCAGTTTTGTCCACGGTCCCTTGCTCACCCAGCCGCACATTGTCCACAACCGTCACACGGGTTGGGCAACCACCCGGCCAGGACGCCCCATTCGATCCGAATAGCAGATCAAAGAGACAAATAGACTCCCGATGCTTCACCTGCTGCTTGTGCTGTCCTTTGCCTCCGGGATGTGCGGGATCGCGTATGAGATCCTCTATGCTCGACTGCTGACTACATACCTCGGCGACATGTTCTTCGTGTCAGCCGCGATCCTGGCCACCTTTTTGCTGGGCATCGCGGTGGGATCGCTGCTGGCGCGCCGTTTCGTCCGCTGGCTGTGGACGGTCGAGCTTCTCATCGGGCTGTACGCGGCGCTACTGGCCACGATGTTCTCCGTGTTTGGGCAGCAGGCGCTGCGCAGCCTCTACCCGCAGACCGCAGGAAAGCCTGCGCTGGTCATCATGGCCGTGTTCGCATTTCTGATCATCCCGGCAACCCTGGTTGGGTGCAGCGTCCCGCTGTTCGCGGCCTGGTGCCGGGGCCACTCGGGCTCCCGCGGCGCCAGCGCGTGGTTCGAGAAGGTCTACGGCTTCTACAACCTGGGGGCGACCTTCTGCGTGCTGCTCATCGAGTTTCTGCTGCTGAGGAAGCTGGGCATCCGCAACACGCTGTTCGCCATCGCGGGGGTGAACTTCGCCAGTGCAGCCGTGCTTTTCCGCATCTCGCCGCCGGCGCCCCCGCCGGAGGCCGAGTCGTTCGAACCGGCCGCCGTGCGCAGACCGGCGCTGGCCCTGCTCCTGGCCAGCATCCTGAGCGGCGTGTTCCAGATGGTGTTTCTCAAGTTCGTGGAGGTCTTCTTTGGCCCATACCACGAGAACTTCGCGCTCTCGGTGGCGCTGGCGCTGCTGGGAATCTCGGTGGGAACGTGGGCTGTCCAGCGGTGGGGCTGGTCGTTCCAGCGGGTGCTGGTTTGGGGTGGCGCGGCGCTGGCCACGGTGTTTCTCCTGCTCTACCCCATCGCGCGCCTGTGGGGCCACATGAACGCCTTCTTCACAGACCTGGGCCTGCCCACTACCGTGGGCAAGGCGTTCTGCCTCGTACTTCTGGGTATCGTTCCTTTCGCAGTCTACGGCAGCACGGTGCCGGCCTTGATCCGGGAGCACCGGGGCCATCGCCGTGCGGTCGGGTACTTCCTGTTCGTGTCCAGTCTGGGCAACTGCGTGGGCTACCTGGCCGCGGTGTTCTGGGTCTACCAGAGCTTTTCTTACCGAAGCATCGTGCTCTTGCTGGCCGGGTTGCTGTTGGCCAGCGGGATCCTGGCGGGCCCGGTGCGAAAAGTGCTGCGCTGGCCGGGAGCACTGGCCACCGCCGGCGCGGCCATGATCATCCTGGTGATGGTCTGGCCCGAGTGGATCTTCTCGCTGGAGTACCAGTCCTTTGTGTCCCCGGCGGCTCTGCACAAGACCATAGCGGGCTTTGCAAAGACGGAAGTCCTACGACGCTACGACAGCCAGGTCAGCGTGGTGACTTCCAAGAACGGCGCGGAGAGCTTGAACATCAACGGCCACCGAAGCCTGATGTCGTTTCGCGGACAGACCATCCCTACCGAGATCGTCTACGGACTGGTCCCGGCTAACTTCGCTCCGCGGCGAGGCAGCGCCCTCGTGCTGGGCGTGGGCACCGGGATGTCGGCAGGCACGGCCGCGCTGCTCTTTCGCCACGTGACCATGGTGGAGATCAACCCGGCCATGCTGGAGTTGCTGCCCCGCTGGCGGGAGCACAACTTCGATCTTCACCTTCGCAAGAATGTCACGCCGGTCCTTGACGATGGCCTGTCGCTGCTGGCGCGCAAGGGTGAGATCTATGATGTCATCATGAACACGGTGACCGGACCGCTGTATTTCTCGTCGAGCAAGCTGTACACCAAGGACTTCTTCGACCTGGTGAAGACCCGGCTGGCGCCCGACGGTATCTACACCATGTGGTTCGACGCCCACGCCACCGACGAGGGGGCGCGCATCATCTTCACCACGCTGACCCACAGCTTCGCCGATTGCATCTTCGTATTCCTGCGCACCGGTTACAGTCAGGTGATCTGCTCGCAACAGCCAATCCGGGTGCGGCCTATCCCCGAGAACGAGTGGCCTGAGCCCATCCGGGCCAAACTGGCCGAGCGCAACCTGACGCCGGTCACGGCTCTGGTCGACTCGCTGGTGCTGCCCGCACATCACCTCTTCGATACGGCGTGGAACGCGCCGGTGAACACTTTCGATCTGCCAGCGCTGGAATACACCATGGCGTCCAGTTCGCTGCGTCTGGAGAACGACACCTTTCAGTCCTATACGACGCTGCGGGTGGATTTCCGAAAGTCGGCCTTCCGCAGCCAGCCGCTCACCGACGCCGAGCTGGCCGTCCGCTGTGCGCGCCTGCGTATGCTGGGCGGCGCGGCGCTGCCCGAGTGCCTCGCCGCCCTGGGCATAGCGGACGCGGGAGTGGCACCCTACGAGTATGTCCGCATGGTGCTGGACTACCTTCACGGAGGGATCGGCCTGGAGCGGGAGACTTTGATCGGCCGCCTGATGGCTCTGGGCCACACCGACGAAGCGCTGGCTGAACTTAGGGATATGGTCGAAGTGGGGGGACCGACGGCGCGCACCCGCTTGGCCGAGACGTGGGCCCAACTGCGCGACAACGGCTCCATCTCCGACGCGTCCCTATCCGACCTCATTCAACTCGACCCGCTGCTTGCCGACAGTCGCCGTGCAGTGATCGCGGCCTTGCTGGGCCGCCACCAGTGGGCCCTGGCGCTGCGTCACTCCGAAATCCTCAAGCGCATGCGTGTTTTCAATGAACGAGACGCCACGGTAGCGGCCAAGGTGGAGGAGTTCACGGCCTCGGGGACGCCATGACGAAGCCTCCGAAATTCACATGGGAACCCTCAAAGGGTTCCCAAACCCTCCCGCGATGGTGCGCGGCCGGCAAAGCCGGCGGGCTCCTCACGCGACAATTGCGACCCTTGCTGGCGGCCACCGCCACCTCCGGCGCAGCCGCGCTGATGTACGAGACGCTGTGGACGCGCTCGTTGGCGATCGCGCTGGGCTCGACGGTGCAGGCGGCCGCGGCCGTGTTCGCCGCGTTTCTGGTCGGGCTCGCGCTGGGCGCGGGCCTGTGTGGGACAATCATCGACCGCAGCCGGCGGGTGCTCGTCATCTACGCGGCCATCGAGATTGGCATCGCGTTGGCTGCGGTAGGTACGGGCTATCTCCTGTACTTCACACGCGACAGTCTCTCGGCGGTGCTGGGGCAAAGTATCGGCGTGGCGGGCATGCTGCGAGCCTTTGGCATCACGCTCGGGCTGGTGCTGCTGCCGACCCTGCTCATGGGCGCCACCTTTCCAGCATTGCTGGCCGCGTCCCGGCGGCTGGGCGCTGGCGCCATCGATATGACCAAAGTCTACGCGGTGAACACCCTGGGTGCGGCCCTGGGCACGCTGGCCTGCGGGTGGATCACCATCCGTGTTCTTGGCGTGACCAACTCGCTACTGGTGGCTGGTAGTCTCAACATAATCTCCGCCCTGCTGTGCCTGCTGGCCGCGCGCCACGAAGGCCACGCGACCACGGCGGCTTACCTCCAATATCCGGCCCCGGCTAGTGCTGGAGCGGCCCCGGCGAGCAGCCAGGCCCTCCTGATGTCTTGCGCGGTCCTGAGCGGAGCAGCCGTGCTGTCGCTCGAAGTGGTGTGGACACGCCTGGCCTGCTTCACCCTCGGGAACCGGAGCCTTGCCTTCTCCACGTTCCTGGCCTGGGTGCTGGTGTGGCTGGCGGTGGGTTCCTGGCTGTCGGGCTGGCTGGTTCGCCGATTTGCGGAGCGCTCGTCGATGCTGCTAGCTGCGCTGCTGCTGGCTGCGGCGGTCGGCATTGGGAGCTCCGTCTTGCTCGTGAATGCGTGGATCGTAAGTCCGGGCAATTTGGTACTAGTCTTTCCGCACAGCCCGGCCGTCGTGGTGCTGGTGCGCGTGCTCGGCATGGGGCTGCTCATGGCGCTGTTTCTGCTGCCACTCGGCTGCCTTTTCCCTACCGGTCTGGCCTGCCTGCGCACCATCGAGACGCGCACAGGGAAAGCAGCGGGACGCTACTACCTATGGAACACCATGGGCTCCGTGACAGGATCCTTGCTGACGGGTTTCGTGCTGATCCCGGCCGTCGGGTCGTTCGCCTCCGCGGTCACCATGGCGGCCCTGTGCAGCCTGGCTGCCCTGACGGTGTTTCTGGGCCTGGCGCGCGGATCGCTGCATCGGCGTGTGGCCGCTGTGGGCGGGCTGGCGGCGGTTGCCGTGCTGGTCATCGTGCCGCTGGTCGTCCCCGCGCAGCTCCGCTTTATCCGTCCGGGCGAGCGCCCGGTCATGCGCGTCGAGGACGAATGGGGGGTGTTCCAGGTGGCTGGGCTTTCCGATGGGCGGCTTCGCGTGACCCACAACCGGACCGAACTGGTCTTTCTGGCGGGAGACTTTTCCACCTCCTACGTCCAGCAAATGCAGGGGCACCTGGCCTCGTTCATGCGGTCCCAGGCCCGCGCCGCTCTGGTGCTGGGCAGCGGCTACGGGATCACCGCCGGGGCGCTGGCCGCCAACCCCGGCCTACAAAGCATCGATGCGGTCGAGATTCTTCCGGCCATGGTGGCCGCGGCCGACCTGTTCGAGCCCTACAACCTGTCCTACCACCGGCAGCCTCGGGTGAAGGTGTTCGTGGATGACGGCCGGCACTTCCTGGCGCGCAGCGATCAGAAGTACGACATCATCTCTATCAACGTAACCGACCCGCACCTACCTGGTGGCTCGTCGCTGCTCCATGCCGACTTCTACCAGGTAGCCAAGCGCCATCTGAATGCGGGGGGCGTGGTGGTCCAGCACGCCTCCGGCATCGACGTCAAGGTGGTGCTCGCTACCCTACAGCGCGCGTTCCGTCACCTCCGCCTGTTCCCCTCCTATCACAATGGGTACAACGTGGTGGCCTCGGATGAGCCCCTGGTCCCCTCGCAGGCCGAGGTGGCCCGGCTGGCCGCCGTGCCGTCTATGCGCGACGCCCTGGCAGGAATCGGCATTCTGCCACCCATTGATCCATGGGCCATCTTCTCTCGCGGGTGGACGCCAGCGCAGCTTCCCAGACTATTCGACGCTGCTCTGGTCGCGACGGACGATCACCCCGTCCTGGAATTCTCCCAAGCTGGGGACCCGTTGCTGTGGTTTTTCAGCAACGAGTGATGACCGGTGTTCAACCCGCAAGGCATAGATAGCCGGCGGCGCCCCACGTCGTAGTCTCGTCCTTCCCTCGGCCGAATGCCTTGCTCAGAACATCAATCCCACATTCAAGTGCAACCGCCATGAGCTGTCGCCGGGTTTCGGGTTGAGCGGTATCGCAAAGGCCAAACTCAGGTCTCCGATCGGCAACTTGAAGACCAAGGGTGCGAAACCGAGGCCGTGGCGAAAGTCCGAGGCTGACAGCCCATTGAATGAGAAGGCCACTACGCCACTGTCGAGAAACACCGACCCGTACCAGGGACGCAAGATGGGGAACTGCAGCTCGATGTTTTGAATGATTCGCAAGTTGCCGCCCACCGGCTGGTACTGGACAGCGAAGACCCCGGGCGCAATTGGCACGTACACGATTTCGGTCAGCAGGCGGTCCAGATCGTATCCGCGCACGGTCGTGTCGCCGCCGGCGAAGAAGCGTTCCACCCTGGGCAGAAGCGATGCGCCCGCAAGTGGGAATCCCTGATCGTAGCGCAGGCTGTGGCGCAGGCTGAGCCACGACAGCAGCGGCACCACCGCGAACGAATGACCGCTCAGCTTGACGAATGAGTCAGACCCATAGTCGAAAGAAAAGCGGGGCAAGGCCAGTTCTGCGCCCACGCCGACCTTGAAACCACGGCTTGGCACCAGGGCATTGTCGAGCCGCTGCCACTCGATGCCCGTGCTGAAGCTGCCCACCAGGGTGCCGATGCTGACCGTGCTTTCATCCTCGTCGGCACCCGCGCCCCGCGCGAGAAATTCTGTGTGGAAGGTGTCGCGAAAGTTGTAGCGAACGTTGGCATCGACGCCGGGAAACATCTCGCGGGCAAATCCGATGAAGGTCGCTCCTGAACGCAGATCGCCCAGCCGCACCGTAGCCTGGCGCAGGTAGCTGCCGCCGATTTCCAGGCGGAAGAGCGAGCCGAAAAAGCGCGGATCCAGGAAGCTCGCGCTGACCCGGGTCAGCGAAAAGCCATACGCCCCCTGTGTGGTGAAGGTCCAGCCGTGACCGAAGAGGTTGCGGTGCTCGTAGCCCAGCGCCGCGTATCCGCCCACGGGGAAACTGGAGGTGGGCGATTTCTGGTCGGTGGAAATGCCCCCACCGATAGTCACGATGCCGAAATGGTCATGTCGTTCTTCCACTTCGATGACCATGGGAACCACCGGTTGCTGCGGGCTTTCGCTGGGAAAGCTGACCGGGTTCGGGTTGTTGAATAGCTGGATCATGGCCAGGTTGCGCTGGGCCCGTTCCACGGCACGCGTGGTCAGTAACGATCCCGGACGAATCTCGGCCCAGGTCATGATGGTGTCTTCCGTGGTCAGGAAATTGCCCCGCAGGAACACGGGGCCCACGTGCACCTGCGAGCCCAGCTTGATGGTCCACACGATTGTGACGTGATCGCCCTCTCGATCGAGATGGGACTCGACGGTGGCGTTGCGATAGCCTTCGTCCCCCATCAGGCGTTTGAGTCGTTCTTCATCGCGGCGCACGACCGCTGGTTGGTAGGGCGCTCCTATCACCGTACGCAGCGACTTGCGCAAGAACATGTCGTCGCGAGGCACGGGCAGGGCGGGGTCGGTGGATACGAAGCGCATGTCCGCCACCCACACCAGGGGGGCTTCCTCGATGAGAAAGCGCAGGTAGAGCGCGTTGGACTTTCGCCAAACCGGCTCTTCTTCGTGCGGGATGACCGCCTTGGGCCCCGTGGGTGCCGGCCGCCACTCGCCCGGCGCTGGCGCAATCTCAGCACGCACCTTGCTTCCCGGACGACCGATACTCTCGTAGTAGTCGACCAGGCTCTGCACGTCGAGTTCGATCTGCCGTGGGGTCGCAAACCCGCCCTTGCCCAAGCCGAGGAAGCCCAGAAACGGGAACTCTTTGGTTCGAATCTCTTCCGCCAGGGTGGAAGACGATACCTGGTGGTTGCCCGCGAACTCCACCCCGCGCACTTTGAGAACCGGCCCCTCATCTATGGTGAAGACGATGCGGTCGGCGTCCTCGTCGATACGCTCGCGCCGCCAGGTAATCTTGACCAGCATGTGGCCCCGCTCGCGGTACGCCTTCTCGAGCGTTTCTGCACCCTCGGCCGCGTCAACGTCGTCGTACACGCCGTGCGCCAGGGCGGCGACGTCGCCCGTCAGCGCACCCGCGGACCGTGAGTGATTGCCCTCGAAGGCCAGCTCGATGCGCCGGCGCTCTTTGACCTGGATGCCCAGGTGCACCTCCTTCTCGCTGTGATCCACGCTCGAATTGGGGTCAAAGTCATCGGTGACACGTGCGCCGGGATAACCGAGCTTGGCGTAGCGCCGGGCGAGAGCAGTCTCGTCGATGCGCAAGACGTTGCGGCGAAATAGTTCGTGGCGCAGCCACGGCCAGCGCCAAAAGTGCCAATCCATGTGGCGAAAGCTGTCCGCGATATCGCCGACGGAAATGGCGCGGCTACCGGTCACGCTTGTCTTGCCCAAGGGATAGCCCGTCCCTGGCTTCACGTGTACGTCCAAGTTGACCCTGGCCGGAACCTTGTTGGTGCTGTGTTCAACGATGTGTACTTCTGCGTCCTGAAAGCCCTGCGCGTGCAGGTAGTCGCGCACATGCACGGCCTCCGCGTCGAGAAAGGTGTCCCGCCGCTCTCCCGCCGGGGGCAGGGCTTGCCCGTTGCGAAGACTGAGCTGCCGGAGGATCTCTTCCTGGCGCACGCCCTGACGGACGATGGGCTGGTTGCCCGAAACGAAGATCTGACGTACGCGATCGAAGGCTCGCAAACGAATCTGCAGGCGCACTCCGCCGGCGTCCGTCTGGGCGGCAATGTCAGCCTGATAGCCCACAGCTTTGAGCAGATTCTTGAGACGGGGAACCGTGCCTAGAGGTGTCCCGACCCGATCGGCTTCGCCGGACTCGACAAAGGGCGCATGCAACGGGGCGATGGTGGCCACCAGGCTTTCTACGCGTCCGGGGGGATCGATCGAGCCCTCTAGCGAGACCGAAACGATGTGTGGTGCCGGGGCCGTCACAGCCGCATCCCGCTGCACCGAGGGCGCGTCCTGCGCGCGCGCCCCGGCTGCAAAACCGGTGGCCAGCAGGACCGCTGCAAGCGCAAGGTGGGTGCTCTTTCTCGACAAGGGTTCTTGCACGGATGTCAGAGAGTAGTTCGGTGGATTTCGGTCATGGCAGACCCATGAACCGGATTGGGTAGTCGATGGTCATCTCCAATTTCTGTCTTCCCACTGAATCGTTAATGCCCTGCTGGGGCGAGTAGTTGAGTTGCTCGCCAATCAGGCGGGCCGTGAGGTAGTCCCGCAACCAGGCGTTAGCTTGGGCCCGGTAGCGTACCTGGGTCTGAAAACCACGCAGATAGGACAGCTCCAGGCTCAATTCGCGGGTCGCGCGCGCCAGCACCTTCACCTCAAAGCCGTCCGCACCCACGGTGGGACGCAGGTTAAACTTGTGGCCGGTCAAAGTTTGCAGGGTCTCGTCGACGTAGGGCCCGACCAGGTTCGACACGGCATCGCGCGAAGCCTGGCCCATGATGTCGATTCCGCTCTGGGCGTTGATGCCGATGGTGCGTGCTCCCGTGCCAATGTCCTCGGTGGTTCGTCCAGAGAGCAGCAGCATCAGGGTCTGGCTGCGGTCGAGGCCGTCGGTGGTCGACAGGTCAATGGCTGCCTGGTTGATGGGGCCGGTGATGCGTATCTGAACCGTGTGCTCGTTCTCAGAAGCGTCGGTCAGGAGATTTGTGGCGTCGATGGCGAG
>PMKP01000137.1:3665-3802 GCA_003157775.1 Myxococcales bacterium | reverse complement strand
GCGTGGCGGCTGGCCTGGCGACTGCCGGCTGGCGTCGCGAAACCAGGATGGCTGCCAGGATTCGCTGCTCACCCGTGGTGACCAGAGACGGGGTCGGCGTGCGTGCCACGTGGACCGCTGCCAGATCGCTGGCGGTG
>PMKP01000137.1:0-3569 GCA_003157775.1 Myxococcales bacterium | reverse complement strand
TTCGCCGGCAAAGGGCGGCTGGCCAGCGAGGCATTCAAACAGCACGCAGCCGAGGGCGAAGATGTCGGCGCGTCCGTCAACGGTACTGGCCCCGCGCGCTTGCTCGGGCGCCATGTAAAGCGGCGTGCCCAAGGCGGCGCTGGGGCTGGTGAGACGCAGGTTCTGCTGCGGATCAAAAAGGCGGCGCGCGATGCCGAAGTCCAGCACCTTGGCCTGGCTGGGATCGCCGCCAGGCAGAAAGACGTTGGCCGGCTTGATGTCGCGGTGGACGACGCCATGCTTGTGCGCCACGGCCAGGGCTTCGGCCACGCGGCGACCGATCTGCAAGGTCTCGGACACGCGTAGCGGCCCGCGCCCTACCCGGTCATCCAGGGTCTCGCCTTCCAGCCACTCCATGACCATGTACTGCTCGCCGCGAGCGGTGGAGCCGTGGGCCAGGTAGCGCACGATTGCGGGGTGGGCAATCTCGGCCAGCACCAGGGCTTCCTGCTGGAAACGCAAGGACTGGGTGCCCTGCGGCTCGGCCACCACCTTTAGCGCGACATACTCGCCGGTCTTCAGATCCTTGGCCCGATAGACCAGGCCCATGCCGCCCTCGATTGCTTCGCCTTCAACCCGAAAGCGATCGCCGTAGGTTTGGGGATGGGCCTCCGCACACACGACATCCATAGTAGCGGCATCTGGCGCGGCTGGCTCAAGGGTTTGTTGGCGCGGGCGGCCGTTCCCACAGCGCAGCCTGACGGCCGCAAGCAAAGGGCGTATGCTGTCTGGCGCGCGATGACTGAGTCCAAGACAGCTATCGAGCGCACAAGCGCCGTGCCAGCCAGACCCGCGTATCCCCGGTAGGTCCTACCTGGGCAGCGACCACATGAAGATCGAGCCGTCCTCGGCGCCGGAGTAGAGGGCACGGCCGTCGGGCGAGATGGCCAGCGCCGTGACCGTAGCGCCCTGGCCATGCGCCAGGCCGAGCGGCGCGCCGCTCTCAGCATCCCAAAGGTGGATGTTGGGATCGTTGGAATGGGCTGAAGCCAGCACACGGCCGGATGGGCTGCACGCCAGATGCGTGACCACCGGCGGAATGGGGATCACCCGGAGCGACTGGCCTGAGTGGGCCTCCCACACGCGAATGGTGTTGTCGCGGCTGGCGGTGGCCACCTGCGTGCGGCCGGTGAAGCAGATGTCGATGACCGTATCTTGGTGGCCGCTGAGTTGACTGATGAGCGCGCCGGTCTCGCCGTAGCGGACCTCGGCCAGGTTGCGTTCGTCGCGCAGGCCGAAAACCAGGGCGACCGCTTGGCCGTCGGGGCTCACATCCAGTGCGGTGCACTCGGGCTTGTCCAGCCACACCTTCTGCAAGCTATCTGAAGCACGATGGGCGACGACGCCGTCCGAGCCGCAGGCCAGCGCCGATGGGCCCGCGGCCATGAAGCGCACCCGGCGTAGCTGGCCCATGTGCAGGAAAGAGGACACAGAACCATCGGAGCCGAGCGCCCCAAGCAGATTCCTGCCGTTCATGTCGATGAACCACAGGCCGTCCTGGGACACGAAGGCGAGCATGTTCCCGTTGGGCGAGAAGGCAGCGGAAGCCACTTCGCCCGGAGCCCGCCCGAATTCCAACTTGCTCTCGGCCACCGACCACACCCCAAGCTCCCATGCCTCGCCGGTGTGCTCGGCCTGCGCACCCAAGGCCTTGGCCATGGCGAGGCGCTTGCCGTGGCGGCCTACCGCCAGATCACGGACCGGCGCGGCGGCCTGGTTGGGCGGGACCAGGATGGTGTAGGACCCGGTGCCCGAGCATGCGCTCAGCCAGACGCCCAAGAGTGGAAGCCAGGTGAATGGTCTCGACTTAGCCATGCGTTTCTCCATTATCGCGGCGGCTACACGACTGGCCTCGCCGGCTCGTGGGTGAACTGGACGAAAGCGCATCATGGCCCATCTCGCATTTTTCGGCTACCGTACCACATGGCGATTCCTCGGCGAATCCAGCAGAAGACTGGGTGTTGGTCGCCTTGGTACGGAGTTCTTGCGGCGGAACTAGCTAGAAAATATACGACGAGGCGAGGAAAATGTAGGCGAACAGGTTGGTCATGTTGGTCACGTGTTGCACCTCAAAACCCTCGTCGGCCTCTTGCCTAATTGTCTGGCCCGAGCCGTATGAGATGATCGTGCCGACGTCGGTGGCGGTGTGCTCTGTCCGGTAGCCGATCGAGAGACTGCCGCCATAGCGATTCACGTGTGTGTAGTTGTCCGTGTTGGGATTGTCGCCGAAGTTGTCATGGGGGGAGGGCGATGCCGCGAAATCGGTGAAGAAACCGGCGCGAACCGGGAACTTGCCGCGCACGAAATACTCGGCCCCGACCGATCCGTTGACGACCAGGTTGCGCTTGATGTGCTGGTCCAAGCCTTCATTCGCCCGGTCGGCGTCGTCGTGCACATCGAGTGGAAGCAGAATCATCGCGTCGGCGGCGAAGGTCCAGGGTCCATCGACCCACGCGCCGCCGAGCTGGATGCGCCATGGCAGGGTGGGAGATGCGTGCAAGCCGCTCGGGTCCTTGACCGTGCTGGCGGGCGCCACGGAAGGCACGAGGTCTTCACCGGCGGCGGCGGCGCGGAGGAAGTAGCGCCGGTCCTGGTAGATCGCAGCTTCCTGGGTAAACACGGAGAGCCCCAGCTTCAGGTGGTCGCTCACGTCGTAGCGTGCGCCGAAGGCGCCGACCAGACCCACGACGGTCTGGTCGGTGCGCTGGCTAACGACGGCGAAGTCGCTGGAGTCGGCCGAAGTCATGAGGTTGTAGTCTACCGACGCCGTGGAGGTGCCGATGAGGACGTAGCCGCTCACCCCGAGGCCGAGGCGCCCAAACCGCCGGGCATAGGTCATGCCAGCCCAGATGGTCTGCTCGCTCATGGTGCGGAACTCGGTTTCCATGCCAGCGGTCTTGCGGTCATCGATGACCAGGGATTCGGGAACGAACACGCTCACCGCCAAGGCGTTAACCGGCGCCCCGTCAGGTTCAGCGCGCGGCCCCCACTTGAAGACCGCGGAGGTCGACACGGGGAAGGTGTTGATGTCACTGTACGTGAAGTCGTTGCCGGGGCTGAGACCGTCCTTTTGGGCTCCGCTCACGAGGCCGTAGACCGACGCCGACAACGACAGAGACGAGGCCATCGCAAACGCGATGCCCCCGGGGTTGTAATACGGGCCAGCGCCGTCGTCGGCGAGCGCAGTGGCCGCTCCGCCCATGCCGGCAGCCCGCGCCCCCACAAGGTAGGGTCGAATGGTGACACCATCCGCGCGCGCTCGGGCGCTGCCAAAAAAAACACCACAGGCGGCGATGATGGCGACGCTGACTCCGCCATTCCACGCACCTGACCTGCGCGAAGAAATCCAACGATTGCACATCATGGCGCGCACCATCGCGCAAAAAGTGATGCGCGTCAACTCTGCCAGTGGTCGCTGGGATTCGGAGTAGGAGGCCGATCGCATGTAGGGGCGCCCTGCGGTCTACCGCTCTCAACTTAGAGGGTGGGAGCGTGTAGTGACCGAAGGGCCGCCCAGGAAAGCCACATTT
>PMKP01000071.1:221-4352 GCA_003157775.1 Myxococcales bacterium | reverse complement strand
GCGCCTTGGCGGTGAAGAAGGGATCGAAGATGCGCGACAGTTGCGCGGGCTTGACGCCGTGTCCGGCATCGCTCACGCGCAGTCGAACCAGCTTGTCGTCGGGCCGCGTGGTCTCCAGGGTCAGGATGCCACCCGAGTCCATGGCCGCCCTGGCGTTCTGGATGAGCTGGATGAGCGCGGCTTGCACCTGCAAGGCACTGCCACGGACAAGCGGGCTGGGGCTGGGGATGTGCTTGACCACGGCAATGCCCGCGTCGGCCAGGGCCTTGGCCCCGCACAGCTCGAGCGCGTCGTGAACGACCTCGGAAAGATCGAAGGGACGGAAGTGCTCGCCGGACTGCTTCTGCGAGAAGCGCAACAAATTGGCCACGATGGCCTGGATGCGCGTGGCCTGCTCCTCGATGTCCTTGATCATCGGCCGGACCGGATGGCCCTCGGGCAGATCGGCCAGCAGGATCTGCGCCAGGCCCAGCACGCCGGTCAGCGGATTGTTGATTTCGTGCGCGACCCCGGCGCCCAGCGAACCGATGGCCGCCAGCGAGCGCGAGCGCAACAAGAGATCCTGGGCGTCGCGCAGTTCTGTGGTCTTGTCATCGACCCGCTTTTCCAGGGTTACGTTCCAACCCCGGATCTCTTCGTTGCGCAGCAGGATCTCGCTGCGCGCCGCCGAGAGCGAGCTGGCCATGGAGTTGAACGCTTTGGCCAGTTCACCCAGTTCGTCGTTGGATGCCACCTCGATCTCGGCGTCCAACTTCCCCTGGGCGATGTTGCGGGCTCCTTGTACCAGCGTGCCGACCCGACTGGCCAGCGAGCGTGCCAGCGCGGCTCCGACGACGGCGGCGACGAAGGCCGCCACACCCACCCAGTAGATGGTGGTCCAGCTGAGCCGCCGCGCAGGCCGGAGCGCCGACTCGACCCAGCGCTCGACTACCACACCCAGGCCAAAAGTGAGCGCCGGCACGTAGGCCCCGATGACCGAGTGGTCGTGGCTGGGGTACTCGGCCACGAACCACTCGGACGGCAGCGAGCCTGGTTTGCCCTGCGGCAAGCGCTTGGGTTCGGGCCGGGCCGCCCCCAGAGCCCGGCCGGAAGCCACCGTTCGGCTCTGGCGGTCGAGAAGCAAGATGTCGGTGTCGATCGACGAAAGCGAAGCCAGATGATCGGCGATGCGGCGCAGGGACACAGCGGCTACGATGATGCGGGGATCCTCGTCGGCCACTCCCTGGTAGCGGACTGCCAGCACCACATGCGGCACATGCGCGCTGCCGGCCACGAAGATCGTCCCCACCGCGCTGCCATCGCGCAGAACCGCCTCGACGGAAACATGCCCGGGGAGTTGGGCCACGTCCTCGGCCGAAACGATCTCATGGGTTCCGAAGGAATCGTTTCTGGGTGCGACCGACTGGAAAGCAGCCGAAACCACCGGCTGTCCCTCGGTGTCGAGTAGAGCCACCACGCTGAAATCGTCGCTCTGGTGGTACACCAGCTGGAGAAACTTGCGCAGGGCCTGCGCGGTCGGCAGCGCGCCCCCCACGCGGGTCAAGTCGAGGATGCGCGTCTCGACCGACAGGGTCGACTGCAGATTGGATAGGTGGCTGCTCACGTACTCCGAAATCTGGCGCGCCAGCAACACTTCGTGGCCATAGATGGCCTCGCGCAAGGCCGCCTGGCTGACCCGGATCGACGAGTAGCCGGCGATGGCCAGCGGCACGGCGGCCACGCCGATGGACAGGAGCGCAAACTTGGGCAGCAGCTTCATGGGGCAATCCAGGAGAAGCCGTTGGGCAGGCTGGTCCAGCCGTTGTCGGGGTCGAAGGCCCAGACGGTAACTTGTCCGCTTCCACCAGGTACTACGCCGTCGATCTCAGTGTCGGTGGCCGACGTTACACCAGTCAGGGCAACCGCATTCGCCAGGGCTTGACCCAGGTAGATGATCGTCGTCTTGGTGAAGTTGGTGCCCGTGACCTGGACGGGCGTGTCTTCGCCTTGCAGGCCAACGGCGGGAGTGATCAATGAGATGTGCGGCCGAGGTCGATATTCAAATTTCTGGTCCCAGGTGGCGGGCCCGAGGAGGGACCGCACCGTGACCAGGACGAAGCCTGCGCTCTGAGCCGGGGCGTAGCCGCTGATGATCTCGGGCGAGACCACGATGCCTCCATTCGGGATGAGCAGGCTGGTGCCGAAATAGGCGCGACTGCCAGCCTCGCCAGCCTCAAAGCCCGATCCTTGGATGACCACATTGGTTCCACCCTCCACGCCCCCGAATTGCGGCGTGACCAAGAACACCGTGGGACGCGGGGTAAGGGCGATGGGGTTGCGCGAAAGCGTCCAGTTGTTGTCGGGCGGGGCGTCGTTGACGGCAGTGATATCCAGGTTCACCGTCATGCCTGCGCTCAAATTCGAACTGATGGTCACGTCGAACACGCAGTCGATGGAGGCAGCGCCTGGCAGGAACGGACACGCGGCGGTCACGGGATCGCGTCGCGTCCCGTCGCTGGCCATAGGCTCAGTGTACTTCCACGTCAGCGATGTCATGTGTCCGGGTGGCGGGGTCGCGGCGTTCACGATTGCGTGAATGATTCCTGCCGGCACGTAGTAAGGCAGGCCCAAGGTCGGGCTGGTGACCGTTACAACCGGGGCCAGCTCAGAGCCCAGGTTGAGAAAGCCTCCACGCAGCACCGCCGAGTGGCCGCGTGGATCCGTAATCTCCACGTCGCAGGGAACGAGGGGCAGGTCTTCGGCGTCCTCTTTGGGCAGGCCGACCGAAATCTGCGTGGGGCCGATCCAACCGAAATCGGTGAGCGGTTCCCAGTTCGGCTCGCTACCGATGCGGCCGGAGAAGCCCTCCATCGTGGCCACGCGTGCGCCTGACCCAGGGTCGATGCGGAACGACGGGACGAAGTCTGCGCCGGTCAGGGTCAGCCAAATGTTGTGATCGGTGTAGGCTTGTGCGGGGTCGACGGCGTCGATGCGTGGGTGTGGCTCATTGCCGGCGCAGCCGAGGAGGGCAGCGGCGCAAAAAGCGAAACCTGCACGGGAACCGAGGGGCACGGCCGCTATCTTACTCCCGGTCGCGGGATTCGGGCGGGTTCTGCACGCGATAGCAGGCGCTATGCCGAAATCGGGCGTGCCGCGGGTTGACGGGGAGCGGCCAGCCTGGGAGATTTGCGCCCCATGGCCAATCACCAGAGCTTGAGAGAGATGCTGAGCCATCGCGTGACCTTCACCTATGACACCGGGGCGCAGGTGGTGGGAACGGTCACGGCTTGCGCGCCCGTCACCGGGCCGGTCGAGTATGTGGTGTTGGCCAAGGTGGAGGTGAAGGGGGGGGCCGGTCAGGTGCTGGCGCGCTTCGCCGAGTTGCCGCTGGTGCCCAACAACCTGGTGGGGATCACTGTCACGGAAGGGGCGCTGTAGCTTCTGTCCCCGATGAGCGACACCGCCCCTGCCAAGAGCCGCCGCTTGCACGCTGTGGTGCGCGGTTCGGTCCAGGGCGTTGGCTTTCGCGCCACCACTTTTGACGAAGCCCGGCGCCTGGGTCTTGCGGGCTGGGTGCGCAACCGAGTGGACGGCACCGTCGAGGTGCTGGCCGAGGGCCCGGAGCCGAAACTGAACCTATTTCTCGGCTACCTGCGCCGCGGTCCACTCGGGGCTCGGGTGGTGGGCGTGATCGAGGACTGGTCAGAAGTGCAGGGCGCGCCGATCCCGTTCCAGGTCAAACGCACGGAGTAGGGGTAGATACTTCCCTACGTCCAGACAACGTCGAGTGGCTTGCGCGGCGGGATGGCGAGGTACTCGTATGGGGCTGGTTCATAGCGCACGCCTAGAACGCGGCCAACTGCAGACGATCTCCTATCGATCGAGCCGTGGTGTAGACTTTCCCCGATAGACTGGAATGCGGTGGACTCGCCGGGAGGCTGGCCCCAAAGAGAAAGGTCGCAACAATATGATCCCAAGGCGCGTGACGTATGGTGTCGCTGCCATGGTGGCCGCGGTGAGCGCTGGCTTGCTTGGCCGGGCGCAGGCACAGACAGTCAGTGTGTCGGTGGATGCCACGGCGGTCGGGACGCCGCTTGAGCGCGTCTGGCCGTACCACGGCTACGACGAGGTCAACTACTCGACGACCCCGGA
>PMKP01000071.1:0-187 GCA_003157775.1 Myxococcales bacterium | reverse complement strand
CGAGGACGCCGCCGGCAATCCGGTTTACTCGTGGACGATAATGGATGGAATCATGGACGCTGTTACGGGGGCGGGAGCATTCCCGTTCACTGAGATAGGGTTCATGCCCGAGGCGCTGTCAACGCATCCGACTCCCTACCAGAATACGGCGGTGACTACGCTGGATGGTGGTTGCTTCTACCCGCCC
>PMKP01000216.1 GCA_003157775.1 Myxococcales bacterium | reverse complement strand
AAGCAAGAAGCCTTTGTCACGTCCGTGGCCGAGGTGCCGTTGGCCGACATGTTCGGTTACGCCACGGACTTGCGCTCCGCCACTCAGGGCAAGGGCGAGTTCTGCATGGAGTTCAAGCGCTACGCCGAGGTGCCCAAGCAGGCGCGCGACGCCATGATCGCCGACTACAAGGAGAAGCGGGAGAAAGAGCTAGCCAGCGGCCGCTCGCCGAAGAGAGCCGCAGGCTGACCTTATCCTGCGGCACGCGGGCAGAAGGGGCAGACCCCGTCGGACGGGCAGGCATTTCCATGCCACTCCGGCCACGGCCACGGCCACGGCCACGACCTCCTGCGGCTGTCGCGGGATTGCGGAGGAATCGGCGGTTGGACCGCAGCCCCCTGACGCGCGTATAGTTGCGCCTCGTTCCACCGATGGGTACGACCATGACCACAAGCAAGCATGCGTTTCTCCTGCTGGCTGCAGGGCTTGTGCCACCCCTGGTTCTGGCTGCCGGCAGGGCACAGGCAGCCGACGAGCCGCCCGTGCAAGGCGAAGGCAGAACCCTTGCCTACCTGAGTGACCTGCACACCAAGGTGCACCGGGCCTGGGCGGACAGCTTTCTGGCGATGGCAGCCGCGCGCCTGCCCAAGGACCATCCCGTCAACCTTGCCACGCGCACCGTGGTGGTCGAGCTGGTACTAGCCCGCGGCGGCCGCTTGCTCGGCACCGAGGTGACCACCCCCTCAGGGTCCTCCGAGTTCGACACGTCAGCGCTGGACGTAGTCCGCGACAATGCTCCCTATGGCGTCGCGCCCGAGGAGGTGCTTTCCGACGACGGCAACGTCCACGTGCTGTGGACCTTTGCGCGCGACGATCGCCAGTGTTCGGGCTTGCAGGTGAGGGACGTGCAGCATCCTCTGCCGCAGGCAGTACGCAGTTTGGTGGCGCAAGGCCGTGAGCAGGTCGCCATCCAGCGCTTGCAGACAGCCGGTGACGAAGCACGCGAGCAGAGCTTTTCGGCGTTTGCTTGGGCTTGGCTCGACCGCGCGGCATCCGACCAGGGACTGGCCGTGGCTGCTGCACGTGCGGCGGGCGGCGACCATGCGGGAGCTGAGATGCTTCGCCAAGCCGTGGCGCAAGGCCAGGAAGTGGAGACGGCGGCGCGTGGGTTGGCGCGGCTGGCGATTCCTCTTTGTCCGCTGGTGAAGGAGAAGCTCGAAGGGCCGGAGGGCGAGGCCCGGGGCGCGGCGGTGGAGGCCCTCGTGTTTGGGCTTGAGCGCGAGTGCTTGCCAGGGGTGCTGGCGGTGGCCAATGACCGCTCGGCGGCCCAAAGCCAGCGGGTGGCGGCGGCGCAAGCCCTGGGCACCCTCGATGATCCCGACGCGCGCAAGACTCTGCAGGGGTTGGCCGAAGACAAATCGCCGGGCCTACGGGCCGTGGCCTTGCTGGCCGGGACGCGGCCGGGAGGGGGGCGAGGCGCGGCGTTTCGCCTGACCGGTCTTCTGCATGATCCGGCGCCCGAGGTGCGTGGAGCCGCGGCCGCGGCCCTGCTGCGGGCCGGGGGCGAGGCGATGGTCCCTCAGCTATTCCAACTCCACAAAGAAAAAGACCCGCGGCTGGGCGAGTCGGTAGCGAAGGAACTCGGGGCCATGAACGGGGCGGCCTCGGCCGAAATGCTGGGCAAGCTCGTCCACAGCAAGTCTGACCGGCGGGTGCGCCTCGCAGGTGCGCGGGCATTGGCTGTGCGCCGCGATCAGCCTGCGCGCAAGGCGCTGGGCACCCTGGTGGGTAACCAAGATGCCGAGCTGCGTTTCTTGGGCAGCAGCGAACTCGACGCGCGGAAACGCCTGGCCGCGGCCTCCGCCCCCGAGGGCCATATCTGGCGCAGCTCCTACGCCGCCCTGGCTGCCGGTCCGGGGCGCATTGCTGCCGCGGACTGGGCTTTGGCCCAATTCCCGAAGTTGGATCCGGCGGCCCGCGTGGAAATCATGGCTGCGTGGTTGGCCGGGGCCAAGCCGGCCCAGAAGTAATACTGCTACTGCACCGTGATGGTGTCGATGTACGCCGTCACCGTGGTGGGGGTGAACGGCGTCACGCCACCATCGCCAGTGGAGGTGGGCGCGTCGGCTGATGCCAATTGGACCGTGAATTGAATGATTTGGGCGGGGTTCACGTTGGCGGCACCGGTCATGTCCAGGGTGTACGTATGCCAATCGTTGTCAGTCGGGGAACCCGCCCAGTGGTACTGGCCGCCATATTTGGTGTCCTGGGCGTAGAGCTGGATTCCGCCGCTGAAGCTGGCAGGCACCGCCGGATCGACCTTGACGCGAACGCTGACGACCTTGTTCGTCCAATCTTGAAGCGCGTCGGCTCCCCAGTTGAAGTCGGGGTTCACCTGTTGACTGTAGCCGGTGAACGTGACCACGATCTTGAGCGAGCCGGGCGGATCGCCGACGCTGCTGTCGGCGGCGATGGTTGGAAGCGCGACGCCAGCGTCGAGATCTCCTGCGGACAGATTTCCGGGGAAGACCAGGTTGTACGGACTGGCCGCGAGGCCGCTGCTGTCGGTGGCCTGATAGGTGTTGAAAACCCATCCTTGATCGCTGTTGGCGAAGTCGAAGAGCGTGACCGAACCGGCGCTGGATCCGCCCGAGCCGGTCGTGCCACCGCTGGCGCTGGATCCGCCCGAGCCGGTCGCGCCACCGCTGGCGCTGGATCCGCCCGAGCCGGTCGTACCACCGCTGGCGCTGGATCCGCCCGAGGCGCTGGCGCCACCCCTACCCGTGGATCCGCCGTTGGCCTTGGTGCCACCAGTACTGCCGCCGGGGTTCGGACTACTGGCACAGCCGGCCAGCATGCACGCGGCGCCCAGCCCGCAGATCAACGCAACTTGCTTGAATCGTCTTGTCGAACTTGCCACTTTCTTGTCCTTTCCCTTGGAAGGGTTGCCTCGCGCAAAAGACTAGGAACAGCGGCATTTAACGCCAAGCCTAGGTCGACCACAAGCCAAACCTCGGTGCCAGAGGAAGCCGAGGAGAGCGAGGTTCTCAAGTGCCAAGGCGGCGAGGGTGCAAGAGACAGAACGCAGCGCTCCAAGGAGACGATTAGCCTGAGGCGTTTGTGTGGACCGAACCGGCTGATACGGCTCCACGACATGGACTCGTGATTGTCTGCGGGAGCAAGCCGTTGGCATCGCCGCAGGTGCAGTTCCGGGTATTCGGACCTCTATCTTTCGAAGGCACCCAGGTCGGATCCGGATCCACTCGTCGATCGGGTCGCCACTTGCTGATCAGCGACGTACTGGAAGACTGGCGTCAGATCGAGGCCCTCAGGGTTGCTGGTGACCGCGGGAGCAAGAGTGCTGCCGATGAAAGCCAGACGCACGACGCCGAACGGGGTCCGGGCCACTAGACCCACGATGCCAACATTGGACCTGGCCCATGACTCAGCATGACTTGTCCCCACTCCCCGAGGAGTTACCTTTCTTCCAGTGGTCACGCACCCAAGGAGAAGAAACTGACTCATGAACCGCACGTTTGTCAGTCTCGGGGCGATGGCCGCGCTTGCAGCCCACACGCAGGCCAGCCCTTCTGTGGGAGGACCGCTGCCACCCATGCCGGTCCCGGAAGACAACCCGCAGAGCGCGGAGAAGATCGCGCTTGGCCGCTGTCTCTTCTTCGACGGCCGGCTGTCGGCGGACGGGAAGATCAGCTGCGCGAGCTGCCACGATCCCAGGCAGGGCTGGGCTGGGCACGACGCCACTGACACAGGGATCAACGGCCGCGTCGGTGAGCGCAACTCGGGAACCGTGGTGAACTCCGGCCACATGAAGTTCCAGTTCTGGGACGGGCGCGCGGGCTCGCTCGAGGAGCAGGCGCTCGGGCCGATCCAGAACCCGGTGGAGATGGGAGAGACTTTGCCCAACCTCGTGCGCAAGCTCGACGCTGTCCCCGGCTACCGGAAGCGATTCCAGGCAGGGTTCGGAACCGGAGTCACCGCCGATGGCATCGCCAAGGCCATCGCCGCCTTCGAACGCACCATCGTCTCCGGACCAGGGCCGTTCGACCGCTATCTCGCGGGCGACAAGAACGCAATGGGTTCGGAAGCTGTGCGTGGGGCGGAACTCTTCAACGGCAAGGGCGGGTGCGCTGCCTGTCACAGCGGCCCACTCTTTTCCGATCAGAGCTTCCACAACCTTGGCGTTGGCGCAAAGGCCGCACATCCCGACGTGGGTCGCGAGACGGTAACTAAGAGCCCGGCAGACCGTGGCAAGTTCAAGACCCCGGGACTGCGCAATGTCACGCGCTCGTACCCGTACATGCACGACGGCAAGACGAAGACCTTGGCGGACGTCGTCCACTACCTCGACCGTGGCGGCACTGCAAACCCGAACCTCGACGCGCTTGTCAAGCCGCTCAATCTGACCGTCAGGGAAAGGCGGGACTTGGTGGCATTTCTCAAAGCGCTGACCGGTCCCGAGCCCAAGGTAGCGCCACCGAATCTCCCGTAGGCCGCCCGTTTCCACTCTGCCTCGCGCAAGGCCAGCCATTCGAATACTAGCCCCCGCCCGGTTCGCAAACCGCCATCCCTCAACCGCCGGCTTGGCAGGTCAGACGTTGGCGCATGGCGGCCAGGTCCAGATTCGAGCCCGGAAAAGATCCCAGCCATCTCCGGGGCCAACATCGTTGAGCTTTCCAGATAGAGGACAACATGGCGGACGAGGCTGCACCATTCCCTGGCTGACATCGTGCCGTGACAGGTTCCGCGCAAATTCCGCGCCTTCTGTGCAGTCGACGCGTCTGAATCCAGGACGTGCTAGCGTTTCGTTCACAGCCTCGCAGGCGGCTGGACCGGTCGTCCCTCGCTGGGCGGATCGTCGCAAGCCTTTGAGGAGGCAAAATCATCGAGCACCTCAGCGATCTGCTCGATGCTCGGCGGTTTGGCGATGTGGCGCTCGAAGCCGGCCTCGCGAGCGCGTTGCAGATCGTCGGGGAGCGCGTAGCCACTCAACGCCACGAGGAACGCACCTTTGAGAGACTGGCTCGCACGAAAGGCGCGCGCGACATCGTAGCCGTCCATGCCGGGTAGACCAATGTCGCACAACACGACCTCCGGCCGGAAGCTGCGGGCCTTGGCCAGGCCCTCGGGTCCGTTGTAGGCCACGGCCACCTCGTGTCCATCAAGCTGAAGCACCTCGCGTAGGCTGTCCGCACCGTCGATGTTGTCCTCGATAATGAGCACGCGTCGGCCAGGGTGGTCAGCGCTGCTACGGTTCATCTCGGGAGCGACGGCGCCCTCGGCCGCAAGAGGCAGGCTCACGACGAACTCAGCACCCTTGCCCAGCCCATCGCTGTGCACGCAAACATCGCCGCCGTGGAGTTCGACGAGCCCCTTGACCAGCGCCAGTCCGAGACCCAGCCCGCCCTTGCTCCGGTCCAGGGTGGTGTCTGCCTGCATGAAGGGCTGGAAGAGACGACCAATCAACTCTGACGGAATGCCCGCTCCAGTATCCGAGACGCGGATGACGGCTTGCCGTTTCGCCAAGTCGACCGACACGGACACCGTGGCGCGCCCACCGTGGCCGGTGAACTTCGCCGCGTTCTGCAGCAAGTTTCCGATCACTTGCGCCAGGCGCGTCCCGTCGGCGTTCACGCTGGCGCGCTCAGGAGCAAGTCTGACCTCGATTTGGATTTCGCTTTTCTCGAAGAGCAAGCGGTGGTCCTCGACCGTCCGGCGCACGAGATCATTGAGGTCCAGTAGCTGGATCTCAAGCCGGATCTTGTTCCGTGAGATTCGGGTCAAGTCGAGAAGGTCATCAACCAGATGCGATAGGTGTCCGACCTGGCGATCGATGACCATTTGAGCACGGCGCGCCTGATCGCTGCCCGATGTGGCGCGCTCGAGGATGTAGAGACTGTTTCGGATCGGCGCCAGCGGGTTGCGCAGCTCGTGCGACAGCATGGCGAGAAACTCGTTCTTGCGCCGATCGGCCTCGCGCAGTTGCTCGTTGGCCGCACGCAAGGCTGCTTGTGCCTGCATGCGCTCCATGGCCGTGGCGACCTGGTCGGCGACTGCGTGCATGGTCTCCACATCGTCGGGGCTGAAGTGAGGCCGCGTCCTCGTCCCGAACGACAGGGTGCCGATGAGCTGCCCCTGAACTATCAGCGGATGACAGCAGTAGGCCTGGATTCCGTAGGATCTGACCAGGTTGGTTCGGGGATCTGAAGAATTGAGAATATCCTCGGCTACCATCCGCTGCTTGTCGCGTGCCACGCAGCCACAAACCGCCACGCCGTAGTCGAGCCATTCGAGTTTGCGAACCTCTTCATCGGGGATTCCGGCGCAGGCGTTCAGCCGCAGCCGGCCGGTGGACTCGTCGGCGAGGAAGTTGAAGAACGCCTGGCAATCCAGGTGTTGCATCACCCCCTGGCAAAGCTCGTTGACCACCGTCTGGGGATTCTCGGCTGCCAGCAGACGACCGGCGGTGCCGGACAACAACCGAAGGCGTGCTTCGCTCTCCTTCAACTGGTTGATCGCGCGTCGCCGTTGTGTCACGTCGTGGAAGACCAGCACCGCGCCAGTCACGTTGCCCAGGTTGTCGGCGATCGGCGCCGCGCTGTCCTCGATGGGAACCTCGCGACCATCGCGGGTGTAAAGGGCGGTGTGGTTGGCCAGCGCGACCACTCGCCCTTCGCGCAAGACCTGCTCCGCGATGTCTGCCGCTGGCTCGTGGGTCTGCTCGTTGACGAGCCGGAGGATTGTCGCGATTGGTTGCCCGAGGGCCTCTTCCGTCTTCCAGCCGGTGAGCGATTCGGCGACGGGGTTGATGAAGGTAATCCGGCATCCGGTGTCGCACGCAATCACAGCGTCGCCGATACTAGAAAGCGTCACACGCAGCCACTCGCGCTGCTCGCCTACGGTCTGCTCCTGTTTTGATACAGCACGAGCGACGGTCCCGCTCGTCAGCAAGGCGAGAAGCACGCTGACCACGAGAAGCAGCAGCGGCAAGCGGCCGGTGGTTCTGAGGTCGCGCAGCGTGGCGGTCTTGCGGGCTTCAAAATTATCAACGGCCTCGACGCGCATCTCGTCCTTGACGAACTTCTGCAGTTGCATGCGGAGGACGGCAAAACGCGCCAGATCTTCCGGACTCGCCTGGCTGCCAGCCTCCAGCAGCGCCGCGCCTCGGGTGAAAACATCCCGCCACTCGGCTGCGAAGCGTGCCGCCAACTCTTGCTCACGCAGGGTGGTGGCGAGCCCTCTGTACTCGGCAAGGTGGCGGTCGAGTTGGATTGCATCGTCGGATGCGGCGTGCCGGGCCTGGGCATCGCCAGCTAGGGCCAGGCGAACCGCTTGGCCGTA
>PMKP01000383.1 GCA_003157775.1 Myxococcales bacterium | reverse complement strand
AGGCCTCGCCATGTTCGTCAACGATCGCCCGCAGGTGGTTGTCACCGACCTCATCATGACCGGCATGGATGGCTTCGCGTTCTGTCGAGCCGTGCGCGAAGCCCCTTTCGGACAGGACGTCGGGCTCATCGTGATATCCGGCATCTACAAGGATCTCTCCCTGGCCGCTAGCCTTGAGAAGGACGTCCGCGCAACCTTCTTGCCTAAACCGTTTTCCCGGACTGATCTCATCGAAGCGATGTTGGCCTGTCTGCGCGTGCCGGGCCGACCCACGGTCTCGATGGCGCACTCCCCGACTGCAGCAGTGGTCTCTCCTCCCCCGCCGGTGGCTGAAGGCCGGGCCTTCCCGTCGGGAAAAACCCCGCGACCGGTCGTCACGCCACCACGGTCGCAGACACCGGGGCCGACTCTCCACGTGACGACCGACCCTGCGCAGGCGCCCACGCCCGGACCCCTTTTGCGGACTGCCGCGCAGCCAGCCTCGATACCCGCCAGGCCGCACCCAGCCGCCGCGATGGATGGGACAGAAACCCTGCGTTTTTTCCCGTCTACTCCTCCCTCGCGAGCTTTGTCAGGGCCGTCCGGCTCACTGGCCGAGCGAGGGGTTCCCAAGCTGCTCTTCGACCTGACGGACGGAGGTCAGACGGGCACGCTTGCTTTGGCTCGCGGCAAGGTGCGGAAGGAAATCTATGTACGGGACGGCAAAATCGTCGCCGCCGACTCGAATCTGCGCCAGGAGGCCCTAGGAACCCTGCTCTGTTCCAAGGGCATCATCGACGAGCGGCAGCTCGCCTACTTGCTAGCCGAGACCAAGGCCCGCGGCCACAAAATGGGAGCCGTGCTCATCGAACTCGGTTGGCTTTCGCCCGACGAGGTGTTGCAGTGTCTGGCCGCTCAGGCACGCAAGCGCATCTCCGACTGCCTGCGCTGGGAGGAGGGAAGCTGGAGTCTCTTCCCCGGCGACACCTTCGGCGACCGAATCATCGAGCACCAACTGGACGTCGAACGCATCATCTTTATGGGGCTGTTCCGCAGCACCACGCCCGAGAAACTGGTCAGCCGCTTTGACGAGAATGGCGCCCGCGAGGTCAAGCTGACACGTCGTTTTGGCCTGCATCGCCCCGGCTTCGAAGCGGTCTTCGGATCCGAGATCATCCGCGTCCTGGCAGCCGGAACCAGCGTGGGCTCGCTTGCGTTGCGGGACGACGCCCAGCTAGTCATTGCCGCCATCGATGCCCTGCTCGAAACCGGCCTGGCCGAGTTGTGCGACCCGGTCAGAAAGCCTGAAATCGCTCCCGTACCCAACGCTTGGCAGTCCTCGCTCTCGTTGGAGAAGTTGGGGTCCGAGGTCTGCAGGCGCATCGACTCCATCCGTATGGAAGCCCCCGACGAGCTGTTCAGTCAGGTCCCGCCGACCGCGACCCCGGCCCCAGAAGAAGAAGCTGGCATTCCTCGGATGGCAGACGCGCAGGACTCCGGTGCCCTGGACGTCGGCTTGCGAGCCATCACCCTCAAACCCGAAGAAGATGGGGCGGGCGCACCTGGCCGTGACTCGCCCAGCGAGGCTTTGCGACAAGCCATGCTGCGCACCTACCTGACCATCCGTGGCGAGAGCCTCTACGAAGCGTTGGGCGTGGCCCGCGAGGCCCCGGCTGCGGAGATTCTCGCGGCCTGTGCGGCCAAGTCTGCCGAGTTTTCGCCCGCCGCCGTGGCTGGGATCGATCTGGTTGCCGCTGATCGGGCCAGGCTCGATGCTCTGCGCGCAGCCATCGACCACGCGGCCAGGATTCTCGCCAATCCGCTATTGCGGCAGGGCTACGACCGAACCCTGGCACCATCCTCGTCGCCCGAAGCAGATCCTTTGGGCGCCGAGCTGGCCTTCGGCGAGGCCATGCGTCTCTTCAACGCTGACAAGATCAGCGAATCCCTGCCGAAATTCGAAGCGGCAGTGCGCGCCCGACCTGACCAGGCGCTCTACCATGCCTACTTGGCTTGGGCACAGTTGGCAGCTTACGGTCCCGACTGGGCCGGCGCGGCCCGCAACGCCCTCCAACACGCCCTTGCGCTCGATCCCGACTTGGCTGAAGCGCACGCCATGCTTGGCCGCCTGGCAGCCACGGAGAACGACGCAGCGACCGCCCGCAAGCATCTGGAGCGAAGCCTGGAGCTGCAGCCGATCCAGCCTGACGTGGTCGAGCTGCTGCTGCAGGCCTATCAGCGACTCAACGACCCCAAGGGCGCAGAGGGGTTTCTGCGCAAACTCGTCGCCGCTCTGGGCGAGCGCGCCCAGCCATTGCGGCAACGCTTGTGGCGCGAGTTGGCCAACCTCTACGAGAACCAACTGGGCGATCGGCTTTCCGCGCGCATCGCGTACGACATGGCGGCGCGCCTCGCGCCGGATGACATCGACATTCTGAGAAAGTCGGCTGAGATGAACGCGGAGGATCCCACGCGCTGGCGCGAAATGGCGCGTGCGATCGCCGCGGGATGGCAGCTCCATCCCGAAGACGGCCGCGCGGGGCAGCGGCTGGTGGACCTGTTCCTCCAGCAAGGAAGACAGGAGGCGGCGCAAATCGCGGCCGCGGCCATGGTGCTGCGTGGGTTGGGTGACGACGAGATTACCAAGCTGGCCAGCCAAGGCCGGCCCACGGTCTTGAGTCGGATCTCGAGCAAGCTACCCGCCAATTGGCCTGGCCGCATTGGCTACACCCCCGAGTTCGCAGACGTTGAATCGCTGATCGCGCTCTTGGTCGATTCCGGGGTTCTCCCGCCGGTCACCAGCCCGGATGGGTGGCTCGACAGCGGCGCAGTGGTTTCGTCCAGCCAACAGCCGGAGCCGTTCCGTCAGGTACTGCACTACGTCTGCGGGCTCTTGGAAATGCAGGCTCCCCCCGTGCTGTGCCACCCGGTGCCCTGGGGCAGCGCACGTATGGCCCACCTGCAAACGCCCGCACTTCTCTGCAACTCAACCCTTCTCGAACACTCCGACTCGGTCGAACTCGGGTTCAGGTTGAGCCGCGCCCTGGCGCTCGCTACCACGGGACGGCTGGCCGGCTCCGTCCGCTCGGGTGGCCAGTTGCGCCCCTTTGTCATGGCCGCGCTCGCCACAGCCCGCGGGTCGTTGCGCCTGCAGGAGCAGGCCTTCGATAGCGCTAGAGATGCGATCGCCTCTCTCGCTGCACCCGCACGCGCACGCATCACGGAAGTCAGCCAACAGCTAGCGGGCAAGTATGGGGCGATGAACCTGACCGCTTGGGCCAAGGGCCTGGATCGGATGGCCTCACGCCTGTCGCTGGTGATTTGCGGCGATCTGCCGCGGGTTGCACGCGCTGTGGCCGCAGAGGAAGGCCAAGCGGCCCTCGATGACCTGCTGGCGTTCGCCTTGTCGTTCGACCATCTTGACCTTTGCGAAGAGCTCCGCTCGGGCAGTGCCTTGACCGCTGAACCCAAATAGCGCAGTGCGTCCCCGGTTCTCCCACTTACGTTCGTAATGATTGTCCCTTGCCCCAAAAGCCTGTTATAGGGTGAAGCAAAGGCAGACTGTACGGGGAAGATGCGGAGCGCTCCGGGGCCGCAGTAGGCCAGAGATGGCCTTGTCCGTACCGGTGGTTGCATCGAGAAGTCCGGAGAGGAAGAATAAGAACGATGGCCCAAAGTCAGACGCACACGACGGCACGCTTTAATGGAGTCAAGGTTTTCTCGGCCACGATGGCCCAAGAGCGAGAGAACCTTGGCGAGAAGGTTACCGCCTGGATTCGTGAACACCCGCAGTGCCAGGTGGTCGATACCATCGTGACCCAGTCCTCCGACGAAGCGTTCCACTGCCTCGCCATCACGGTCTTCTACCTGGAAGACCGGCAGGCAAAGTAGCTTCTCCCGTGCCCGACAGGCTGGTGGGCGGACAGGAGGAGTCGAAGTCTATCCTGCGTGGTGGTCGTCTATCCGTCTATCCGCCGACAAACACGAATGGGTAGCTGACTGAGCCGCCTCCCTTTTGCGACCTAGGGAACGACCATCGTGAAATCTGCGCGGTCACGCACCCCGGCAGCGGCGTGTCGCTGAAAGCCGGGGCATCCACGCGCAAGCTCGCCGGGTGGCCGTCAGCGCCGATGGAGAAGCTGACGATGGCTTTGCCTGACCGAGCCTGACCGGTACGCGCCATGTTCATGTAGCAGCCACGCACCGCCATCAGGTTTCCCCGGATGATGCGCTGGACCTCCTCACCCGCAGGTTGTTCGGGCAGATCGGGCACCGCCTGAACCGCAGCGGGACCGGCCAGGACCGGAGGGGGTTCGGCCTTCACGTGGGATGCGCGGCGCACGTTTCCCATCAGGCCCTCGCCGCGGTCATCTTCGATGTACGCGACGTCTGCCCCGGCCTGAGCCAGGGCAGCCCACTTCTTGTCGAATTCCGGATCAGAAGTGGGCGCGCTCGCCACAGAAGAAGCACCCTTGTTTTCGGCGCGCTTCGAGCACGCCACAGCCGAAAAAACCACGAGCAGCCCGAGTCCTGCAACCAGCAGCTTGGTGTTGTTCCGCATGGCTCGGCATTTTACACCCGTCGGGCCGGTGGTGGCATCCGGAAGTCTGAGGGCAACATGGTCTTGGGCCGAAAAGGTGATGCTCTCTGGGCACGGCGAACTCGCCGCAGGACGAAGACCCAGAAACCGAGGGAAAGCGCGGTGATGGTGACCCAGATGAACCAGTTGAGGCCGTGCAAGAGCGCGAAGTTGTAGGCGCCGTGGAAAAGCACNNCCAGCGTAGTAGCCCATGGCCCCGCCGAACAGGGCGTGTGCCGGAACCGCAAACACCGCTCGCTGCCAAGCGATGCCCACGCCGCGACTCGAAAGATAGACGAAATTCTCCAACGTGGCGAAGCCAAGCGCGATGGTCACACCGTAGATGAGGCCGTCGAGCGGCTCGTCGAACTCGCGCCAGTAGTAGACCGCGGCCATCAGCATGACCCACTTGGCGACCTCTTCGACCAAGCCCGAGAGCACAAAGGCCTCGAAGAGACGCGCCGGCTCGCCGCCCAGGTGCAGCCACTCCTCGGATACCGCGTCTGCCAAGCCAGCGACCATGCCTTGTGCCGCCAGCATCGAGTACATGCCCAAGAGGTACGCGACAAGAAGACGGGAGATCGGCTCGCGATCATAGCGATCGCGAAGATAGAAATAGACGAGGAGCGCCAGGGAAGGCGCTGCCGCAACAAGCACGGTCCACATGGGCTCCCCAGGGTAGCACCGATCGCCGCGGGCTCGAACCGGCCGTGGCCTGCCGCCAGGACAAGCGCTATGATTCAATAAAACATCATAAGGGGGCGAAATAGTTTCGACGGGAGTAAGCGAAGCTCTGGTAGCGTGCCGAGGCGCCCGAGGCCTCGTAAAAACGGGCAACAAACAAACGCGAACGATAACTCGTTTGCGATGGCCGCCTAAAGAACGGACCATCCCGCAACCCCTGGAACTGCCTACGGCCTAGGGAAGCGGCAACTCAGTGGGCTTTGCGTCCGGGCAGCG
>PMKP01000445.1 GCA_003157775.1 Myxococcales bacterium | reverse complement strand
TGCCTTTGGGCTCGGATTCATTCCTCTCGCAGTGGAACGCTTCGATTTGGTGATCCCTCGTGCCCTGGCGACCGATCCGAGAGTCGAGCGCTTGGTGGATACGTTGGGCAGCAGTACCTTCCGGCGCGAGCTCGACACTGTGGGCGGGTACATCACTCATGAATCAGGACAGCAGGTCGGCGAGACCCGATCTCGTTGATTGGCCGCTGTAGATTCCACCGCAGAAATAGTCACCGGCAGCTACCACCCAACATCAAACACCGGTCGGAATACGGCTAGAGTCGAAATCCAATCGCAAACGGGAGCCAACATGAACCTCAGCGCGCGAAACCAACTCAAGGGGACCATCAAGAGCATCAAGAAGGGGGACCTCATGGCCGAGGTCGTCGTGGAGATCGGCGGCCAGGATCTTGTCTCGGTCATCACCGCGACATCGGTGGATCGTCTCGGCCTGAAGACCGGCGACCCGGTTGCAGCGGTCATCAAGGCGACCGAAGTGATGATCGCAAAGTAGCCGTTGAGCGCAAGCTGACTCTTGCCCAACGACCGGATCACGAAGACCGATCGCTGCCTCTGACCAGGCGCCGAAGTTTCTCCGCCACCACCGCGCCGAACGCCAGCATCGTACCCCAGCGGGTGACCCTGCGGTCGACCCCGGCGACATCACAACCGCCCTCTTGTTTCCCGCCGCCAGCCGTCGAGCCCTTGCTTCCGCCGCTGCCGCCCGTACCGCCTCCCGCGCCGGTCCCGCCTGTGGTCGCCGAGCCCCCTGATGCCGACGCAGAGCTTGTCGCCGCACCGCCGGTTCCGCCCGCGCCGCCTGAGGTAGTGCCACCACTGCCGGTCGCACCGCCTGCAGCGGTCGTCCCTCCGCTGCCTGCGCCTCCAGACCCACTGCTCCCGCCGCTGCGCGCGCCTGCGCTGGTCCCGCCGTTGCCTGCGCCTCCGGACCCACTAGTGCCGCCGCTGCCCGCGCCTGCGCTGGTCCCGCCGCTGCCCGCGCCTGCGCTGGTCCCGCCGTTGCCTGCGCCTCCGGACCCACTAGTGCCGCCGCTGGCCACGCCCCCGGATCCACTCGTCCCGCCGCTGCGCGCGCCTCCGGCGGCGCTGGTTCCTCCGCTGCCCGTGCCCCCTGCCCCACTGGTTCCACCGCTGCCGCCCGCGCCTGCGTCGGCGCCGCTTCCGCTGTCAGCCGGGGGCACGAGAACCCACACTGGGTCGGCTGTGGTATAGCCGAAACTCGTGAGGTAGGAGTTGATGGTAGCATCAACATGGGTCAACCCCAGAGCCTCTTCGCGAACTTTCTTGATAGTCAGGTAGTCAACCGCGGGAGCAAATACGCCCATGGTCAGATAGCACGGCATGAGCTCCGGCGTTCCGACGTTTTGTGTTTTGTTGGTAAACAATGAATCGACAAAACACAATTGCTGCCGCACGGGAGTTCCCCCGAGGATGGCATCGCTCTTGTTGATGTTGAACAGATAGTTGATGTCGTGCTTGGGGGCAAAGGTGCCAAAGTGGTTCTTCATGCACAGCGTGGCCCCGCCCATCAAGTCGTGTCCTTTGTTGTTCGCGACATTGATGAGTATGTCGATCGTTCCATTGGCAATGTCTGCAGTGCAAGTCCCAGTACTTCCGCCCGGAATGGCAGCGCTGACCGTGCCCCCCATTGCGGAATTGAGATTGCTGAGAACCGCCTGGATCTTGGTGGTGTCGGTCAGGCTGATATAGGAAGCGAAGTTTGAGGTGTCGGTATAGGCAGATTGCCCATCGTAGATGATTATGTTGGCAGGCAATACGCCATAACCCGCAAGAAGGGAGCAGAATTTCTGCAAAATTGCGATGTGAGCCGTGTTCTTCGGTTCGAGGCTGTTTATCTTTATGGCCACTTTGGTGGCCGCCCATGATGATTTGCCGGTGCTGAAAATGGCCTTCCATGCCGCGTCCGCCGTGGGCTGGTTGGCCAGTTGCATGGCCATGGCATCCATGTTCGCCTGCAATCGGGCAGAATCGACCGCGGCATTTTCTGCAGCGAAAGACATTGCCGGAGTGCTCTTCATCATCTTAGTGTCGACGCACCCCACCACCCGCATGTTGCTGATGTTGGGATTTACCGCCAACGTTCCGGTGGATGGCCACGCCGCAAACGCCCTATCTCCCCTTGAAAACACCAATCCGGCCGCGCCCGCGGCGGTTATCTTGAGAAAGTCCCGTCTTTGCTTCTGCATGAAGATCTCCTTCTTCGAAGACGTGAGCCGAATGACTACCGAAGCATTTCTGCGATTCGCCGCGTGCCGTTGGCTTCTTTGGCTGAGTATGACATACACGCGATTCCTGACAGAACCTTCTTCTTTGCAGTGGCGGGGCCCCAGCGAGTGGCTCGTTCTTGTTCCGACTCACCGGATGCATGGCGCCAGGCGGCGGCAGGGCTTTCCGCATCCGAGGCGCGCTTTCTCGGTTTGCCGACGCTCAAGTGACTGCCGCCGGCTCTTCCGAGGTACTATCCCCGGTGTCGCATGCAGGCATCAATGAGCACAGACTTTCTTCACCTGGGCACCTGGAGTCCCGGCGCGGAGCCGGCGGCTTTCGACGCAGGCACGCTTGCGACGGCCGTGGCGCGTGTGCGCGAGCCGGTGCATGTGGTGCGCGAGGGAGCGCGCGGCCGACTAGGCGTGGCCTTTGGCGGCCAGGTGGCATCCGACGGCGCAGGGTATCCACTGTTGGGCACCCTGCCGGCGCTCTATCCCGAATGGCTCGGCGATCGTTCATTCTGCGAAACCCATGGCTTGCGTTTCCCCTACGTGGTGGGCGAGATGGCGCGCGGGATCAGCACCGCGCACATGGTGATCGCCATGGCACGTGCGGGAATGGTGGGTTTCTTCGGCGCGGGTGGGCTGTCGCCGTCCCAGGTGGGCACGGCTCTCGACGAGATCGAGACCGCGCTGGGCAAAGACGGGCCATCCTGGGGCGCCAACCTAATCCATTCGCCACACAACCCCGAGCTGGAGAACCTGATCGCCGACCTCTACCTTTCCCACGGCGTCAGGCGCATTTGTGTGTCGGCTTTCATGGGGCTAACCCCGGCTGTCGTCTGCTGCTCAGCCAAGGGCCTGCGCCGCGATCCCGAGGGCCGCATCCAGCGCCACCACCACATCTTCGCCAAGCTGTCGCGGCCCGAGGTGGCCGAGGCATTCATGAGCCCGGCGCCTCCGGCCTTGTTGGAACCTCTCGTGCGCGAAGGCAAGCTTGACCCCGACGAGGCCGCCCTAGCCGCCCATGTCCCGGTGGCCGAAGACATCACCGCTGAGGCCGATTCGGGCGGGCACACCGACAACCGGCCGCTTCTGGCTCTGGTCCCAGTGCTGCTCGCCCTGCGGGACCGATTGCAGGAGCGGCATCGCTTCCCGCGCCCGATCCGCGTGGGCGCGGCGGGCGGCTTGGGCACGCCCGCCGCCGTGGCCTCGGCCTTCTCTCTCGGCGCCGCCTACGTGGTTACCGGCTCGGTGAACCAAGCCGCAGTGGAGTCCGGTTTGGCAGAGGATGGCAAGCGCATGCTGGCGGAAGCGGGCCTGGCCGACGTGATGATGGCCCCTTGCGCGGACATGTTCGAGCTGGGGGTCAGGGTACAGGTCCTGCGCCGCGGAACCATGTACGGAGTGCGCGCCCAGCGCCTGTACGATCTCTATCGTTCTTATGACAGTTTGGAGATGCTGCCCGCGGAGGTTCGCCAGCGCCTGGAGAGCGAAATCCTGGGCGCAACTTGCGACGAGGTGTGGTCCGAGGTGCGTCACTTCTTTGAAGCACGCGACCCACGTGAACTGGAGCGCGCGGAGCACGAGCCCAAGCACCGCATGGCCCTGGTATTTCGCTGGTACCTGGGCATGGCCAGCAAGTGGCCGGTGGTGGGCGAGGCACGCCGACGGCTCGACTACCAGATCTGGTGCGGCCCGGCCATGGGTGCCTTCAACGACTGGGTGCGCGGGTCATTCTTGCAGGCGCAAGCGAATCGCGGCGTGGTGCAGATCGCTCTCAATCTCCTGGAGGGCGCGGCAGTGCTCACGCGCGCCCAGCAACTGCGCTCGGTTGGCGTCGGAATGCCGGCCGCAGCGTTCAGCTTCGCGCCCCGATTGCTGGGATGAGCTTCCGCTTTTCATGGCACCCACGCGCATGGTCCACAACGCCGACGCCATGATTTGGCTGCGGGCACAGGGCAAGCTGGTTGGCGCAAGCGTCATCACCTCGTTGCCCGACGTGTCCGAGTTGCCGCGCTTGGGACTCGACGGCTGGGGGCGCTGGTTCGAAGACGCGGCTGCCCTGGTGATGGCGTGCACAGTCGACGAGGGCGTGGCCATCTTCTTCCAGAGCGACATCCAGCACGGCGGTTTCTGGATCGACAAGGGAGCGCTGGTCAGTCGTGCCGCTGAACGCTCGGGTATGAGCTGCCTGTTTCACAAGATCGTCTGTCGCAAGCCGCCCGGCACCTCCAGCTTTGGTCGGGCCAGCTACGCGCACATGCTGGGCTTTGGCCGCGGGCAAGCGCGCGGGCAGAAGCGGGCGCGCATCGACGTGTTGCCTGACGGTGGTTTTCTCCCCGGCCCCAAGTCGATGGGCGTCCGCGCCTGTGTTGACGCTTGCCGGTTCGTCAAAGCCGAGACCACCACGGGCAAGGTGGTCGATCCCTTCTGCGGTTGGGGAACAGTCTTGGCCGTGGCCAATGCCCTGGGCCTGGATGCCGTGGGGGTGGACATCGCACCTCGCATGTGCCGCCGGGCACGCAAGCTGCGGATTGAACTGGAGCCTCGGCAAGCCTGCGCTGTGATCGAGGACACTTCTAACGCATAGAGGGGTGAGCAGTTTGGTTGACAGGGTGGGGAGACGGGAGAGATCCTTGAATTTCAATGCTGAGGTCACCGATGAAAACAGCGGCACTGCTTGTTTCAGTGTTGGCGTGGTTGGCAGCCTACGCCAGCGTGGCTCGTGCCGATGTGATTCCACCGGATGTCGCGGAATGCATCCAGTCGGCCCCAGCAGGCGCTTCGTGTCGCAACGAAGCGGGGATCTCGGGAATCTGCGTCGCGGACACCTGCTCTAGGCTCGACTATGCAAACTGGAACCGGGATGCCTCTGCCTCGCCGCCAAGCATGCAGTACGCTTGCCTCCGCTGTGTCGTCAGCGGCGACGGCGGGCTGGCAGGCACAGGAGGGGCCAGCGGACAGGGCGGGGCCAGCGCGCAGGGAGGTTCTGGCGGAAAAGGCGGGACAGGCGGGCAGAGCGTGACCGGCGGGACCACTGCTACGGGCGGGACCACTGCAGCGGGCGGAACCGCAGCGGCAGGCGGTGCCACAGCGGCGGGCGGAACCACAGCGGCCGGTGGGACCACAGCGGCCGGTGGGACCACAGCGGCAGGCGGTGCCACAGCGGCGGGCGGGGCGACCGCGGCGGGCGGAACAGCCGGACAGAGTACGTCCACTACGGCTCCTGCGGCAGATCTGACAGGTGGGCAGACCACAAGCACCACGGCTTCCGCGGCGGGCGGGACAGCAGGACAGGAAGTGGTCCCGGCAACCGGCGGCACTGCAGGCACAGGAGGCCCAGGCGGGACAGGCGGCAACGACCAGAGCGACTCGAGCGGGTGCGCGGTGGGCGGCTGGCTTTCGGTCAAGGCCTTCGGGCCCTGGCTCTTGGCTGGTCTGTTCAGCGCGATCGTCATGCTAGCGCGTCGCCGACAGCGCTAGCCCGTTCGCACGCTGCCTGGCTACTTCTTGCCCTTCTTCGCCGCTGGAGCGGGAGCCGCAGGCTCGGCCGGCTTGGCCGCGCTTGCCTTGGCTGCCTCCAAGTCCTTCTTCAGCTTCGCCACTTCCGCCTGGGCCGCAGTAAGGCTGAGCCTGACTGCGTTCAGTTCGTTCTGCTTGGCAGTCACGTTCTTCTGAGCCGTATCGGCGGCCGTCTGAGTGGCCTGCAGATCCTCCTTGCACTTCTGGTCCTCGCAGCCGGTGCCGATGAACAGCATTCCACCAAGGACGAGAGACATGACAGCCGTTAGTTTCCGAGTCATAGCGTTGTCCCTACCTTTCTTTTGCAGAGGAGCCGCTCCCAGCGCGCTCCGACGAGATTCGTCGCAGTTTTACGAACTTGCAAGCTCGCTGTCAAATGGGTGAATCAACGCGCGAACAGATTGGGCGAGGCATGGCCGGGACGTGGGCTGTACGCCCCCTGCATGAAGGAAACCGCTCCCTGTTCGCGCACGATGCGGGCTGGGCTTGGGCGCACCGATGCGTGAAGGCAAACGATGGCGGCGGCAAGGCCCAGGGCAACGCCGGATGCCAGCAGGCGCCGTCGGCCCGGGGCCACCCTCCGGATCAGGATGACCGAGCAGGCCACCGCGCAGGCTAGCACCGCCAGAACCGCCGGCAGTGCGGCCCAGGGGTTGGGCACTCCGACGAGCGAGAGCAAGTTGTGAGGCAAATACCCGCGCAAGGCGAACGGCAGCGCCACCTGGTAAAGGGCGTTGGTGAAGGTATCCGAGATGTAGTTGAGCATGGTCATGATCGACGTCGTGAGGATGGCCAGGTTGACTAGGGTCAAGGCCACACCCGTGGCCGCGGCCGCTCTCCAGGCACCGACCGGCCTAGCGTCGGCACGAGCATGGGCGAAGAGCGGATGCAGACACCTGGCGATGGGTAGCAAAAGAAACGGCACCAGCGGCGTCAGGTGGCGCGGCCCGGTCGTCCAGCCCCACGCTGCGTAGGTGAAGCCGCTGGTGAAACAGGTGTAGACAAGAAACGTGGCCAAACTGAGCAGCAGTTCCGGATCGCGTGCGCGCAGGGCCCGCCAGTCGAACAGGCCCGGCAAGGCCAGGAGCATGAAAGGAGAGATGGTGAACAGGCCGCGCAGAGGTGAAAAAAACGACTGGATGAATGCCTCACCCGAGGGCAGCTTGATGCCAAGAAACCCGCCATGGTGCCAACCCTGGTAGGCGACCTGCTCGAGAAAACGGTATCCGCTGACCAGCGGATGCCCGAAGGCCGCCTGGTGGTACGCGCCTAGCGCCAGCACCGGAGGCAGAAAGCCGAGCGCCACCAGCGCCGTAGCGCGCAGCTTGCCACGTGTGCCGCCCGGGGCTGTGAGCAGGCCGTATCCCGCCAGCGGAACCACGGCTAGTGCGCCGGTATACTCCGCGGTCATGGTCAGGCCGGCAAGCAAGCCAGCCAGGCAATAGCCCCGGGAAGACCACTCGCCACGCCGCACGCGCCAAAGAATGTAGAAACAGGAGAAGGCGAGCACGGCAGTGGTTTGGTGGCTGACGAATAGCTCAGAATAGGAGAAGGCCAACGTGCCCAGGGCATAGGCGGCAGTGACCAAATCGGCACCATCTGGCGTTGTCACGGTAGCAAGGTAGCGTCGCACCAGCACGAGCAGAAAAATCGAAGGCAGAATCACGCACCACAGCCGTGCGAAGAACATGAGCGCCAGCTCCGACACATCACCGTGGAGGAGCTTCAGCACGCCATATACCGGGGCGGCCGCGAACGACAGCAGCGGAGCCTTGGACGGATAATAGTGGCGCTCGCTGTATTGCGAGTTGTTTGGCGCTTGCGGGCAGGGAAGTCGGTTGGAGACACGGTGGTCGCGCCCGCGGGCCACCGCCACGCACGACAGATCACCGACCCAACCATGCGCCTGCACTTCCTTGCCGAGCTCGATGCTGTGGTAGTCGATGAGCGCGCGGCTCTGCAGAAGGCGGCAGAGTTCGTTGGGGCTGCGTAGGGCGGGCAGATACGGAAAGATGTAGATGTACACGAACGCGGGAACCAGGACTGCCCAGTGGCGGCGCAGAAAAACACGGCAACCTCTCGTGCTGTCAGCCAGGGTTGTCCCTGAGGCCAGCGACGCGGCGGGCGGTGAATCGTGGCCGGCAACTAGGTCATCGACTGTCATCGGCCTACGGCACGTGCCTATATTTCGCAACCGCTCTCATGCGGCAAAGCGCCGCGTGGTTGGTGAGGGGTTTCGTTCACTTGGTTTCAGCACAAGACCAGGCTTCGTATACCACAGCACCCACGCCGCCGCGGCGTAAGCGGTTTGCGTACGGTTCTTCTGCGCGGGCGCAGGGTGAGCCTCGATTCGGATCTCGCTGCCATCTATGGCTGAACCAGGGTAGTATTCGCAAATATTCGATGTCCTTGCCTCGCGCCTGCGGCTCGCCCCCCTCGCCCGTCGCACAGCCTGTCTGCCCATTCGCGTCGGCGATGCTCGCGCTGCACAGGTTAGTGCTGGCGTTGCTTGCCTTGGCCGTGGTGATTGCCACGGCCCCGGCGGTCGAGGCTGCGCCCCGACGGGCGAAGAGCCATGCCAAGGCCAGCGCCAAGGCCAAGCACCCGCCCAGGGCGCCCACTCGTGCCGCGGCCCGGGCCAAGTCCAAGGCCGAGGTGCAGGAGGAGGCCGCTGCCGGGGGCAGGATCGCGGTCTTCGCCTTCCAGGGGGCGGACACCTATTCTGTGCACGATCATGTGATCAAGGCACTCACCGAGCGGGGAATGAAGGTCGAAGCTGCGCTGCCCCCGGTGGACACCACCGAACAATACCGCGATATGGGCGCCGTGATGGAACTGGCCGCCTATGTCCATGGCCACGTCAAGGAGTTGCCCGCGGATCACGCCGTCGCCACCATAGTGATTCGCAGCGGCGTTACCGGCAAGAAGCTCGCCACGGCGACGTTTACCGGATACCGGCGCGGCCTGCCCGAGGACGTGGAAGAAAAACTCTGGCAACGGCTCGGGGCCACATTCGCGCGCGCCTGCGTGGAGGCCACCAAGCCCCGCCCACACCACAACCAACCTATGCGCATCGAAGCGGGAACGCCGCTCTGATTCCCCCTGAACCCCACCCAGGTTGA
>PMKP01000442.1 GCA_003157775.1 Myxococcales bacterium | reverse complement strand
CGCGGTCGCGCCTCCTTCGACTCCGGTGCAGGTCCAGATCCAGGGACCCGAGCCGCTCACTTGGGAAGGCGTCCCCGCGGCGCACAGTCCACTTGTCGGCGCACTCGATGCGGCCACGCCGTACGACAATCCGCAGACGCCGTCGACAGCGCTGGTCGTTGCTGGGGCCGAGCAAGTTGCCATGGTGCCTCCGCCGCTGCCAGCGCAACTTGACATACCACCCGACGCGTAGCCACCTATCCCGCTGCTGCCGGTCGTCGTGCTGTTGCCGCCCGTTGCGTTTCCGCCTGAGTTGCTTGCACCCGCCCCACTGCTGCCGCCCGTGGCACTGCCGTTCACTCCACCGCTGGCGAGTGCTCCGCCTTTCCCGCCGCCAACGCCTGAATTCCCCTTTTGTTCCGTGCCGCTCGACGAGCTGCACGCCACACCAAAGCTCGCAAGCAAAGTAGCTGAGAGAAGGATCGTGAACTTGCCCGAAAGACTGTGTCGCATGGGACGAAGCTTGGAGGGGGTGTCCGCTGTGGATACGAAGGGTGAAGGTGCCATTCTAGGCTATCTTCGCCCGCTCAGCCGCTGCTGATGCCTCTGTCGAGCGTCGCCCTTCGTTGACCCGCTCGCGCAGCCCGTTGCCCACCCAGACGACCAAGGTGTATCTTCTGTCGCCATGAACGAGCCTGCGGCCCAGCCACGACACTTCTCCATGATNNGACTTGTTCACCCTGGCCAATGCCGCTTGCGGAATGGCGTCCGTGTTCGCTTCCATGACCTACCTGGTCTCGCCCACGATTGGCTTCTTTACCCTGGCGGCCGCGCTGGTGCCGCTGGCACTGGTGTTCGATTCGCTGGACGGCCGGGTGGCACGCTGGCGCCACGCGCACTCGATGCTGGGGCGTGAGCTGGATTCGCTGGCTGACGTAATCGCGTTCGGCGTAGCGCCTGCGGCCTTGGCTTTTGCGGCTGGCATGCGCGGCGGTTGGGACTGGGCCGTGCTGATCTATTTCGTGGGCTGCGGGGTCAGCCGGCTGGCGCGTTTCAACGTGACCGCCGACGTCCTGTCCGCGGGGGACGACAAGGTGAAGTACTTCGAGGGCACGCCCATTCCGTCCAGCGTTGTTTTGGTCGTGGTGCTGGCCGTGGCGGCCTGGGGGGACCGGCTGGGGGCGGCGCTGTACTTCGGCTCCGTCGAGCTGGGCCTGGTCCTGCACCCGCTGGTCCTGATGTTCGCGCTCTCGGGCAGCCTGATGATCAGCAAGACTCTCCGGATTCCCAAGCTGTAAGAGAGCATTTTCTCCGGAGTCGTGAGCCGGGGCGATGACCTCTGCCACGAGATGGCCGTGCCTCAGAATGCTATGTCAGGCTGGCTACCGCTGCACGAACAGGAGGACTGGATGTCCTCGGTGGCGAGCAATTTCGACGATGCGCTTCCGGGTCGGCTGGCCGGGATGGAGGTGGACGAGGTGTTTGGATCCCGCGACGAGCAAAAGTGGACCAAATGCACGTTTCTTGCATGTGAGCCACCACATATTGTCACTGACCAGCTAGCTTCCGCATCTCAATTAATCGGCTACAAAGAGAATGGAGAACGCACCATGTCAGACAGATATCGCATTGCTCGGCTCCTGACTTGTTTCGCATTCGTGACCGCCCTCTTGGGTTGCGCAGCCACGCAAAAACGCGAAAGTACCGGCGAGTACGTCGATGACTCCGTCCTCACAACCAAAGTAAAGGCAGCAATTCTCGAGGAAGCCACGCTGAAGACGTTTCAAATCAATGTGAATACGTTCAAGGGAGTCGTTCAATTGAGCGGATTTGTGGATTCGGCAGAGTACGTCACAAGGGCAGGAGAGGTTGCCGGACACGTACCGGGTGTCAAGGAAGTAAAGAACGATCTGGTTGCAAAATAGATGACCGTGGGGCACCTGTTCCCCCATCCCGAGGCCCACGGGCCCAAATTCGGCCTTCAGCAATCATCGGGTACCGGATACGGAGCGGCCGCCGACGTCCACGTCGGCGGGTGAGCCCGTGCGATTCGCCTGGTAGAGAGCCTTCACGGCCGGCATGACGTCGAGGCCGCGGGTTTGAGGGGGCAGAGAAGCGGACCCCTTTTATGCAGGTGTCTCACCCCATGCTGTCGGTCCAACCAGCACAGCCAGCAGGATCATGCCTGTTGTCGTTCGTCTCAAATCGCTCCAACCGCCCATTGATAACCTCGCTCGGCCAGGGTCTAGGCCCTGAGGAAAGTCAGAAGGTCCGCGTTGAGCTTGTCCTTGTGCGTGTCGGTCAGGCCGTGGGGCGCGCCGGGATAGACCACCAGCCTGCCGTTCTTGACGAGTTTGCTCGACGCCAGCGCACTGGCACCGATCGGCACGATCTGGTCGTCGTCGCCATGCAGGATCAGCGTGGGCACGTCGAACCTCTTGAGATCCTCCGTGAAATCGGTCTCGGAAAACGCCTTGATGCAATCGAGCGCGCTCTTGTGACTGGCTTGCATTCCCTGAAGCCAGAATCGGTCAATCAGGCCCTGTGAAACCTTCGCGCCCGGCCGATTGAAGCCGAAGAACGGCCCGCTGGCGAGATCCTGGTACAGTTTGGACCGGTCGGCGATTGCCACGGCACGAATACCGTCGAACACCTCCATGGGTAGGCCGCCGGGATTCGCTGCCGTCTTGAGCATCAGTGGCGGAACCGCCGACACCAGCGCGACCTTGGCCAGACGCCTCGTACCGTGGCGGCCGACGTAGCGGGCGACTTCGCCGCCGCCCGCGGAGAAGCCAATCAGCACGGTGTTCTTCAAGTTCAGCGTGTCCACCAGCGTTGCGAGATCATCAGCGTAGGTGTTCATCTCGTTGCCATTCCAAGGCTGACTGGACCGGCCATGGCCGCGACGATCATGTGCGATGCAACGATAGCCGTGGGAAGCCAGAAAGAGCATCTGAGCCTCCCAGCTATCCGAATTCAAAGGCCACCCGTGGCTGAAGACTACCGGCTGCCCCGAGCCCCAATCTTTGTAGTAGATCTGCGTGCCGTCCTCAGTCGCGATCGTGTTCATGTGTTGTCCCTCATTCCCCAGTTCGCGTGCGCATAGCCCATCGGCCTGCTGGCATCCCACATGCGACAGCAGGTTCCATTAATGTGATGGAGCGCGGGCTGCATTCGTATCCTCCCTTGGTTCTATCAAGATGAAGTACCGATTCACTCAATTTGAATGACTCGGTACGGTGCAACGCCACGGGGCACCTCAGCCGCCGTAGATCTCCAGTCCGATTGTGACACGATACTGCGAATAGGTGAGCGGAACGCCGCTGAGCTGCGGGGCTGGCATCGCGAAGTTCAGTGGATTGATAATTACGAACAGGAGCCTGGAGACCTTCCATTCGAGTCCCAACGGGCTAAGCCCCGCGTAGATCCCCATACTGCCCTTGGGGGCACCGTACAGGTCGATCAACAGGCGGGAGAATCCCAGATTGGCCGTGGTGCGAAGGTTGAATTTCTCGTAGGCCAGCGGCAGCCGCAGTATCACGGTTCCGTACCCATTGAAAGCGCCCGCGCGCACGGCCGTGCGGCCGTTGATGGCAATCCACGGGTTCCATTCCGCGTCGAGCCCGAAGGTCCAATGTTTGCTGAAACGGAGGCGAGCACCGAGCGCAGCCGCGGCCGCTGCGTAGGCGTATGATCCCGAGCCGCCCAGATAGGCACCCAAGGCCATCTGGGACGGATCTTTCGGACCCGGCTCTTTCACCGGCGTGGTCACAGGCGGCGGCGGGGCGTGCTTCTCTTCTGCGGCGGCGGCGGCGGCGGCGGCGGTAGCCTCGAAGCCCGGTTGGGCGGCCTCTGGCTGCGCGAACGCATGGCTCGGCAGGAGGCTTGCGATGAAAAGGACTGTCATGCCGACCATGGCGCGGCGGCGTCGCCGGGCCCGTCTCAGCAAGGCGAGCAGCCCGAGAAGGACTGCCAATCCCGCAGCCGCACTCCGGTTTCCCAGCCCGCCCACGCTGCAGCCGAGCAGCGACCCATTGCCCAATTTGTGTTCGGGCGCGTTGCACCAGTTGTTGTCGAACGTGCAACCCGGTGAGTAAGTCAGATACTGGTCCAAGATCACCCCCACTGCAGTTATCTTCTGATCGTGGGTTTGGCTGGGATCGAGCGTCGTGCGCAAGACTGCCGTGGCTGCTGCGGTCGCAAGCGCGCGCCGCTGTGTCCGCACGTCGTTGGGATCAACAATATCGCAGCGGTCCATCTCGCTCGAGTGGGGTGGCCCGTTGATCGCCTCGACCAGGTTCCCGTTGGCCTCGTCCACCCAATCCAGCACGACGGTGATCTGCATCCCATTAGGCGTGCGATAGGTATGGGTAAAGCTATCCTCGACGGCGTGAATCGCTTGGCCAATGCGCACATAGTAAGTTGGCAGCAAAGCATTCACGCCATGGCGGAGCGCCAGGTAGAGCGGCAGCGAGGTCCTAATGGTGGGATCGGGCATCCTTGTTTCGGCATTGAGCCCATCGAGTGCCTGGTTAACCCGTTCGAGGATGAAGGCGCGACAGTCGCTGACCGCCGCTTCCGATCCGCCGGGCTCCTGCTCATTCGCGCCGCGGAGGCAATGCTCGCGCTGCGCGCTGGGATCGCCATGAACCAGCGGCAACTGGCTCAGATCCATGGAATCTCGCCCCTTCAGATCGTTGTCGCGGACGCCCACCAGCAAGGTTGCGCCGACCAGATCGGTCATGCCGTCCGCCGGCGTAAACTCCAGATCGTCAATGAGTGCCTGGTCGTTTCTATCCGCCAGAAGAGGCGCCGCAGCTGCTGTGATTGC
>PMKP01000395.1 GCA_003157775.1 Myxococcales bacterium | reverse complement strand
CGATGACCGCACCCTGGAATTCCTCGGGGAACTGCACCTCGACCAGCATGATGGGCTCCAGGATGGTGGGTTTCGCTTTGTTGTAGGCCTCGCGGAAACCCATCAAGGCCGCCGTGCGAAAGGCCAACTCGGACGAGTCCACCGGGTGCGACTGACCGTCGTTGATGAGGCAGCGCACGCCCACGATGGGAAAGCCAATCAGGGGCCCCCGCTTCATCGCCCTCTGAAAGCCTTTGTCACATGCCGGAATGAACTCACGCGGGATGGAGCCGCCCACGATTTCGTCCACGAACTCGTAGCCGGCCTCATGACCCGAGGGCAACGGTTCGATGTAGCCCGCCACGCGCCCGTACTGGCCCGAGCCGCCGGTCTGTTTCTTGTGGGTGTAGCTGAACTCGCCGCGCTGAGTGATGGTCTCGCGGTACTTGACCTGCGGCCGACCCGGAATCACGACACAGTTGTACTCACGTTTCATGCGCTCGATGTAGATGTCCAGGTGCAGTTCGCCCATGCCGCTGATGATGGTCTGCCCTGACTCCACGTCGCGCGAGACGTGGAAAGTCGGATCCTCCTTGGTGAAACGATTGAGCGCCTTGGAGAAATTGGTCTGCGCCGCCTTGTCTTGCGGCTCCACCGCCAGCGAGATGACCGTATCGGGCACATGCATGGAGGTCATGGTGCAGTTGATGCGCCCGTCGGTGAAAGTGTCGCCCGAGGCGCATTCCACCCCGAACAGGGCCACGATGTCGCCGGCTTCGGCCGAGGGGATGTCTTCCATCTCGTCGGCGTGCATCCGCACCAGGCGCGGGACTTTCACCTTCTTCCGTCGGGCCGAGCAATTCACGATGAAGTCACCCTTGCTGACTTTGCCCTGGTACACCCGCATATAGGTGAGCTGTCCGTAGCGGCCATCCTCCAATTTGAAAGCCAGCCCCACGAACGGTTTGGCCGGGTCGGATTGCAGCTTGATTTCGGCCTCGCCGAGATCCTGGTCAAGCGCGATGTTCTCCACTTCGGACGGGGTGGGCAGGTAGTCCTTCACGGCGTCGAGCAAGAGCTGCACGCCCTTGTTCTTGTACGCCGAGCCCATGAGGACCGGCGTGCCCTTGAAGGCGACGGTGGCCCGGCGGATGGCGGGGACCAGGTCATCGGGCGTGCACTCCTGCTCGTGTAAGTACTTCTCGGCGATGGCGTCGTCCACGTTGGCGATGGATTCGATCATCTTCTGCCGGGCCGCCTTGGCCTCTGCCACCAGCTCGGCCGGTATGTCGGCAAGGCGCACGTCCTCGCCCTTGGCCCCGTCGAAGAACACCGCTCTCATGCGGATGAGGTCGACCACACCCTCGAAGCGGTCCTCGGCACCGATGGGGATCTGCACCGGGATGGTGTGTAGGTGCAGCTTCTCCCGCAACTGCTCGGTCACGCGTTCCGGGTTGGCGCCCGAGCGGTCCAGTTTGTTGATGAAGGCGATGCGTGGCACCTGGTAGCGCCGCATCTGACGATCGACCGTGTACGACTGCGACTGCACCCCGGCCACGCCACAAAGCACCAGCACCGCACCATCGAGCACGCGCAGGGCACGCTCAACCTCGATGGTGAAGTCCACATGGCCAGGCGTGTCGATGAGGTTGATGGCGCAGCCATCCCACTCGCACGACGTGGCGGCCGACTGAATGGTGATCCCCTTCTCTCTCTCCAGGTCCATGAAATCCATGGTCGCGCCCACACCGGAGCGTCCCTTGACCTCCTCGATTTTGTGAATCTTGCCGGTGTAGAAGAGCACCCGCTCGGAGAGCGTGGTCTTGCCTGAATCGATATGCGCGGAAATGCCTATGTTGCGAATCTTTTCGATGGACGACATGAAACCTGCGTGACCTATTCTGGGGGATGACTAAAGGCGCGGCAGTTTATTCGACGACGACCCAAACGCCACCTAAATCTATGTGACGCTGCGGTGCCATTTTCTGCACGATCGTCACCACAACGTCGCGCCGGCGTTGCATTCTGCCGCGGAAGGCAGGTTAAATGCGTCCCGGTGTCACCCCGAAGATCTCCCAGCGACAACCGGCTTCCCTACCAGCGCTCCCCTTTCCGAACTGCTGAAAACGCCACCTTTTTGCGGCCTTTTGTCAAGTGGGCCGGAGGCAAGAGCCAGCTTCTGGGCCAGTTCCAAGCCCTGTATCCAAAGCCAAGCTCGCTCGGCCGCTACCTGGAGCCCTTCCTCGGCAGCGGGGCCGTCTTCTTTCATGTCAAGGCATTGCTACAGCCGTCGCGTGCCCTGCTCTGCGACACGAACGCGGAGCTGATCGACACGTTTCTGGCCGTGCGTGATGAGCTGGACTCTCTCATCGAGCTGCTGCGCCAACACCAGAAGCAGCACTGCGAGTCCTACTACTACGAAATCCGGACTCACAGCCCCCGAACCCGCGCCGCCCGCGCCGCCCGCCTCATCTATCTCAACAAGACGGGGTTCAACGGCCTGTATCGGGTGAACAGCCGCGGGCTTTTCAACGTGCCCTTTGGCCGCCACGTCAACCCGACGATTTTCAACGAGGCCCTGCTGCGCGCGGCCAGCGTCGCCCTGCGAGCAGCGGAGCTACACTCGCACGATTTCCGAAATCTGTCCGTGGTCGCGCGCAAGGGCGACTTCATATACTTTGACCCACCCTACCAACCGCTTTCCAAGACCGCCTACTTCACCTCGTACACCCGCGGCTCCTTCGGCGAGAAGGACCAGCGCGACCTGGCCAATCTCTACACCGAGCTCGACCGACGCGGGTGCCTGCTCATGCTGTCGAACAGCGACACGCCCCTGGTGCGTGAGCTATTCGCGGACTTCCGCATCCACCAGGTGTCGGCGCGCAGGACTATCAACTCAAACAGCGAGAAGCGAGGGCCGGTGCCGGAGGTGGTGGTCCTCAACTACGACACCCAAACGAGTCGCAAGCCAACTTCGCCACCTAGGTGACTGGTTTGGCCAGAATCTACACGCGCAAAGGTGATCGCGGGCAGACGCAGCTTCCCGGCGGGCGGCGCCTGGCCAAGCATGCCCAGCGGCTGGAATGTCTGGGCGCGGTGGACGAGCTTTCCGCGTGCATCGGGCTCGCGCGGGCTCTGCTGCAAGAACCCCCTGCGCCCGCCGGCGCGGCACGCCTGGCCGCTCTCCTGGGCCGCATCCAGGAAGAGCTTTCCGGCCTTTGCGCGGACTTGGCCGCGCCGGTAGCAGGTGGACAACACGTCGATGCCCGCCACGTCACGGCCCTGGAGCGAACCATTGATGCCTGGACTCGCAGGCTGCCGCCACTCCGCGTCTTCATCTTGCCGGGTGGCGGACCCGCGGCTGCGTGCCTACACCTCGCGCGTACGGTTTGCCGCCGCGCCGAGCGCCAAGTGGTGCGCCTCGCTGCCCAGGAGCCGGTCGGCGNNCTCCAGCGTTCCCTACCTCAACCGCCTTTCCGACGCCATCTTCGTCGCGGCCCGCTACGCCACTCGGCTCGGCGGCCGCGAGGACGTCTTGGCGCAGGCCGCCCCTACCTCACGTAGGCGACGCCGAGGTTGAAGTCGAAGTTGGCCATCACGTGGGGCACGCCCACCAGGGCGGTCGCGCTGGCCACGACCAAGAATGAATCGCTTAGCTCTACGGTGACGCCCCCGCCGGGACCGAACAGCACCGGGCCGCCCACCACGGTATCCTGGCAGCCCGTCGACGGACAGCCGGACAGGTTTTTATCCTTGCCCCCAACGTTGACCACGTGGCGAATCTGGCCCGCTCCCGCGGCCAGCGAGACGAAGGGCGTGACCCTCCTGGGCTCGCCCAAGAACCACGTCGCCTTGGCCAGTCCCGCCAGGGCGTAGTGGGACGGCTGGCAGGTGCCCTTGTTGCAGGCACTTGTGCTGCTCGTCACGTCGCTGCCCTTGACCGCGCTGGCACCGGTGACGATCTGAATCCGGCCCTGCAGCGACAAGACCAGGTTGTCAGAAATGAAGAAGCCAACCTCGGGCGCGATCTGCAGAAGCTCGGACCAGGCGAAGCCGGAACTCTTCAGCTTGTCTCCGCTGTCGTTCGTGCGGTTTGCCTCGGGCGTGCCCGAGTGGTAGCCAAAGCCACTGCCTACGGCCAGCGCAAACCAGAGGAACGGAGCCTCACCCTCCTCGCCGCCCTCCTCACCTGCCTCGGCGGTTTCGCCCTCAGGGCCCGCGCCGCCCGCGCCCTCGCCCCTCGCGCCCTGGCCGCCCAGGGTGACGATGTGTGGTTCGTCCACGCTCCCATTCTGCGCCACTGTCTGGCCCTCTGCGTTCTGCACCAGGATGTAGTAAGCAACCGACGCGCCACTGGTCGCCTCGGGTGGAATCTCCGCCTGGTACCAGTCGCTGTCTTTGACCTGGTCCATCTCGCGCGTGAGAAAGTCCGTCGCACCCTCGGGCCGGTAGACCATCGCTACCCTCTCTGCACCCAAGGACTCCGGAACCTGTGCCTTGATAATGATGGACTGGCCCACTGCGCCCTCGGTCACCGGGGTGTGAACGATTGCGCTTTCAGCCGAGGCTGGGGCTTGGGCAGGCTGCGCCGGCTGGGCAGGCTGCGCCGGCTGGGCAGGCGGCGCCGGCTGGGCGGCAGGTGCGGCCTGAGGCTCAGCCTGGGCCGCGCCGGGAGCGCTCCCCGCTGCTTCGGCACCTTCCGAGACATCCATGGAAGCCTCGGCGAATGCCGACTGAACCTCGGGGTTGAGCAGGGCCTTGGTAACCTTGATCGTGGGATCGATTCGCAGCGCTTTCTTGAACTCCTCCATGCCTTGATCGCGCTGCTTGAGCCCGGCCACGTAGACCGCGCCGAGGTGGACGTGCGTGCGCGCAGCCGCCGGGTGCTTCTCTAGTTGTGCAGTCCCACAGATCTCAAGGCCCTGCTTGAGCAGGTTAATCGCCTCTTCCACGTCAAGGTCGGCAAAGGCGGCCAGGGCCTTCTTGTTGAGCTCGACAACCTTCTGCACAGGGTCTGAATCTTCGGCATCGGCCCGAGTCGCCCAGGCGGCCGCCATGCTGAAAACGGTGAGGAGCACGGCATGGCGATACCTTTTCGAAGCAAGCGACATTTGGGGAAAGGCTCCTCCGGGGCGTGCAGCGTGTTCCTGGATGGGCGGGGCCGTTGGAATGTTATTCTTTTAGGTTCCCCCACGTCAACCTACTCATGGGTGCACCAAGACAGTGCCGCGGCAGCTCCAAGAAGGGTCAGCCTCTCGCCACCCCGGCCGCAGCCCGTGGATCCTTCCCCTGATGCAATCAGACATTCCGGCCGACTCTGAGCTGTGGCCAACCCCGGAGCCGGTATACTGAATACTGATGCGTGCAACCACAGCCACCGCCATCTTGCTGGGGTTGACCGGGATTACTGTCTGGTCGTGGCGTGGTGTGGCTTCCCACCCTGGCGGCTCGCCTCCGGCTGACGAGCTTCTTGCTGCTGAACGCACGAGCCCCAACACGCTGATCGTCGACTTTCGAGATGACATCACCGACCAGGAGCTGGCCGCCCGCGGCTACCTGGACGAACCCATCAGTCACTTTTCGGCGACCGACCGGATGTATCGCATCCGTTTTCGCACGCCGCAAGACGCGGAGGACGCGGCCCGCAGGTTGCGCGCGGACCCCATGGTCGAGTCGGTCGACTACGATGCCCCGGTCAGTCTGTTTCCCGAGGACTGGACGCCGGCGGCACCGCCAGTCGACGCGCCCGAGTGCGCGAGCGAGAACCACTCGGGTGAGGCCGGCGCAGGCTTCCCCAACGATCCCTGTTTTCGCTACCAGTGGCACCTGCGCCAAGTTGGGCTGCCCGCAGCTTGGAAGCTGGGTCAGGGCCGTGGCGTCGTGGTGGCCGTCATAGACACCGGCGTCACCCGCGTCCCCGACCTCCAGGAAACGCGCTTCGTACCTGGCTTCAACTTCGTGGCCGACAATGACAAGACCGACGACGATCACGGCCATGGCACCCACGTGGCCGGAACCATTGCCCAGAGCACCAACAACCGCCGCGGGGTGGCCGGGATCGCTTTCCGCGCCGCCATTATGCCGCTCAAGGTCTTGAGCAGCCGGGGCGCGGGCTCCATGGCGGCCATCGCCCAGGCCATCCGTTTTGCCGCCGACCACGACGCCAACGTCATCAATCTGAGCCTGGGCGGGCCCTTCCCGGTCACTCCCGTTCGCCGCGCCATCGAGTACGCACATCGCAAAGGCGTGGTGGTGGTGGCTGCGGCCGGAAACGACGGCCGCGGCCGGGTCAGCTACCCCGCGCGCTACCCTGATGTCATCGCAGTGGCAGCCACCCAATGGGACGAGACCACGACCTTCTACTCCAACTGGGGTGAGGAGATAGACCTCGCAGCACCCGGCGGTAACATGCGCGTGGACCAGAACGGCGACGGCAAGCCCGACGGTGTGTTGCAGAATACCATCCTGCCCGGCGGGGCGCAGAACGGGTACCTGTGGTTCATGGGAACATCAATGGCGGCGCCCCATGTGGCGGGCATCGCGGCGCTGGTGGTAGGCGCCGGGGTCACGCGGCCCGACGCCGTCCGGGCCGTCCTGGTCGACACAGCCCGCAGGCCCAAGCCGGCGTCCTCGGCCAGCAGCCGCCGCATCGATGACCACTACGGTGCCGGGATCGCCGACGCCCGGGCTGCCCTGCAGAAAGCCCGAGGCTCGCGCGGGGTGGCTAGCCTCGGGTTGGGCACGGCTTTGGGGCTGCTGGGTCTGGGCGGGATTCGCCGACGGGAGAGACTTGCTGGGGCGCGGGCCTGGGCCTTTGCCGGCGCGCTGGTGCTCGGGGCTTCCGGACTGTTCTTTCTGCCATCGCTGGGAACGCCTGCGTGGCTGGCCGACTCGCCCATCAGCACTGGCGCGCTGGAATCGCTCGCGTTTCTCCTGGGCCCTGCCGGCCAAGGAAATCCCCTGCTGTGGAGTGCCTTGTTTCCGCTAGGCGCGGTGGCTTTGCTCTACAGCGTGTGTTCCCTGCGCCCGGCCCTGGCTGGATTGGCCTTCGGCGTGGCAGGCGGGCTGCTCTTCTCTGCTTGCGCGTACCCGGCCGACATCCGTTTCGTGCCCGACGTCCTAGACCGCGCGTGGCTCGCGGCGAATGCATTCCTCACTGCCGGCACGGGCGCGCTGGTGCTACGGAAATGACCTGGGCGACCGCAGGTCGCCCCTGCCGGCGGATGTACGATGGACGACCGTGGGCGACCGCAGGTCGCCTCTACCCCCCGCTGCCGCGTCTCAGCTCGGTCAGCACGGCCTTGGCAATAGCTTTGAGGGTCTCGAAAACCCCCACACCTGTGGTGGCGCGCGCTTCGAACTCGATCACGTTGGTCGGGTTGAGCGCCGAGCGCAACTCCGCCACCGACGCGATGTTGGGCAGATCCCGTTTGTTGTACTGCATGACAAAGGGAAGCTTGTCGAGGTCGTAGCCCTGTTCGATCAAGTTCTGGCGCAGGTTGTCCAGCGACTCGATGTTCGCTTCCATGCGCTCGACCTGCGAGTCGGCCACGAAGACCACGCCGTCCACGCCCTTGAGGATCAGCTTGCGGCTGGCGTCGTAGAAGACCTGGCCCGGCACCGTGTAGAGGTGAAAACGCGTCTTGAAGCCCCGGATCTCGCCCAAAGAAAGCGGCAGGAAGTCGAAAAACAACGTCCGCTCGGTCTCGGTCGCGAGCGAGATCATCTTGCCCTTCGCCTCGGGGCTGGTCTTGGCGTAGATGAACTGAAGGTTGGTGGTTTTTCCGCCAAGACCAGGGCCG
>PMKP01000067.1 GCA_003157775.1 Myxococcales bacterium | reverse complement strand
CGGCGGAACTACTCCGAATCCCAGGTCGGGGACAAGAATCGCAAGCAATGCGTCATAGGGTGCGTGCTTGCAACCTCAGCGGACGGAATGACACGTGCGCGCAAAGACCTCCTTGCGCGGAGGCGACAACGCGGGNNCTGGCTCGCCCGTCGACAACCGCCGCGGCTGACATGGGTCGGCTGGGGCGAATGGCTTGATCCGATATGTGACAAGTTCTTCATCATAGCGGTCATGGCCGGGCTCTATCTCTCCCAGCATCCCCCGCTGGACACGCTGTTGCCCATCCTCACGCGTGAGATTGCCGTCCTGGTGCTTTTTCTCGTCCACCGGCTCGCCCCATCTCTGCGCAGCATCCCCTACGACTACCGAGCCCACGTCCTGGGCAAGGCGACGACAGCGGCTCAGTTCTTGGCTGCCGCTGCCCTACTGCTTGCGCATCCTGCCGCCAGGTATTTGGCCGCGCTTTGTGCCGTCCTTGGCCTGCTATGCGCCGGTGTCTATGCCAGGCGAGGCCGCACCGTAGCGCGGAGGCCCGGCGCCAGCGGATGACACGATTGCCCCTCAGATTCCCTGTCGGTGAACCAAGGTTCCTCACCGTGGCCGAGGCCGGTCCTGCCGACGCCGCCTCGCTGCTCGACCACGCGCGACAGGTAGCGCGCGAGTCCGATTTCCTCAATGCAGGACCTGGCGAACGCTCCCTGGCACTGGAGGCACAGGTGGCGTTTCTGCGCCGTCTCCGAACCAACCACACCGGCTTCGTGCTCAAGGGCACGATCGACGGCCGGCTCGTTGCAGTCCTGTCTGTGGTGCGGCCCAGCCAGCTCCGCTTGCGCCACCGGGCCGATTTCGGGCTCACGGTTCGCGCCGCGCATTGGGGCCAAGGGATCGGCCGCCGCATGGGCGAAACCGCCATTGCCCTGGCCGCAGAACAAGGCCTGCGCAAGTTGAACCTGCGGGTGCGCGCGGACAATCGCCGCGCCATCCAGCTCTATCAGGCGCTGGGCTTCTCCCGGGAGGGGCTGTCGCCGCGTGCCCTCTGCGTGCGCGGCCGGTTTCTCGCCGAGGTCATGATGGGCCTGTGCCTGGACCAGCAGGCTTCATAGGAGCTTGAGTTTCCCGATGGCTTGCGCGCGGTTGTCGGCCAATGAGCCGAGGTACTCCAGAACCTGCGGGTGCGTCATGATCACTTCATTGAAATCGCTGCGCGGAAGCTGAAGCACGAAGCTCTTCTCCAGGGTCACCACGGTAGCCGTCGCCGGGCTGCCCGCAACGAGCGAGATTTCGCCGAAGACATCACCCGCTTGTAGGTGCGCGACCGGCGCGCCGTCGGCAACTGCGGCGGCCTTCCCGGCCAAAAGGATGAAAAGCCCAGTGGCCTTCTTGCCCTGCTCGACCAGGCGCAGATTACTGTCCACCTCAAGGAAGCGAAACTTGGACGCCAGAGCCACACGCTCCACCGCGGAGAACGGTGCGAAGAGCGGGCTGGTATGGGCCAGGGTGGAGATGAGCCGATCGCGCAGAAAGCGCAACAGGACCTTGAGAAACCCCGGTGAGCCGGAAATGAGGTCGCGCACCAGCGCGCGATCCAGCACCAACACCTGGCTGGGCACCGTCGCGCGGGCGGTGGCGTTGCGCGGCTGATGGGCCAGAAGCGCGATCTCGCCGAAGATATCGCCCTCCTGCAGACGCGCCACCTCCTGCGGCACCAGCACCGCAATCTCGCCGGAGGCCACCACGTAAAGGACATCGCCCACATCTCCCTTGGCGAACAGGATCTCGCCTGCCTCGAGCTGGACCAGTTGCACCCGCTCGATGGCGGCGCAGAGCTGCGCCTCGGTGAGCACCGAGAAGAATGGCGTCTTGGGCAGGACCACGCGCGCCATGGTGCGCAGCCCGCCGGCCTCGGCTGGGCCGCTCGGCTCGCATGGGTCCGGGGACAAGAATAGAAGTTCGTCGAAATCGAGCGGAATCTCGATCGCCGTGCCCTCACCCAGGTCAGGAACCTCGTATGGCCGCGCTCCGGGCAGCATGGCCGCCAGGTTGAGTTCCTGCAGCAGGGCGGGGGCTGGCTCGCTCGCAGATGGCTCCACCACCAGCGGCGCAAGATGCGGAGGCGACGCTTCCCTCGCGCTGGTCAACCAGCCGACCGGCTGGCGGACGGCGGCAGCACCACCGCGAACCTGCGCGGCAAGGGCCCAGGCCGGCGCGTGAGGGTGCTTGCCTAGGGGCGACAGGGCCGCCACGCCAGCCTGAAAGCCGCTGTGCGAAGCGTGGAACGCGGCCAGCGACTGCTGGGTCTTGGTGTGGCTAGGATCGATCTCAAGGATGATCTTGCAGATCGCGATGGCCTTCAATAGGAGGTCGGCTTTCGCGTGAATGTCGACCGCGCGGGTGAGCGCTTTGATGGCCTCAGCTTTGTGGCCCTGCTTGCGCAGGCATTCGCCCAGCTTGAGAGGCCACAGTCCGTTGCGCTCGTGTTGCTCCAGCTTGACGTACAGACTAGCGGCTTTCTTCCAGTTGGCCTTGCCGACAGCTTCGGACGCCTCGTCTTTCAACTTGCGAAGATCAACCATTGTTCGATCTTGCCCCTACCCATCTCGGTCCATTGTTTCCTGAGCGCCTGGCTTCGTCAACCGCTACATCCCGACCTACATCCCAATCCCCAGCGCGGCAAGCTGGCGCGAAGCGGCCGCGGCCCAGCCCCGGTTGGCCAGGGGACTGGCCGGGCTCGGATGCAGGATGGTGCCCACCACGACGTCGATGCCGTGCAGGGCCGTGCGGGCGCGCTGGCCGGCAAAGCTGCCCACTCCCACAACGTGAGTCGGCTGCATGGCTTCGACCAGCCGACGCAAGGCCTCGTCGCAGGCAGCAAAGAGCGGCGTTTGCTCAGCCGCGGGCAGCTTGTCCGGGGTTCGGTTGCGGCCGCTCGCTTCGAAAAACGCCAGCGGGCAGTAGTTGGCGACGAAGAACCTCGCGAAGAACCTGGCCGGCGTAGCAAACCGATCGCGCGCCCAGCCCCACAGGCGGGTGCCGCTGACCTCGCTGCGCAGACAACCGAAGCCCATGACAGGGCGTCTTGGGTGCTCGCGATCTGGCTTGCCAACCGGCCCTTCCAGAGCAAGCCAGTCGCGCACCATGCTCACATCGCCGAATGGTATTCCAGTTTGCACCATGCCGAACGGACCTGGATTCATGCCGACCAGCACCACCCGTCGGGGTGGTTGACCGTAGCGGCGCAGGTACGCTTCGTGGGGCGTCGCCGCGTAGTCAAGGGGAAGGTAGACGTGGCTGACCGGCGCAGCGAAGCGTAGGCGATCCACCCGGCGCGCCAGCTCGCGGCTGATCGAAATGAGTGGGGTGGTCATCACCGAGGACGACACTGTATCGCACAGCCTTGCCTTCTGCGTCCCTACAACCAGTTGGCACTACTGCGTTAGGTTGCGGGTCTCCTTGACAGGGTCATGCCCGGCTGCAGAAATTCGCTCCGATAGCATGTAGCCCCTTCCCTCGACTGGCAGCGTGTGTTTAATATCCTCCTTGCCATGACGCGCTCCAGCCTCAGGATTCGAACGGTATGCTTCGGCGTGATCGCGACGCTGGCCTTTGCCACCGCTGTCCCCGCCTGGGCACAGGAACCATCTTCCGAGTACGTGGACCCGACCATCGTCAAGGACGAAGCCCCAGAGGGCGTCAAGAACCTTGGCGCTGAGCCGGGGGTGACCAAGAAAAAGTGGGAGTACGATAGTCCTCCCGTGTACAAGAAGTGGTGGTTCTGGGCGGCAACTGTGGTAGCGACCGCAGCGGTGGTCGTTCTGGCCGTTTGGCCCCTCACCGGCCACGCGGCGCCTTGCCAACAAAGCGGCCCCAACCTCATTCCGCTGAACTGCTACGGAGACGGGAGGTAGCCATGAACGGTCTGCAGCGCTTGGCCTGCCTCATCGGATCGGCAGCAGCCCTGGTCCTATCGGCCAGCGGCTGCGACCCCTATACCTACTTCAACGTTCACATCACGATTGACCCCGCCATCGACAACAATGGCAGTACAACGCTACGAGAAGTGGACTCCTGTGCCACTTACGTCTTTGCCGATGGCAAGCAGATCGAGAAGGGCGAGGTTCTGACAATGCTGAATGGCACCCACGCGTGCAAGACGCCTGACACCGGAAAAGACGCCAGCGGAATCCTCACTTATGATCTCGGAGTCATGGACTACAGTTCGGCGAGAAGCAGTGGCACAATAAAGTTCCTCATCAACATGCAGAACCTGCAAAACCAGTCCACGGTGCAGGGTTCCGGGGAGGGGCCTGTCAGTCCTGGGCGGGGGGAACGTAATCCCGTCAATGTGTTGATCAAGGCTGAGCCGTGCCCGAACACATGTGACACGTGCCAGCCGACATGTCCGGAAGATACCAGTAGCTACCGGTGACCTGGGTTGTCGGCAGCGCGAGTTCATCGGTGCCCATCGGCGTGAGCGTTTCTCCGGCCGCGTGATATAGGCGTCCGCTTGGCCCTTGCCCGCGTCGATGCAGGGCAAGACCGCGTCACATGGACAAATCTCGGAAATCGCGCGAGTGCAGTTCCGCTTCTCGTAGGGCTACGCTGGCTGCACGCAGCAGGGGCGAACCTGGCTCAAGGCGAGGAGGAGGGGTAAACGCATTTCTTCTGGCAAATCGCCGGATAGTTGTCGTGTCTTCCGCCACGACCGCTTGCATGTCGCAAGTACGAACGTGCATAGCCGACGTAGTCAGCGCGTTGATGTCGTCGGCGC
>PMKP01000110.1 GCA_003157775.1 Myxococcales bacterium | reverse complement strand
GCAGACCACCCTCTCCCTCCGGGAGAGGGCAGGGGTGAGGGAAACTGAAGCTCGCGTGGATTAGCGACGCTGGTTTGCACCCCACACCTGCGTGACTGCAGCGTCCGGCTCAGAAATACCTTCATCCTCACCCCCGGCCCCTCTCCCGGAGGGAGAGGGGAAGCTAGCGGTTGCATCTCTTTGTCCTCGTATGACGGCAGGTCATTAGGCACTCTTCAGACACCCTCTAAGTCTACTACCTCAAACTTAGACCGTCGAAGAACTCGTCAAGCTTCGCCCTGCAGGATTCGTCCAGGTAGTCGAAGTTCACGCCGCGTTCGGTGACCTCCCAGAAGTCCTTGGCGTGGACGCGCAGCATCTCGGCGCGGATTGAATTGAGACGCTCGGGGCTCTCCGAGCGCATGTCGTCGCAAACGCGTTGCGCGTTGCCATCGGCCCCGTGGACCAGATAGTAGGTGGCCAGCTTGACCTGGGCCTTGCGCACGCCGCGCAATGCCTTTTCGTCAGTCTTGGACTCGGGTGCTCGGTCGACCTCGAGGAAGATCCCGAGCATGGTGTCGTGCGCTGGCGAGGCAAGCTCGAAGGCGCGTTCGCACAACGCTCCCAGATCGTGGGCCGAAGTCTCGGTGACAAATCCCATCCCGGCGCCGCGGGCCACCTGGCCGTAGTATGCAAAGTGACGCGCAATCGCCAGCACCAGATCGCTCCAGCCATGCCGGAGGAGAAGCTCGGCCAGCACGCGGTACTGGTTGAGGATGTTGTAGCAGGCCCGAACGTCGTGGCTGTTGATTGCCCCGCGCAGGTAGGTGTTGAAGTACTTCACCACCGCCGCGACCACGGCGCGGTCATCGCGCTGCAAGGCCGCCTCGCCAATGTAGCGGGTTTCGATCGCCACCACATGGGCCATCTCGGGCAGATGATTCAGCGACTCGGCAAACACGCTGCGCAGGTGGCGCAGGACCTTCCATTCGAACCAGAGTCGCTGGCGCTCAAGTTCGCGCAAAGAATCCGGCTCCATGGCAATGAAGTCCGGGTTGCTGCGAATGCGGGGGCCCACCGCGAACCATTCCGCGGGCAGGCTCGCCTTGTGCGGTTGGTAGCGAACCACGGCCGTGCGCAGGGCGGCGGTGGCGTGGGAAGCGATGATCTTGTCTTTCTGAGCTACGGCGTTGACCGCCACGTCTGAAAGGTTCTCCATGGCCGCGACGCAGATTGCCTGGCGCGCAGCCAGATCGTGCGCAGCCTTGCGGCCTACGTGGTGGCCCAAGGCCGCGTCGAGCACATTTTGGCCGATGCGCACAATCACCTTGCCAGGGTCGAGGAAGTCGAACACGTACGCGAAGTAGGGGATGAGCAGCAGGACGCTGGCGCTGGTCATCAGCAGGGTCATCACGATGGTGGTGCGCGGGATGTAGTTCTTGGTGACCGAAAGCGTGACCCAGACTGCGTTGAGACAAGCCACCACGAAGAAGCCCATGATGGCGAGGTTGGTCTTGTCGCGGAAGAACATGTCCGCGATGCGGGACGTGTAGCGGGTAGCGGCCAGTTGCACCACGATGGAAACCACGGTGATGGCGATGCCCAGCACCGCCACGATGATCTGGGCGAGAGCGCCCAGCTCGTTTTGCAGGGTATCCGGATCGAGGTCGAGCAGGAGCCGCAGCGGGCCCAGGCGCAGGGCCGGGCCGCTGCGCTCACCCAGCCAGTAGGCATCGACCAGCCAGCACCCGCCAAAGATCAGGCCGGCGACCAAAGCCAGCAGGATGATGCCCGAGGGGAAATGCGGCCGCCAACGCGTGCCACCGCCGGCCGCCAGCCCCGCGAGTTCGGCCGACAGTCTTTTTCCTCTCAAACGGCTCCCTGCTCGCGCGAGGGCATGCACCGGAACCCGGATGAAGATACAATCATCCCGTCACCATGCTGCTTGCGGTTGATATTGGAAACACTCATACGGCCTTCGGTCTTTTCGAGGGCGAAGCCCTGCGTTTGGACTGGCGCATGGAAACGCGAGTCGAACGTACCGCAGACGAGTATGCGGCAACTCTGTCGGGGTTGCTTGAGCTACAAGGCCTAGCCATGCGGCAAGTCACGGAGGCCATTATATCTTCGGTCGTCCCGCCTGCCACCGCGCCGATGGAACGCCTATTTGCGCGCTATTTCGGGGTGACCGCCTTGGTCGTGGGGCCGGGGATGAAGACCGGGCTGGCCGTCCTCTACGAGAATCCGCGCGATGTGGGCGCCGATCGCATCGTCAACGCGGTGGCCGCCTATGCGCGCTGGCCGCAAGGGGCCATCGTGGTCGACTTCGGCACGGCCACCACCTTCGACGTGGTCACGGCACGCGGGGAGTACGCTGGTGGCGTCATCGCCCCCGGACTCATCGTGTCGGCCGATGCGCTCTATCGTTCCACCGCGCGTCTTCCGCGAGTGGAAATCGCCAGGCCCAAGCACGTTGTGGGCACCAACACGGTGGCCAGCATCCAGTCCGGCCTGGTGTTTGGCTACGCTGGGATGGTCGACGCCCTGGTCAACCGGATCCGCGCGGAGATGAACTACGCGCCCAAGGTGGTGGCCACGGGAGGCCTCAGCGCCCTGGTGGCGCGGGAATCGTCCACCATCGAAGAGTGTGACGAGCTTCTGACCCTGCGAGGCTTGCGCATCCTCTTCGAGCGCAACCATGGCTAGTGAAGCAGGGCCCATGCAGCTCCAGCCGCTCCCAGCGGCGAGCCTGTCGCCCGCAGTGGCCACGCTGGTGGGTGGCGCGACCCCGGCCAAGCTGATGGCGGCGCGGGGCATGGCGCCCTTGCGGCCGGCCGAGCTGCTGGTGGCCATCTACCAGCTTTCCTTCGACGCCGATGCGACGGTCCGGGCAGCCGCCGAGACTGGGCCAGCGAGCTTCCCTGACAATGTCATCAACCCGCCCCTGGGCGAGGACTTGCCTGCGCCCTTGCTGCATTTCTTTGCCACCCGGCTGCCCGACCAGCGTGCCGCCGCCTTGGAGAGGATCCTCTACAACCCGGCCACCGCCGACGAGACCTTTGTCATGCTGGCCGGCCGTCTAGACGAGAGCTTGCTTGAGGTTGTCGCCCAGAACGAGGTGCGCTTGTTGCGCTGCCCAGCCATCGTGGAGGCCCTGTTTCTCAACAAGCGGGCGCGTATGTCGTCGGTCAACCGGGCGGTGGAGTTGTGCGCGCGCAACGGCGTGCGGCTGGAGGGCGTCCCNNGAGGCCACGGATGGGGCAGCCACCGATGGCCGCTTCCAGGCGGTCCTGACCGCGGCCGAGGCTGCCTCGGCCAGCGATGGGGCGCCCGGGCAGGGCAGGGCTCCAGCCGACGGGGAGGCGGCGCCCGAGCACAAGGGCCGAGCGGCTGGCATGTCGTTCATCAAGTTCGGCGAGCTCAAGCTCTTCGAGAAGAT
>PMKP01000088.1 GCA_003157775.1 Myxococcales bacterium | reverse complement strand
CTTCGTCGGAAAGATAGGTGATATGCGCCAGCATGCGCGCCGCAGCCAGGCCAGCGGCCGGGGGCTCCTGGCCGTAGTAGTCGCCGCCAGCGAATCTTGGATCGTTGAGAATGCAGTGGCGCCCTACGGCGTTGAACGCCAATCCCTGCGCCGACAGCCGGGCATTGGCGGCCAGCACCACGGCACGCTCGACCCTTTCGGGGAAACGCAGGGCCATCTCCAGCGCTTGCTGGCCGCCCAGCGAGCCGCCCACTATCGCGCTGACACGTTCGATGCCGAGGGCATCAAGCAGCAGTCCGTGCAACGTAACCCAGTCGCCCACCGTGACCTTGGGAAAGCGCAGTCCGTAGGGCTTGCCGGTCGCCGGATCGGTGGACGACGGTCCTGTTGTACCGTAGCAACTGCCCAGGACGTTGGGGCAGATGACGAAGTATCGATTGGTGTCGATGGCTTTGCCTGGCCCGATGATCGCCTCCCACCAGCCCGGCTTGCGCGTGCGCCACAGCCGCCCCGTGCTCTGCGCGTGTCTGTCCCAGCCGGCGGCGTGCGCATCCCCTGACAGGGCATGCGCCACCAGCACCACGTTGTCTTTCGTCGCGGACAGGACTCCGTAGGTTTCGTACTCCACGTCGATGGGGCCCAGGCGGCCGCCGAGTTCCAAAGTCAGGGGAGACTCGGCGGTCACCAGCCGGATGGACTTGGCCTCGGTCCAGCCGACCGAGGCGGGGGTCTCGAGCGGAATCACAGGGGCATCATCTCCGCATGAAGGAGACGGCAACGAGGGGCTGGCCGTGTCGGCCTGATCCTCTGCCCAAGCGTTGCTCGATGACCCCATCGCTTCTCCCCCTACGTCAGGGCCAGGGCGTCTTCCAGCGCGCCGGTGATGTCGTCGATGTGCTCGAGGCCGACGGACAGACGGATAAGATCGCGGGTGAGGCCGCTGCTCTTCTGCTGTTCTTCGGTAAGCTGCGAGTGCGAGGTGCTGGCCGGGTGAAGAATCAGGCTCTTCGCGTCGCCCACGTTGGCCAAGTGCGAAAACAGCTTGATGTTGTCGATGATCTTCACCGCAGCGTCGTAGCCGCCCTTGACCCCGAAAACGACCATGCCGCCGAATCCGTTCTTGAGATAGCGGCTGGCTGTGGCGTAGGTCGGATCCTCTTTAAGTCCCGGATAGCGGACCCAAGCGACCTTGGGATGCTTCTTGAGGAACTCGGCCACCTTGAGCGCGTTTTCGCTGTGGCGGGCCACCCGCACCGCCAGCGTCTCCACGCCCTGAATGAAGATCCACGAGTTGTCAGGCGAGATGGCCGCGCCCAGGTTGCGCAAGGGAACCGTGCGCACGCGCAGGGCAAAGGCAATGGGCGCCAGCGGGGCCGGCAGATCGTGTGCCCACTTCAGGCCGTGATAGTTGGGATCAGGATTGTTGAGCAGAGGGAAGCGCGGATTGTCCTTCCAGTTGAACTTGCCCGAGTCGGTGATGATGCCGCCGATGCCCGAGCCGTGCCCGCCCAGCCACTTGGTGAGCGAGTTGACGACGATATCCGCGCCGTGCTCGATGGTGCGCAGCAGATAGGGCGTGGTGAAGGTGGCGTCGACGATGAGCGGCAGGCCGTGCTTGTGCGCCACCGCAGCCACGGCAGCCACGTCGGTGAAGTCCAGCACCGGGTTGCCGATGGTCTCGATGAAGATGGCGCGGGTCTTGTTCGTGATCGCCTTTTCGAAATTCTTCGGATCGCTCGTGTCCACGAAGCGGGTGGTGATCCCCAACTGGGGCAGGATGGCATCGAACTGAGTATAGGTGCCGCCGTAAAGGTTGTTGGCTGAGACGATTTCGTCGCCGGCCTGGGCCAGGGTGATGATGGCGTAGAAGACGGCCGAGGTACCGGATGCCAGTGCCACCGAGGCCGCACCGCCCTCGAGTTGGGTGACTCTTTGCTCAAGGATGTCGGTGGTGGGGTTCATCAGCCGCGTATAGATGTTGCCCAGCTCCTTCAAGGCAAACAGGTTGGCCGCGTGTTCCGTGTTTTTGAACAGGTACGAGCTTGTTCGGTATACGGGAACGCCGCGGGAAAGGGTGGCATCGACAACCTGTCCCGCGTGCAAGGCCAAGGTTTCAAAATGGTAGGGTTTGGAACTCATGGAACGCTTCCTTTCGTGTCTACGGTGGGCTTGGTGGGTTGTGTGAAAGAGAGTGTGACTGGGCTGCCGTTTGTTGTCAAGACCCATGTTCACCAAACGAGACACCGTGAAACACGCCGTTGACGCGGCGAGAAGCGGCCGCCGGTGCGATCCGGAGTCTCACCACAGTCTCGCCCCCGGGCCGCTGGCCCGGAGGCGAGACTGTGGTGAAATTCGGTGTGCTACTTCGCTCGCTTGACGACAAGCCGAACGTCGAAGCGATCCAGGTTCATCACCTTGTTCCACGCCGCCGCGAAGTCCTGGACGAATTTCTCCTGCGCGTCCGAGCTGCCGTAGACTTCCGCTAGAGCGCGGAGCTGAGCGTTCGAGCCGAAGACGAGATCGACGCGGGTGCCGGTCCACTTCAGCTCACCAGTCTTGCGGTCGCGCCCCTCGAACACGTCCTTGGCATCCGACGTCGGCTTCCACTCGGTGGACATGTCGAGCAGGTTCACGAAGAAGTCGTTGTTCAGGGCCTCCAGCTTCTTGGTGAAGACGCCATGTTTGGACCCTCCCGCATTGGCGCCGAGCACCCGTAAGCCGCCGACGAGGACCGTCAACTCGGGCGCGGTCAGANNTCGGCGGACACGCCGTACTTGCCCTTCAGGTAGTTGCGGAAACCGTCCGCGATCGGCTCCAGCACGGCGAAGGACTTCACATCGGTCTGCGCTTGCGAGGCGTCCATGCGTCCTGGCGTGAACGGCACGGTCACCTTGTGGCCGGCGTTGTTTGCCGCCCGCTCGACGCCTGCGCAGCCCCCGAGCACGATCAGATCGGCGAGTGAGATCTTCTTTCCCCCCGCCTCGGCTTTGTTGAATTCGTCCCTTATGCCCTCGAGTGTCTTCAGCACCTTGGCGAGTTGCTTCGGCTGGTTGACCTCCCAGTCCTT
>PMKP01000484.1:1104-9602 GCA_003157775.1 Myxococcales bacterium | reverse complement strand
CGAGCGCGGGCGCTGCCTGCAAGACCGAGGGCGTTCTCTCGACTTGCACGGGCGTCCAGAGCAAGGTCGATCTGGGCATGGTGAACAACGGGGTCTACGAGATCGTCGTGTTCCAAGCCGAACGATGTTGGTGGGGCTCGACCTACAAACTCACCCTAAGCGGCTTCAACGATCTACCGAGTGCCTGCGGGCCCATCTGCGGCGACGGTGTGGTGTCGCCCGGCGAACAATGCGACAATGGCAAAGACAACCTGGGCGGCTACAATCAGTGTGGCTCGAATTGTTTGCTCGGTCCCTATTGCGGCGACGGCACCGTCAACGGACCCGAGGAGTGCGACAACGGCACGAACAACGACGACTACGGGGCCAGTTCCGGCTGCGCGCCTGGTTGCAAGCTGCCGGCCCGCTGTGGTGACAGCATAGTCCAGACTGATTTCGGCGAGGAATGCGACGATGGTTCCGCCAACCTAACCACCACAGACCCCGAGGCCGGCTATGGCGGCTGCCTGGCAAATTGCCAGCGCGGCAACTACTGTGGCGACGGCATTATCAATGGCACGGAGGCATGTGACGACGGCGTCAACGACGGCACCTACGGAACCTGCAATCCCGACTGCACCCTCGCCGCCAGGTGTGGCGACGGCCAGGTTCAGGCGGACTACGGAGAAGAATGCGAGCCTGTTTCATCGGACGATCCCAATTGCACGAAAGGCTGCCGTCTACCGGGCGGCTGCGGTGACGGCATCATCGAGCCACCGGAGCAATGCGACGACGGAGCGCTGTTCAACAATGGCGACTACGGTGGCTGCGCCCCGAGCTGCATCTACGCTCCCCACTGCGGCGACGGCGTCAAGAACGGACCCGAGGAATGCGACGATGGCATCCTGGACAGCTCGTACGGCGGCTGCACCCCGCAATGCAAGCTGGGTCCTCACTGCGGCGACGGCGTTGTCAACGGTCCAGAGGAATGCGACAGCACCAACCGGACCCTCTGCTCGGACACGTGCAAGAACATCATCTACATTTCCAACTGATTCCAGGCCGCGAGGATCCTCTCAACCGCGGCGTTGCTGTCTAGGCGCTGCTCTGCGGGATGGGCATCCAGCCATGCGAGGGCGTGGCGGATGCCCTCGGCCAAGGGGACCGTGCAGCGGAACTCGGGCACGAAGCGTTTGATCTTGGAGTTGTCGAAGATCAGCGAGTGTGCCTTGTCGCCCAAGAGTCCGGCGCCGATGGCAGGATCCACCTTGGCGATGAAATCGGAGGGAATGTGGACCAAGCGAGGCTGGGCTCCCACCGCGGCGGCGATGCATTCATAGACTTGGTTCCAGGTCATGACTTCGTCGGAGGTGATGTGAAACGCCTCGCCCACGGCGTCGCGCCGGCCGCAGAGGCCGAGCAAGCCCCTGGCAAAGTCGCTGGCATGGGTCATCACCCACAAGGAAGTGCCGTCGCCGTGAACCGGCAGCGGCAACCCGTGGCGCATTCGATGAACCGAAGTGAAGTCGATGCCGAACGCGGTGGGAATCCAGGTGTCGCCATAGGTGAACGATGGCCGCACAATGGTCACCGGGAACCCGTGCCGCCGGTGCGCCTCCGTGAGGAACTGCTCGGTGGCAATCTTCTTCTGCGAGTACTCCCAGAAAGGGTTGCCGAGCGGCGTCTCTTCAGTGACGATGTAGTGGCGTGGCGGCTTCTGGTAGACCGTGGCCGTGCTGATGAAGACGTACTGCTTGACTTTGCCGGCGAACATCTCCACGTCGGCCGCCGCCTGATCCGGGTCAAACACGATCCAGTTGACCACCACCTCGAATGTTTCGGAAGCTAGGGCTTGCGCCATGGCGCGCCGGTCGCGCAGGTCACCGTGGATGGTGCGCACCCGAGGCGGCAGCTCGACTTGGCGCAGGCCCCGGTTGAAGTGGACGAGATCGATGCGGCGCTCGGCCGCAAGGCGTGAACACGCGGTCGAGATGTTTCCCGAACCGCCGATAAAGAGAACTTTCATGGTCGCCTCACGTTTTGGCGAAGGACTTTCGAATTTTGGCCAGCATCGCACAGACCGTGGATCAAAGTTAGCTGTTTCACCACAGTCCGCAGGCCGGGGCCCCGGCATGCGGACTCTGCGGTGGACGAGGGCGCGCGCAAAGCGCGCGGGGCGGGCCCGAGTGGGCTGTCCGTCCCGAAGTCCCGGTAGGGGAGAAGCTAGCTACCTCGCCGCCTGCGCAGCCGGCCTGCGAGGACAAGCAAGCCCAGGGCGAAGAAACCGCCGGACGTGGAGGCTCCTGCCATGGAGCAGCCACCGCCGCCAGCGGCGATCTCAGGGGTTGAGGCGTCTGTGGCGCCGCCTGTGGGGGTTGGCGTGCCTGTGGCGCCGCCTGTGGGGGTTGGCGTGCCTGTGGCGCCGCCTGCAGCATCGGCGCTTGCCAGTGCCTGCGGTACATCGGGCTTGGCTCCTGCGTCGGGGACCACCTGAGGCCTGTCCGGGCTGGGGCTAGCGTCGGCAACGACTTGAACGTTTGTATCAAGGTTGGGCCCGGCCTCGGGGGCGGGTCTGGGCCGCGCATCGAAGCCACCAGCGCCTGCATCTTCGACTGGCCTCAACAAAGCGTCCGGAGCGAGCCGCCCATCGGCAGAGGAGTCAGCAGCCGCGTCGATGGCAACGTCCGTGCCAGCATCGCATCGGACATACTGGGTAGTGTAGCGGACTTCCTGATAGTCGCTGGCGCTGGCCAGATTCAGGCCGACATCCGGATCCGTCGATCCGTAATAGAAGGTCAGGGTCAACTTGGCCAGACGGTCGCCCGCCTCGGCCAGAGTCGCCAGAGAGGAAACATCGGCCGCGGTCAGCGTTCCTGAGTATCCGAAAACTCGATTGTAGCTCGTGCCATCGGAGAACGCCAATTGCTGGTCGCCTGTGGTGATGCCAAAGATGCGCCAGGAGAACCCGCTGGCATAGGTTCCCGTGGCAGTGCCGGCGCTCGCCATGCGCGTGGGCACGACTGGCACTGTGGAGGTGAAGGATAGCTTGACCGGACCCAGGGCATTGCAGACTATGCCGCTCCCGCCGTCCGGCACCGCCCCTTGGCTGATCCTGAAAGCCACGAAGTACCAGCCCTTCTGCACATAATAGGAAAACACGCTGGATGCCGCCGTGGAGTAGGCATAGCCGTTGGTGGTCAACCAATCGGTGAACGATGCCTCGGTATCGGCCTTTAGCTGAACCCAATCGAGGAAACCCACTCGGCCGCTGGATACCACAGTGGCGCCGGCGTCCACCCCGCTCGGTGGTGCGCCCGCTGTCGCGCCACCGTAGCTGTTGATTGTGGGGTAGCAAGAGGTCACCGTGACGTACTTCGGCTGTGACAAGCTATCGACCGTGGTGAAGGCTTGCTGGTCGGCCAAGGCGGGGGACGCCGTGAGAGTGGACGGGATGGGAAGGATCAATCCGAAATTGCTGGCGGTGCCGCAGAACGTGGGCTGAAACACGTAGGTCTCTGCCCCGTCCTTGTAGGCCACGATGATGTCCTGTTGCGGATTCGCCTCGATTCCCATGCCAAAGGGAGCGCCACAGGGGAGAACCGCGCGGGCAGCAAGCAGGCCTGCGAAGCCGGCGGCGAGGGCAAGATAGGTCTTCATGGCTGGTCTCCTTGTGCGCCGTTCACTTCGCGCCTTCAGGATAGACACAACGGAATCCAACATTGGGCGCCCATAGACCGGGCAGTTCGGCTTTGCGGCAGGTGGTACGCAAAGAGCTCTCGCCACTCACCCAGCAGCCACCGCGCATGACCTTCAATGTGCCGCTGCCAGGGCCGATGGGATCCTGGCTGGGACTGCGGCTGTAGTAGCCGGCATCGTACCAATCCGCCGTCCATTCCCAGACATTGCCCGCCATATCAAAAGCGCCGTAGGGGCTCTGGCCCGCCACCCGCCGGCCCACGCGATCCGTGTCACCCACGCAACCGGCGAAGTTGGCTTTCGTGCAATCCGGCGGGCTCGCGCCCCAGGGATAGGTGCGCGGGGCATCGCTCCCGGCTGCGGCCCGCTCCCATTCCGCCTCGCTGGGCAGCCGGCCAGCCGCAAAAGCGCAGAACTGGGCGGCCTGCTTCCAAGACACGTGAATTACGGGATAGTCCGCAAAGGCAGGGTCATCGAAGTAGTGCGGCCGTGCATTTGAACTGAAGAGCGCAGGCGCCGTACAAGCAGCCGAGTTCACGCAGGCCCGGTAGCGGGCATTGGTGACCTCGTAGCGGTCCATGGCAAACGCCGAGCCATTCACCCGNNAGTCGTCGTCCTTGAAGTTGCAGACCTCGACCGCGCCAGGGTGGATGGCCGGATCGTGATCGTTGCAGTCAGGCCCGGCCGCACACCCGATGCCATAGCCATCGCCGTCTTCATCCGTGCAGACCGGTGCGGCCTTGTTTGCAAGCGAGCCAGCCTTGGCCGGTGCAAAAAGCATGAAGCCGGCAGCGCCCGCCAAGAACGAAACTCCAACCAAGAGGACGGATGTGTTTTTCATGGTTGATCACCCCTCGCAAAGGTCGTGCCAACGCAAGAACGACCTAGAATTGCGTACTTGCCGTTGGCGAAAACGACGAGATCGGGGCAAGTATGTCAGCCCCACCACAGACTGTCATCATGCACCCAACACCCGAGGGAAAGCAAACCGAAGGATCGGCTTGTCAGCCACGGGATGACGGGCGTTCACGGGCCACCACCTCCCGCCAAGCAAGCCGAAGAATCGCGTGAGCCCGGCACTGGTGCTACTTCGGGCGTTCGAGCAAACCGGTTGAGCCGAGAACGGCGCCAGGCGCTACTACAAGAGCGACACAATAGACCGGAGATCTCGATATGACTTCACGCCCTCAGTATTCGATTCGCCTCACAGGAATGGCAGGCTTTTCCTTGGTCCTGGTCCTGGGCGGATGCGCCGGAAACAGCGCGCCTGGAACCGGGCGCAGCGGTGGCGCGGGAGGAGGTGGAACGGTCAGCAGCGGCGGTGCCACGAGCGCCGGGGGAATAGTTGCTTCAGGTGGCAGCACGGCAACCTCGATCGCAGGAGGGACGGTCGCGGCAGGAGGAGGCAGCCAGCCAGCGGGTGGCTCAAACACCGCGGGCGGCACGAGCGGAGCCGGAGGCGTCGCGGTGAGCGGCGGCTCCGCAGCCACAGGTGGCTCGCAGGCAGCGGGCGGCGTTACGAAGTCCGGGGGAACCGCAGCAATGGGCGGCGTCACGGTGTCCGGAGGAACCGCAGCAACGGGCGGCGTCACGGTGTCAGGGGGAACCATAACAACCGGCGGTGTGACGGCTACCGGGGGCAGAACCGGCGGCGCCACGGTCGCCGGGGGGGCCACGTCTGACGGGGGGACCAAGGCCAGCGGCGGGAACACCGGTGGATCCACGCCCGTGGGTGGGAGCAGCAGCGTCGGCGGCACCACCACGTCTGGCGGTACCACGACCATCGACGATGGCGGAGTAGCTACGGACACATCGGGTTTCCGCTGCGTCAACTGGGCCGACACGGGCGACAACTTCCAGAACGGCGTGCTTCAGCCGTCCGGACTGTCCGCTGCCTCGGACACCTATGCCACAGTCAAAGCCAAGGCAGACGCAATCCTGTCCGGATTCCAAACCCTGCTCGAGGCCAATACCGTTCGCATTCCGATCAACGAACCAACAGTTGTGACCAATGCTTCGTGGTGGACCGCCTACCAAGGCATCATCGATTCAGCCATCAGCAAGAACATGAAGGTCATCATTGGGTACTGGGCTATCAAAGGCGGAAATCTGGACGACCCCAACGCATTCTACACCATGTGGCAGACGGTCATCGATGCGTACCTATCCAGCGACCTCGTGTATTTCGAGATCATGAACGAACCCTACGCCCTGCAACCAGCCGACTTCATTGACTTCGCTGTGCAGTGGTTGGCCAAGTATCCGAGTGTTCCCAAGAATCGAGTTGTCATTGCTGGAAACTACACGGATACCGACGTGAACCAACAAGGGGCCGATTCTCGCCTGGCCGGGTGCCTGTTGTCTCTTCACGTGTACAACTACGACTCCACTTCGACGGTTGAGCAACCCTGGAGGGATTACCTCAAGACGCACGTGGGTCCCTATTACAACCGGACCATCGCTACGGAATACGGAGCCGTCATGACCACCGGCATCGACTACTCCAGTGCGGGCAGCACGGCGCACACACCTGATCCTACCCCGGCCATCAACATCGCCTACATGACTGGAATTCCAAACCAGTTTCGCGACTGGAAAATGGGAAGCTGCTTGTGGGTGGGCTTGAGAAACGGAGACACCACGAGTATCACCACGTTGAACGGCACGGGAACGAATCTCTCGCTGACCGTAACCAATGAATCCGCGCTCGCCCGAATCAAGTGGGGCTGGGGCCTGTAGGGCCAGGAGAAGGCGACGAACGCGTCGAAGGTCATTCCCGCGACGAATCGGGGGGGCTTGCCGCGGGACTTCGTTCCCGCCATCATCGCCATAACATTTGTGGTATACTGCCATTCGTGACCTCGACCGAAGTCATCCGCAATGTTCCTTGTAGGGGCGACCTGCGGTCGCCCGCCCCCGCCCCGCACAGGGATTGACGACCTCGTTCGGCGAAATTTGGTGGGTCGAACCACGCGCTGGCTCGTGAAGGCGAGCCCACAGGGGCGACCGCAGGTCGCCCCTACACCAAAGGTGCAAGTTCTCGGTGTAAAGTCCGCGGGACATGCCCTTGCCGCCTGAATTCGAGAAGAGCCTCTGGGACGCTGGTCGCGCCCGAAGAAGCGGGCGATGCTTGAATTGGACAACTTAAAGGCGCAGTCTGCGACTTCAAACGGGAGGAACGGAACAGATCCTGTGCGATCCCGCGCCACGCGCCGCGATCTGCGGTACCATGGCGTCTGGCTGGCGGGCATACCGTGAACAAGAGAGACCTGTCGGAACGGGACATCTGCACCAAGTTCATCACCCCGGCGCTGACCGCGGCTGGGTGGGACATCAATTCCCAGGTGCGTGAGCAGGTCTACCTGACCGACGGCCAGGTCATCGTCCGCGGACGCATGGTCCGGCGGGGCGAGCGGAAGTTCGCCGACTACGTCCTTTTCTACAAGCCGAACATCCCCATCGCGGTGGTTGAGGCCAAGGACAACACGCACCGGGTTGGCCCCCATCGCTGGAATAGGACCCTGAATGCCCGATAAGGAAGCCACAGCCCGCATCAAGATCAACAAGTTGCTGGAAGGGGCTGGCTGGCGTTTCTTCCAGGATGGCACCGCGCCCGCGAACATTCGCCTCGAACCCAGCGTCACGATCAAGTCGACCGACCTGGACGCCCTCGGTGACAACTTCGAGAAGACCACAAAAGGGTTCGTCGACTTTCTCTTGCTCGATGCCAAGGGCTTCCCGCTCCTCGTCCTCGAAGCCAAAGCCGAGAACAAGAATCCGCTCGTCGCCAAAGAGCAGGCCCGCAAGTACGCCAAGTCCCAGAACTGCCGCTTCGTCATCCTTTCCAACGGCAACTTGCACTACTTCTGGGATCTCGAACGGGGCAACCCCTACGTCATTACCTCGTTTCCGACACCGGACTCGGTCACCGGCTACCAGAAGGTCACGCCCAATCCGCAACGGCTGATCGAGGAGCAGGTCGGCGAGGACTACATCGTTCGCACCCAGCGCCCGAACTACCAATCGGAGGCTGCCTGGCAGAACGCAGCCGAGCGCCCCGGATACATCCAAACCAACAAGCTGCGCTTTCTCCNNCTTCCTGTTCGAGATGGCCACCGGTACTGGCAAGACCATGACCGCCGCCGCCGTCATCAAGCTGTTTCTCCGTTCCGGCAACGTGCGGCGCGTCCTGTTCCTTGTGGATCGTCTTGAGCTGGAGGACCAGGCCAAGAAGGCCTTCGCAGCGGTGCTTTCCGCCGACTTTCATACGGTGATCTACAAGGAGAACCGGGACGACTGGCGACACGCGGAGATTGTTGTCACCACTGTGCAATCCCTGCTCTTCAACAACAAGTACCAGAAGCTCTTCTCACCGACCGACTTCGATCTCGTCATCTCCGACGAAGCGCACCGCTCGATCGGTGGCAACGCGCGCGCCGTGTTCGACTACTTCATCGGCTACAAGCTGGGCCTCACCGCCACGCCGCGCGATTACCTCCGCCGGTTCAACAGCTCGAAGCCGGGCACTCGCGACCCACGCGAGGCGGAACGTCGCCTGCTGCTCGACACCTACCGCACCTTCGGCTGCGAGAACAGCCAGCCGACCTTCCGCTACTCCTTGCTCGATGGCGTCAAGGAGGGATTTCTGGTCAACCCAACCGTGGTGGACGCCCGCACCGAGGTCACCACCACGCTGCTTTCCGAAGAAGGCTTCGTCGTCTCGTTCACCGATGACACCGGCGAGGACCAGCAGCAGGCCTTCAAGCAACGCGAGTTCGAGAAGCGTTTCTTCGCCGACACCACCAACCAGCTCCTGTGCAAGA
>PMKP01000484.1:0-1027 GCA_003157775.1 Myxococcales bacterium | reverse complement strand
CGCCCAGCAGTTCACCATCAACTTTGCCAACAACAACCTGCTCGGCTCCGGCAACTTCATTCCCGTCTACAAGACCAGCAAGGCGCGCATTTGCGTGACCGTTGGCATGATGACCACCGGCTACGACTGCACCGACATACTCAACCTCGGCCTTTTCCGCCCGATCTTTTCGCCCACCGACTTCATCCAAGTCAAGGGACGCGGTACCCGCAAGCACGATTTCCGCGAGGTACTGTTCGACGAGACCCTCAAGGAAGGCTTGCAACAGCCCATCAAAACCGCCTTCAAGCTCTTCGACTTCTTCGCCAACTGCGAATACTTCGAGGAGGAGTTCAATTACGACGAAGTGCTGAAGCTCCCGCCGCCCAAGAGCATGGGCAGCGACGGCGGGGCCGGCCAAGGCCCGGTGGTCGTGGGTGGCACGTATGAGTACCCCGGCGCCGACATCCTGGCTTCGATGCGTGTCGAGGAGATCTCGGCACAGGGCATGAAGATCGACCGCATGTTCTTCGAGAAATTTGAAGACGTGATCCGCGCCAATGACACCGTCGCCGCCGCCGTCGAAGCCGGACAGTGGGACCGCGTGATCGACTACGTCAACCGCGAAGTCTTCGACAAGCCCGAGGAGTACTACACCCTCGACAAGCTGCGCAAGGCCACCGCCGTGGACCGTCGACTGACCCTGCGCGAGATCCTGGAGAAGATCTTCGGCCTCATCCCACGCTTCAAGTCCAAGGATGAGCTGCTGGAGGAGGAGTTCTCCAAGTTCGTGGCCGACCGCGTGCCTGAGCCGCCCTCAGCCATCCCGGCCATCAAGACCTACTTCAAGGCCTACGTCACCAGCAACCGGGTGCGCGACATCATCGACAGCCGGCAATTCACCGATCTGGCGACCAACCCGTTCTTCACAACCCATGACTTCAGAGCCGTGCCCCCGCTTTACCGCACGCTCGTCCCTGAATACATCAAGGACTACGTCTCCTTGAATCAGTTCGCCGCCTGAAGGAGACACCGTGCTCGACACCGA
>PMKP01000201.1 GCA_003157775.1 Myxococcales bacterium | reverse complement strand
CCAGTAGACGCTCGTGGCGTCGACGACGATGCCTGCGGGGTAGCTCTGGCCTGATGCGAGAGTGGTGGGGGTGCCGCCGCCGGCGGGAACCTTCATCACCGTGCCGGTGCCGGAGTCCGTCCAGTAGACGCTCGTGGCGTCAACAGCGATGCCGGAGGGGTAGCTCTGGCCTGAGGCGAGGGTTTCGTTGGGTGCCACGCACGACCCGTAGCCATTGTCGTGATAGCCAGCCACACAGGTCCCGTTGGCCGCGCAGGCCCCGCCGCCGCCGTCGTGGAACCCGGCTGCGCAGCCAGCTTGCACGCAGATTCCTTCGCCGTTGTCGTGGTCGCCCGCCACGCAGGTCCCGTTCGCCACACAGGCTCCACCGCCGTCGTGGAAACCCAGGCCACAGCCCGCTTGCACGCAGACCCCGGTGCCGTCGTTGTGATAGCCCTCGGAGCAGGTTCCCGTGGGCACGCAGGTCCCGTCTCCGCCGTGGTGATAGCCGGTGGCACAGGCCGTGGGCACGCAGTTCCCGCTGCCATCGTCGTGAAATCCCGCTCCACAACCAGCGCTGGTTCCGTTGCACACATACACAGTGTGCTGGACCTCAGTGGGCTGTAGGATGCCGTCGCTGTTAGTGTCGAGGCCAGTCTGCACAGCCACGCCGCCGTTGGCGCAATTGGCACCGGCAGGCTCGGGCACGGTCGCGATCAGTGACGACTTCCCGTTCTGGCCAGTCGCCCCTGTCGCACCGGTCGCCCCCTGCGCCCCGGTAGCGCCGGTCGCCCCGTTGCACACCACGGTCGTGGACGTCACTTCCGAGGTGTCGAGCGTGCCGTTGCGGTTTTGGTCAAGGCCAAACTGGATGCTGTAGCCGCCGGTTGGGCACTGGCTGCCCGGACTTATCGGTGTCACTCGCGAAGCACCGTTCAGGCCGTTCAGGTTGGTCTGGACCCAAGCCCAGGTGCCGCTGCTATTGCGACAGACGTAGAAATTGGAATCGCTCGACACGAAATAGACTAGGCCGTCCCGAGTGCTTCCACAGGTCGGCAAACCCGACACGGTCAGGGCGAACTGCGGGGCGCTCTCGCCACCAGACGCTGGCGTGGCCGCATTGTCCGAGCCCGAACACGCCGCCACGTTGGCCAGCAAGCCCATCACCGCCAGCGCAGTATGATTGGGGCTGGGTCTACAGATTTTCGTCGTCGTGAACCTCATGCTTTTCCTCCATTCCTCAGGTTGAGATCGGGCGCCCGTCCAGGGCCTGCCCGCGATGCCGGCGGACTATGAAGGCGCAAGGTCCGCGCTGTCTACAGGTAATTTGTCGAGGCGCTCGCGCGGTGCCCGGCGTCAGAAAGATTGAACGCGAGACCGTCAGGCTGCCCTATGGTTGCCGCAGTCTTAGTTTGGAAAACCAGCGGCGAAAATCGGTGGGATTGCGGGTAATCAGCCCCTGGTGCCGGCACGCGAAAGCGCCGATGAGCAAGTCGGCCAGCGGGCGCTTCGGGGCATCGCTTCCGCGGCGAGCTTGAACGTAGAGATTCCAGGCGCGATACGCGCGTTCGGTGTCCGCGAATGTCCAGTTCTCGGTGAAGTCGATACCAACTTGCTCCAGGAAGTGCTTCTGAATCTCGAGGTTGCCGGCGAAGGCCGGCGCCAGTTCAACCATGGTGATCGGACAAAGCACCAGACCGTGCCGCAGCGACCTCTCAAGCACGCCCGCCGATGCACGTCCGAAACTCGGATCGTTTTCGAGCACGTCAATGAGGACGCAGGTGTCAACCACCCAGCTCATCGGATCTTTTCGCCGGCACGCAGGTCCTTCATCCAGTCGGCGGTCCGCCGGGGGCTGCGAAAGGTCTTGGCGAATCCCAGCATGGCCTTGGGCCCAGCGACTTGCTTCCCCGATTCGACGAGCAGTCGGACTTCGCACGATGAGAGCTTCTGCCAGCGTAGCCGGTTTCCCGGCTTGAGCCCCATTTCTTTGCGCAAGGAGGCGGGCAGAGAGGCCTGGCCACGTTCGGTCAGGGTTGTGATAAGGCTCTTCACCTTCTGAATCTATCATGTAGAAACATCATGTCAATCCCGCCTTCGCGCCCTGGCAAGGATCAAGCTTGGTGATGTCTGATCCGGTCGCAGGCTCGCCCTACGGCGCGAGCACGGCGGACGGGCTCTCGCAGCCATCCGCGGCGTCACCGTTCTCGTCGTGGTACTGGTAGAGCACCCCGCAGTGGCCTATTCGACGGCTGTTATACGCCGTGGTACCATCTGGCGTATAACATGGCCGCCGCCGGCTACAGCAAGCTCCCGCTCGTGACCCAGACGGTGTACGCCCGCCTGCTCGACCTGCTCCTCACGGCGGAAGCTGGCGTGCCGGCATCTGGCGCATCGCTGGTTTCCAAGACCATCCGTGGCCGCCGCTACTGGTATGCCCAGCGGCGCGAGGGAGGGAAGAAGATCCAGCGCTACATCGGATCGGAAACGCCTGAAGTCGAGGCGTTGCTGGAAAGGTGGCGGCGGGCGCGAAGCGAGGCGGCAAGCCGAGCCGAACTGGTGGCCATGGCGCGCGCCGGGGGCGCCACCGTCGTGGGGGCCGCCGAGGCCCAGGTGCTGGAGCGGTTGTCGCCGGTCTTCCGCATCGGCGGCGTGCTGGTGGGCTCCCACGCCTTCGCCGTGCTGGGCACCATGCTGGGCGTGAGGTGGCAGGAGGCCATTGTGCGTACCGAGGACGTGGACATCGCGCACGACCACCGGATTGCCGTCGCTCTGGCCGGCGGGCAGTCCGCTGACATGCGCGAGGCGCTCGGCGATCCCCTGCCCAGGTTTTCCGCGCTCAACCCCACCTATCCGGCAACCGCTTTCCGTGTCCGGGGAACCGACGTCGAAGTCGAGGTGCTGACCCCACTCGTCGGCAGGGAGCGCAGTCGCCCGATCCAGATACCGGCCCTCGGGATTGCCGCGACTCCTCTGCGATTCCTCGACTACCTCATCGAGAAAACCCAGCCTGGCGCCGTACTGGGCGGCTCCGGCGTCCTGGTCAACGTTCCCAGGCCGGGACGGTTTGCGCTGCACAAGCTCATCGTGGCCGCGCGCCGCGGACCCTCTGGCATGCCCAAGGCCGCCAAGGATCGCGCCCAGGCCAGCGAGCTGCTGCGCGCGTTGCTCTCGGAGTTGCCCGGTGAGATCACCCTGGCTTGGAAGGCACTTTCACGCCATGGCAAGGCCTGGGTCAGCGCCGCCCGCAGTTCGCTCAAGCGCATGGATGCGGATCTCGTCGCCGATCTGCGCCGAATTGGCGTCGGGGGATAGGCAGCACTACGCGTGCGCCAGGGCTTGGTGCGCACGCATCACCCAAGCCGGTCCATCAGCTCCACGAACTGGCGTGGCGAGAGGATACGGATACCGTTGTGCTCACCCAGGTCGAGCAGATCGCGATCCCCGGTCAGGATGATGTCAGCCTGCCCGGCGACCGCGGTTTCCAAGACCTTGTCGTCGTCCCGATCGCGGCACACGGGGCGCGACAGGGCTTTGGGCCGCACCAGCGTGGCCCGCTCGCGGTAGACTTTCAGCAAAGGCACTTCGGCCGGGTCAGTGTCGAACTTGTTGCGCAGGGTTCGCGCCAGTTCGTCCAGCAAGGCGCGCGACGTGATGATCTCCGTCCGTGGCAACCGGCGCTTGACGATGTCGCGGCACAGCCCGTCGGCAACCATGCCGGCGACGAGGACATTGGTATCGCAGACGACCTTCACGACACGACTTTGAACACGTCTTCATCGGTGTAGATGCCCTGGGCGCGCGCCTTGGCGACCAGCACGCGCCGAGACTTTTCGAAGGCGTCGTCCCAGATCTGTTGCTGCAAGGCCCGGCGTACAAACTCGCTTTCCGTCATGCCTCGGCCCCTGGCCGCCCGGCCCAGATCGCGCCGCAAGGTCGGGGGCAAACTGATGGTCACGGTTGCTCTCATGTAAGACAATCTATTACAGACAGGGCATTACCGCAAGGCATGCCGTGGCAGGCGCACCGGAGGTTGCTGCCGAGGTGCGCGCAGTTGGCTGCGCCTGCGCGTGTTACTTGAGCAGTTGCATCACCGTGCCGCTGCCCTCATCGTTCGTCCAGTAGACAAACGTGGC
>PMKP01000143.1 GCA_003157775.1 Myxococcales bacterium | reverse complement strand
CAACGTGGGCAACCAGGACGAAATCCTCATGCGCTACGTGGCGCTGGCGCGCGCCCCGGTTTCGGTGGATGTCCGGGTGCCCTGCAAGACCAGCCTGATCCTATCCACCCGGCACGAAAAGGGTGCCCTGCTCCGCTGCCTGCAGATTCTGGCCGAGTACGGGCTGAGCATGACCAAGCTGGAATCGCGGCCGCGACCGAACCGTCCTTGGGAGTACATGTTCTTCATCGACTTCGAGGGCAACGTGGCCGAAGAGCGGGCGGCCTTGGCGCTCGAAGCCTTGCGTAGCGAAGCGCTCTACTTGAAGATCCTCGGCTGCTATCCCGCCAAGGCCACGCCCGCCGAAGCCCAAACCACCGCCCTGCCCGAGGCGTCCGAGATTACCGCCGCTCTTCCCGCGGCTTCGCCCGCCGCGCCGCCCGCCGGCCGAGCCGCGCCCAGCCAGCCAGTCGCGCGTGCCTCCAAACACTACCGGCTCGCCGACCGCGCCACCCATCCCGAGGACACCGTTATCCGCGTGGGTTCCCTGCTGATTGGTGGCGCCGGCTTCGTGGTCATTGCCGGCCCTTGCTCGGTGGAATCGGAAGACCAGATCAATCGCACCGCCCTGTACGTGCGCGAGCAAGGGGCCCACATCCTGCGCGGGGGCGTGTTCAAGCCACGCACCGGCCCCTATTCTTTCCAAGGTCTGGGCCGCGAGGGTCTGGATCTGCTGGCCGCTGCTGGCAGGGCCGCCGGTTTGCCCATCATCACCGAGGTGATGACCATCGACCAGGTGCGCCCGGTGGCCGAGAAATCAGACATCCTGCAGATCGGCGCGCGCAATATGCAGAACTTCCCGTTGCTGTCGGCGGTGGGCAAGGTGGACCGACCCGTGCTGCTCAAGCGCGGCCTGTCGAGCACCATCGAGGAATGGCTGGCAGCCGCCGAATACATCCTGGCCCAGGGCAATGGCCAAGTCATCCTGTGCGAACGCGGCATCCGCACCTTCGAGAGCGCCACCCGCAACACCTTGGATCTGTCCGCGGTAGTGGTGCTGCGTGAGCGCACCCACCTGCCCATCGTCGTGGATCCGAGTCACGGCACCGGCAAGCGTCCCTACGTGGCGCCCATGGCCTGGGCCGCGCGCGCTTGCGGCGCCCATGGCATCAGCATCGAAGTTCACCCCGACCCCGACCAGGCGCTGTCCGACGGCGACCAGAGCCTGAACTTCCCGGAGTTCAAGGCGCTAATGGAAGGTCTGAGCCGCGTGCGCGTATAGTCAGATTTCGAGGATGCGCGCCCGTTCGCGCCGGGTCGCGCAGACCGTCTGGTGCAGGGCCCATTGCCCGCGCGCACGTGCCAGGTTGTGCTCGCCCCGACCGGGATAGCGCTCGGGCGCCCAGCCGAAGTACGATTCCAGGAGCGCATCGGCGGCAAAGCGCACCGCCAACTCGAGGCTGATCCATTCGACCCCGTACAGGCAGGCGCAACGCTCGTCGGCGCCAAGCGATCGGCCCAAGCTGTCGCGGAACCCCTCGAAGGAAGCCCGGAAGATCTCCACATCGAACTTGGCCAGGCTCGCGTCCTCGGGGCTGCGGTTGCACCACGACCGCCAGGCATCCCCCAACTCGTGGGCCAGTGCCATGGGTCCCACCGTGTCCAGGTCGATGAGGCAGAGAGCCTGCTCGGCCGCGGGCGGCTCGCGCCCGGCAAACAGGATGTTGTTCAGCTTGGGATCGCCGTGGCACACCCGCCCGGGCAACTTCGGCAGAGGCGGCAAGTCAGAGACCGCGGCAAACAGATCCGCGGCCAGGGCGCTGACCTCGCGGTAGAGGCGATGGTCGGTGCGGACATCCAGGGCCTCGCGTAGCCTGGCCAGGTGCTGGGCGGTATCGTGCACGCTCGGCCGCATGCCCGCAAACTCGTGGTCAAGCCCGTCGAGCGCGCGATGAAACTGCGCCACCAGGCCGCCTGCCGCGCGCGCCTGGCCCAGACTGGCCACCACGTCGAAGGACACACCCTCGACGTAGGTCTGCAGTCGCCACAGCCCGTCCTGCACCCCCAGGTCGACTGACAGGTTGCCGTCCCGGGTGGGGACCAGACGCGGCGTGACCATGCCTACGTCGGCCAGTCGCCGAGTAACCGCGTCGATGTTGGCGTTGACCGCGGCAGAAAAGACCGGATTCAGCCGCTGCAAGACGAAGCGCNNGAGGCGTGACCTGCGCGCCGTCCAGTCCCGGGTAGTGGGGCAGAACCCGTGCCTGGATCAGATGAGCCTGAACCTGCACCCCGGGGCCCCCACACGCGACTACTCCGACGGAGGCGCGTCCGCCGGGGGCTTATCCTCGTCAGGCGGCCTCTCCCAGCCGCCCGGCCCTTCCTGCACCGGGGCCGCGCCCGACTTTTCGAACTTGAGGGCGAAGGACAGGCCCAGGTTGTATTCGCCCAACAGCATGATCGGGCCAAAGCTCGACAGGCCGCGCGCCTCCACCCAGATCGCAACCCAGCGCTCCAGATGGTACATCACGCCCACCCCCACACCGACGGCCACTGGCCCTGCGCTGACCGTGTCGCTATGCCCTGTCCCCGGTGGGCAAGTCGTGCCGTAGCCCCCCAGGGTGCATTTCCTTGGAACGTAGCCAAGAAAGGTCGGCCCTGTGGGCGAGAAACCCGCAACCCCTGAGCCAAAAGCCTGAAAATTCCCACCAGTGAAAAAGGCGTACTGACCGCGCAGAAAAAAGGCTAGGGCATAGCTCGGCGGGATGCTCGCGCCAGTATCCTCGGGCTTCCATGAGATGGAATCAAGCGGCGTGTACTGAAAGCGGGCCTGTAGCGACATGGCAAACTTGTCGTTGAACTGGTAGCCGATTTCCCCGAGGAGCTGGAAGAGGCTCGCCAGCGAGTAGCCCCCAGTGATCTGGAGGCGATTCCCATTTGCGTCTTTGTCATGGCTGTCTTGGCTCATCGCACCGTGGTAGGTCGAGCCATACGCGCCGCCGCCGATCGAGAAGAAAAACGACCCGGGCAGACGGCGGTGGTACCTACGCAAGTCCTCGTCGATCTGGTATTGCCGATTGATTTCTTCCAGCGGGGCCTTGTCCTCCGCCATGGGCTCAGTTCTCGTGCTCGTGTCCCTGCCTTCCAGGAGTAACGCCAGCACCGTGTTGTTCACGGTCGCAGCACCGTCGACGATGGGCATCAGGTTGGGGCCGTCAGCGCTTCCGATGGTCAGGGGTTCCTTGGTGCCCGGGATCTTCGCTTCCAAGTAGTACTGAAAGGCAGTCCCCGTAACCGCAGCGCCCGGGACAGTCGCCGTGAGCCATCCTTTGGGCGAACGAGTCATGGGGAGCGGAGTGAAGTCCTCAGCGCCCTTTTCACGATAGAAGACCGTGGCGCTGGCTTTCCGTGGCTGCTTTTGCGTCACGCAGCGGACGAGGATGTCCTCCTTGGGCGGCACTTCGTCGGGCAGCGGACAGTAGAAGGGCTCCGGAACTCTTGCCGGTGGCGCTGGTTCTTCCCGGTCAACGAATTTCTTGGCCCCCCGCAATCCACGCCGGCCACCTGCGGAAGCACCGCTGGCCGGCGTCGCTTGCTCCTCAGCTGCGGGCGCCGGAGTGGACGCCGCCGGAGCCTTGCCCGCGGGCGCAGCCGGGGCCGTTCTCGCCTGGGTCGCCAGTCCGGTCTGGCCGTGGGCGGCGTCGAAGGCTTCGTCCAAGGCGGCAGTCTCGACCTGCGGCGTGATCTTGATGTTGGGGTCGATCTTGAGAGCCATCACGAACTGTTTGATGGCCTTGGTCCTGTCATTGAAGCCCGTCATGTAGACCGCGGCCAGGTGCACATGGGTCCGCGCCGAGATCGCGTGCTCACTCAGGTTCGCGTCGGAAAGAATCGTGATGGCGCCCCAGAGGGCATCGCGCGCGGCTTCGTACTTGCCCGCCTGCATTTGGGCCAGGGCCTGCCTGTTGATCTCGACGACCTTACTCACCGTGTCCTGGCCCTTGCCCGACCTCCCCGCGGCGCTGGCGACGCCGGCCTGCGACAAAAGGGTAGACATGAACAAGAACGCGACAAGGGGCGAGAGGAAACGGCGAAACATCTTCATGAATGCAGCTCCTGGCGGCGGGTACTATCATTATGCTGGCTTTGGGGAGATGTCCATTCCCTCTGTCCAACACCGGAGCAGTGCTGGTGGGAAGCTTGCCGCTCCGGATCGCAGTCGCCGCGGGGTGCCGGGAGTGCCACCGGCGCAAGCATCCGCTTCCTGACGGAAGCGCAGCATCAAGTCAGAATGTGAAACAGAACGCGACGTTGGCGTGAAGGAGGTTGATCGCGCCGTGGCCGTAGGTGTCCGTGACACGCGTATATGTGGAGTAATATGGGGAGGAAGACGTGGAGCTCGTGGTGAAGCTCTTGCTGGCCTGATTGACGTGAATCCACGCTGGCTCCAACCGCAGGGACAAGTGCGAAGTCAGCCGCACGGCCCCACCAGCCTGGAGGCCGTACGCAAAGGCATCCAATCCAACCACACCGTGGTCATCCCCCGTGTCAGATGTGGGCATGCGAGTGTGAACCAGGCCAAGTTGGCCTCCGCCGAAAAAACTCAGAATCGGGGTGACGGGGAGAATGCCATTGAGCTGGAACAAGATAGGAATGACATCAACAGTCAAACCACCCGCCTCTCCCAGAGCGGCCACCAGAAGCCCGATCTCAACGGATGGCACGGGCCGGTAGCCGCCCCGAAGCCCGAGTCCGTACCCGAGTCCCGGCCCACTTCCTTTCGCCAAACTCAGGACGAGACCAATGTGGCCGTTTTCCGGAACGCAGGCAGGTGAATCCGAATCATCTCCTTCGCATGTCGAAGAAGGCGTTTCGTATGGTTCGGAGCTTGCCCTTCTTGACCAACCCCGCGAGCCAGTGGGCGTCAGCGAAGGCGCATCTGTCGCGAAATCGTGCGCTACCGCGAGTCCCGCGTTGTACTCAACCAGCTCCATGACTGGCGCCAGGCTGGTGATACCGCGTACTTCCGCCCATGCGGCAAAGGCCCGCGAAACATGGTACGTCGCGCCCACCCCGGCGCCGAACACCACCGGCCCGCCACTCAGCGTGTCGCTATGCCCGCTCCCCGCGCCGCATTCTAAGTTGTAGAACTGAAGCGCGCACTCCTTTTCTGGAACGTAGCCGAGGAACGTCCTTGGTCCCCCACCCGCTACCCCTGACGCAAAGAACTGAAGGTCCCTCCAGGTGAAAAAGGCGTACTGGCCACGAAGGAAGAAAGCCAGCGCGTAGGTCGGCGGCTCGCTGACGCCGGGATTGGGGTACCACCACATCGAGGAAGAGGAAGGCGTGTTCTGATACCGGACCTGCAGCGACAAGGCGAACCTGTCGCTGAACTGGTAGCCGATTTCCGGGAGTAGCTGAAAGAGGCCTGCCGGTGATCGGCCACCGCCGAGGCGAATAACACCGCCCGCAGGGCTGCTGCTGTCATAGTCATGGCTGTCTAGCCCGACCGAACCGTGGTAGGTCTGCCCAAACATACCGCCGCCCAGCGAGAGAAAAAGCGACCCGGCCGGACGGCGGTGGCGGTGCTGTCGCCATTCCTCGTCAATCTGGGCTTGCCTGTTCATTTTCTCCAACGCCTCCTCGTCCTTCACCATCTGCGCCATCTGCGCAGCCGTCTTCCTGCCCGGCAACGGCAACGCCGGGTTGCTCATGGGCGCTGCTCCGTCGACGATGGGCATTGGGTTCGGAACTTCGGCGTTTCCAATAGGCGAGGGGAGGTTCGGGACCGTGCCAACCGGAGGATAGCTCGTCCCCGACGCCGGGGTCGCGCGTCCCTCCCTACACGCATTGGCCACGTCGTCCGGCGGGATTCGGCGGGTCGAAACGCACCGGCTCGCGGAAGCGAGCCCACAGGGGCGACCGCAGGTCGCCCCTACCTGAGAGGCATGACCCTCCACTCCGGACTCCACGTCCTGCTATCGACAGACTTGATACGCTGGATCGCAGCCACCGCGAGGTGCCGGCACTACCAGAGGCGAGCTGTCGTCCGGGTCCGCTTCCTGGAAGTAGCCATCGCCATCCGCATCAACTCGGGGCGGGTCCGCGGCAACATAGTGATCGTCGGCTACCCAGTAGTCGATGCCGTCTGTCGTGCGCAGCACGATGTGTCCCACCACGCGAGCGCCGCGCAGGTTGGTGTCGGGGTCGCCGCGCTCGGTGAGATAGATGGCGCCGGTGGAGGCGAGGCGATCGATAGCGGCCTGGTGGGGATGGCCGTCAGGGTTGTCGTTGCCCACCTCGATGAGGTTGACCCTCGGTTGCAGCTCGGCCAGGAAGGTGGGGCTGGACGAGTATTCGCTGCCGTGGTGGTTCACCCGATAGACGTCAATGTCCCCGGCCAACGGAGCCACGGCATATTCGATGTCGTGGTACGAGTAGCCGAAATCGGATACCAGGGTCTCGCCCGAAAGATCGCCGCCCGAGAAATAGTCGAGCAGGCCAAAGCGCAAGACGAAGGCCAGCGAGTAGTCGTTCTCGCTGGGCGGGTCCGGATCGTCCACCGGCCCGCCGGCGGTAAGCAGGCCATTGCCGTCCACCGCAACCAAGCGCACGGTCACCCCCGGCCCGAGATCGATCTGACCGTCGCCCAGCGTGGCGACTTCAGGGTGCAGCAGGTCCTGTCCATCGCCGGCAAGATACTCACGCCAGCGCGCCAGCGTGCCCCCGCCTTCGCCTGGGTAGCGGGAGAAATCGCGGCGCAGGAGCTTGCCCACGGTGAAGCCCTGCAGGTTGACCAGGTGCCACAGACCGCCGTAACCGGGATACCCGGTGTGGTCCACGTGGAAGTGGCTGATGAGCACGTAGTCCAGGTGCGAGGAGCCAAGGACATTCTTGATGTACGGCCCGACAATCAAGGCCCCGTCATCGGCCTCCCAGTCAGCCTCGCCGGCATCCACCAGCATGGTCCGGCCGGTGGGCCCCACGATCAGGGTGCTCGTGGCCTGACCTGCATCGATGTGGTGGATCTCCAGCCAGCCCGATTGCCAGTTGCCACTGCCGGGCGAATCGGTCCCAGAAACGGCTGGGATCCTGCCCCCGGGCACCAGGCTGCAGCCGGCAAGGAAGAGCAGACATCCGCGGAGCACCAAGAGAAGACGCATGCCGGGTTATCGGCAGTGGCGCACTGAGGTTGCGTGGCAAAGTGCGGTCTCTTTCCCGGAGCCGCACGCGGCCGCGGCCCCGCGTAGTGCCGCGGCCGCGCGGGTCCCGGAGAAGAAGCTACCTAGCTCTCACAGGGCGCACAGAGGATGCAGAGAGCGGATGAGAAGAAGGCGTCCGGAAGATCCAAAGGCCAACCCTTCCCTTCTCTTCCGCCTCTGTGACCCTCTGTGCCCTCTGTGTGAAATAGGTAACCAAGCCCACCGCTCGGGCTGCGCCTGGCGGCGGGCTGTGAAAGATGCGATGGCTACTTGGCGGGAGCGGGGGCAGGAGCCGGCGCGGGAGCCTTATCCTCAGCGGCCTTCTTGCCCTTCTTGCCTTTCTTGCCCTTGGCATCAGCCGGCTTGGCCGAGTCTGCCTGCGCGACCTTCTTGGCCGTGACTGCCGTGGGCGCCTTGTGGCTGGCCTTGGCGGCGAAAGCTGATGTGCTGGTCAGGGTGGCGATTCCGAGCGCGATGATGAGCTTCTTGAACATGGTGGCTTCTCCTTTTTCCCTTGGGTTGTTTGCTGTGAAAGCGTCTCTGTTGGGTTGACAATGCAGTGGCCGTGCCAGCGGGAAATGCGGCGCGTTCCCCGCGGAATCCCGCCATTCCGCTCTTGCCGCACCCAATAGCCGCAGCCAATCCGCCCGCACACATGGGGCGTTCTTGGAGTCAATCACCTCGAAAACTGGCGCTGGGCCCCGCGCCGGGCGAAGGTGGAGGCATGGGCGCGTTCGTCAACGCGTTTCGCAGCAAGCGGGTGGGCATGCTCGTCGCGCTGGGCTTCGCCTCTGGGCTGCCGCTGGCGCTGACGCGCACAACCCTGAGCGCGTGGATGACCAATGCCGGCGTGAATCTGAAAACCATCGGACTCTTCTCGCTGGTCACCCTGCCCTATTCATTCAAGTTCGTGTGGGCGCCGCTGCTTGACCGCTTCAGCTTTCCCCTGTTCGGCCGCCGCCGTGGCTGGATGGCGTTGACCCAGGTGGGCCTTCTGCTGGCTGTCTGGACTATGGCCGACATCGATCCAAAGAATGCGCCGCTGGCCATAGCGGCTCTTGCCGTGGTGGTCGCGTTTCTGTCCGCCAGCCAGGATGTGGTGGCCGACGCCTACCGCACCGACGTCTTGCCACCGGCCGAGCGCGCATCTGGGACGTCGACCTGGATCCTCGGCTACCGCATCGCCATGTTGGTCTCGGGCGCTGGGGCTCTGGTGTTGTCCGACCACATGCCCTGGTCGCGCGTGTACAGTCTCATGGCGCTCTTGATGATCGTTGGCATCATCGCCACCTGGCGCGCGCCCGAGCCCGAGGCGGTGCGGCCCCCGCGCACGATTGCCGACGCCGTGGTCAAGCCGTTCGTGGATTTCTTCTCGCGCAAGGGCGCGGCCGTGGCGCTGGCCTTTGTCATGCTTTACCGAATCGGCGACACCATCGCCGGTGGCATGGTGCTGCCTTTTCTCATCAGGACGGGCTTTTCCAACAGCGAGATCGGCTACTGGAGCAAGGGCGTGGGATTCGCCGCGACCATCGGCGGCGTCATGCTGGGCGGCGGGCTGGTGGCCAAGTACGGCGTGCGCCGCTGCCTGCTGACCTTTGGGGTGATGCTGATGGTCGCCAACACGGGATACTTGGCTCTCGCCTTTCACGGCAGGAGCGTGGCGCTGCTGGCGGCGGCCATCGGCAGCGACAACGTGTGCGGCGGCATGGTGGACGCGGCCTTCGCTGCCTTCATCATGTCTTTGTGTAACAAGTCCTTCTCGGCGACCCAGTTCGCGTTGCTGTCCAGCGCCTCGACCATCA
>PMKP01000193.1:9858-13930 GCA_003157775.1 Myxococcales bacterium | reverse complement strand
AAGTCTACTGGAACGAGATTCCGGTGATACAGAGGCTGGCCACCGTGATCGCCGCGGTACCTGACGAAACCTGCACGCTAACCTTGTCGATGTTCGGTACGTCCGCAGCCGTAATGGCGGTACCCGGCGAGGCTGAGGTATAGCAAGTGGTGCTGAATGAGGTAAGCGGGATGGCCGTACCCGAGGTCAGTGGGTAGCAGTATTGGGTCGCATCCGCATCACCCTTTCGGTGGACGATGGCGCGCAGCCCGGTAGTGGGGGATCCAGAGACCGTGATCGTGATGCTCGTGAATGGCTGACCGAGGCCGGTGGTGCCGGCCGGATCGCCAGCGTTCACGCCCACCGAGAGTCCCCAGTTTCCGCTGTAGTCCGGATTCGTCGCCGCCAGGGCTGGGACCGAACCCGTAACACAGAGGGCCGTGGTGGAATTCCAGTTGGCCGAGGTGAGGCACTGCGCAGCGGCCGTAATGACCGCCTTGCTGGGGCCGCAGGTTGGGTCGCTGATGGTGTCCGCGGAACCGAGTTCAACCCAGCCGTAGCCGGTCATAGCACCCTGGGCCTTGTCGTTGACGAAGGTCACCATGGTGCCGGTCGGGGTGGAGCTGGTGCTCCCGCCCACAGTGGTGACGCCGCCTGCGCTGGTCGTGCCACCTGTCGGGGTGTAGCTCGTGCCGCCTGTCCGGGTATACGTCGTGCCGCCTGTCGGGATATAGGTCGTGCCGCCCGTCGGGACATAAGTCGTGCCGCCTGTTGGGATATAGGTCGTGCCGCCTGCGGCGGTGGAAGCGTCTGGCGATTTGGTGACGGTGCCTCCACTGCCACCTATGCCCCCAGCGTCCACCACGGGCGCCACGCACACGCAGGCCGCGAACGTCCCCGCCGAAGTGCACCTCTGGGCGCCCGGCTGGCCGGTGGGGCAATAGCACAATGCGCTGGTGCCGGGGACACAGACGGCTGGCGCGCCGCCGGTGGCGGTGGCCACTTGGCCGCCAGTTCCACCCGCGCCGATCTGGCCACCAGTTTGCCCCGCTCCTCCAGCTCCACTCACGCCAGCGTAGCCGCCGCCGCCGGTTGAGATGATTGTGCCGCCCTGGCCGCCAATGCCTCCTGCACCCGCACTCGCGCCACCGAATCCCTCCCCGGACCGGCCAGCGGCCCCGTCCGGAAGCGCCCGGAGTTCGCTTGCATCGAAGGAGCAGCCGGCTGTGACGAACATTGACACGAACCCACACGCCACGAGAAATGGTTTCCGCTGCCGAGATGTCATTCTCATGATCAAAACTCCATCCTTGCCAGCGCACCGGTCGCGCCGCCCGCCACCGGCGCCACGCTCACGGGTCGGCCCTCAAAGTAGAACAGCACGCCAGTGGTCACGACAGCGGCGGCGGTCAGGCCCCAGAAGACATTGGCAATAGTCTGCCGAGAACTGACCGAGTCGATATCGCTCTGGGGGCAGCCAGGGCGGAGCGAATTTCCAGCGCCGCATGAACTTCTCAGGCTGTCGAACTTGTCCTGCATCAACACTCCGGCGGTGATCGCGCCCGCCGCAAGAACCACAGTCGAGCCAGCAGCAACCCAGGTCCATTTTCTGCCCAGCCACCATCCCTCGCTGGCGCCGTTGGGCGAACGCGCAGTCCGCACGTCGAAGCCCGGGGCAACCTTGGGCGCCAGGGCCACGGAAGCCGCCAGAGGAAGCATGCGCACGGTCACCGTGCTCACCGAGCCCGTCGCCACGTCCACATCCTCGATCGCGGGGGCCGCGCTCACATGCTTGGCCGTGACTTGGTGGCGGCCAGGAGTGGCCCATATCAGGTCGGGCAGCGGTGCCACCCCGACGCTCTTACCGTCGACCGCAATCTCGGCGCCGGCGGTTTCGCAGTCAATGCGAATCCTTCCCAGCTTGCTCTGCAACTCAGCCACCGAGTTGCGCGCCTCCGCCATCGTCTCGGGCCAAGCATCGGTGGCCTCGGCCAAGAATCTCTGGAACGCTTCTATTGCCTCGCCCGGCCGGCCAAGATCGCGCTTGGCCTGGCCGATGTTGAACATCAGCTTGGGGCTGGGGAACGCAATATAGGCAGCCTCAAATTTCTCCAACGCTCCAGCGATGTCACCCTGCTGGTACAGGGCCGTGCCTTGGCCGAGCAGTGCCTGGGCCTGCGCCTTGGCCTGCGGATCCGCAGTCAGCGGCGAGGCCTGCGCGAGAATTGTGAGCAGGATGAGGGAGGTTGCACACATGATCACAGCTCCTCGATCAACGAGCGCTTTTGCGGTTTGGGCGTGGGGGGCGGCGGAGTGACTGGCGGCGAAACGGGCTTCTTCGGTTGCTTGGGCTGGGGCGGAAGGTAGGCATCGTCTGCGAACGGATCGTGCCACCGGTTGGCGCGGGCGTCGAAGGAGGGGCCGAGTGCCTGGGCCTTGCGTTGGTCGTGCTCGCGCAGAATCTTGTCGACGTCGGAAGACTCCGCGGCCGGCGGCTTCATTACCGGCGCCGATACGGGCTGTGAGCGCTTGGCAACGGAAGGCTTGCCCTCAGCGCCGCGCACGGCTGGCAGCGGCGCGGGCTCTGGCACCGCGACCACTGGTGGCGGAGGCTCGGGGGCTGGCAAAGGCGTGATCGTCGGCCCGGGTGCCGGCTTCGGGGTGGGCGGCGGAAGTGTTCTCGGCGTGGCCACGGGTGCCGGCGAAGGGCGCATATCAGTCCGGCGTGCGCCAATCAGCAAGTAGGCCCCGAGCAGCAAGAGCATGCCGACCGCCGCAATGATGGCATGAATCGGCCTGATCCGATTCCGCGGTAGCTCAATCGAGTCGTCGACGGTCCGCGCCGCATCCGCGTCCGGCTTGGGCGCATCCCGCGGCGCTGGGGAGGCGGGAGCTGCGGGTGTCGCTGGAACCGGCGTCGCGCCGTACCCGATGGTCGCGCTGGCTGACGGCGCGGCTGACACGAGCACCGGCGCCGGTGTGGCATCAGCCGGCCGGCCAGCCGCTGCCACCTCAATAGCGCGGGAAAACTCTCGCATCGACGAGAACCGATCCGTGGGCCGCTTACTCAGCGCCCGCCGCAATACCGACTCGACAGCCGGCGGCAGGCCCGGCACCCGCGGCGCCAGTGGATGCGGGTCCAGGTTGATGATCTGATACAAAATGGCGGCCACGTCGTCAGCCACGAATGGACCACGGCCGAGCAGCATCTCCCAGGCAATGCAACCGAGCGCCCATTGGTCGACGTGGTGATCGATCTCTTCGACCATGCCGGTGGCTTGTTCGGGCGACATGTAGTTGGGCGTGCCCATCACCGCCGACGCATTGGTCAGTTGCGTGCGCGCCGCCTTCATCTTTGAGATGCCGAAGTCGAGCACTTTGACGAAATCGGGCTCGCCCGGAATCTGCAGCAGAAAGACGTTGCCGGGCTTGAGATCGCGGTGAACCACGCCTTGATCGTGGGCGGCATTCAGCGCCGAGGCGACTTGCCTGACCACGTGGACAACCGTCTCGACGGACATGCGACCCACGCGACGTAGGCGATGTTCGAGATCTTCGCCTTCGAGATACTCCATCACCAGGTAGGGCTCGCCAGATTCGGCCTGGCCGAAATCCATCACGGTCACCAAGTGTGGGTGCCCGAGGTGTGAAGTGATCTCGGCCTCGCGATGGAAGCGCGCCAAGGCCTCGTGGTTGGCGGCCAAGTCGCGCGCCATCAGTTTGACCGCCACGCGCTTGTTAAGGCGAAGCTGCACAGCCTCATACACCGCGCCCATGCCGCCTTCGCCGATGAGGCGCGTGATCCGGTACGCGCCCTCCAGCACGCTGCCCACCAGCGCGTCCACGCGAGGCTCAGGCGACACGGCCGATCATCTCCCGCGGTGGCAACCCGGAAGGGGTGCCTGTATTCGCTAGACTAGGTTCCCGTGTGGTCACGCGCGAAGCTCTCGCTCTCTATGGTCTTGAGACGTCAAAGCCGCACAAGATGCAGATGACATCGTAGACCTCGGGCCAATTTGCGTCAAACGGCCTTCGATTCGTTGGGGAGCGTTGCCGGCATGGGCCGGACGATCAACATCAGGCTGATGCGTGT
>PMKP01000193.1:0-9805 GCA_003157775.1 Myxococcales bacterium | reverse complement strand
TTGGGCCGCAAGGTCGATCTGCGTACCGCCGCCGAGTTGCATGCCTCGTTCAGAAACCAAGTGCTGGCCGAAGCGTTGACCGAGTATGTCGCCGCGTGACGATTCCCTGAGGCTGGCCGACATGCTGGCGGCAGCGCGCGAGGCACGGACGTTTGCGCGCGGGCGGGCTGAGGTTGATCTCTCGCAGGATCGTCAACTGACGCTTGCGCTTCTGAAGTGCGTGGAGATCGTCGGCGAGGCCGCTGCACGCGTAGGAGAAGACACTCGCCTCAAGTATCCGGAGTTGCCGTGGGACGACATGGTTGGGATGAGAAATCGGCTGGTCCACACCTACTTCGACCTCGACCTTTCAGTCTTGTGGACAACCGTCAGCGGAGACCTGCCCGAACTGATCCGGATCCTCGAAGGCATTCTCGGGCCCAAGAGCGCCCGATAGCCGCTGACCAAGAGTTGGTGTGCTCCAAGGGCGACCGCAGGTCGCCCCTACACTAGATCTTTTCAGCCCGCCGCCGGCTCAGCTCTTTGCTTCTGCCGCTTCGCTCTCCGCATCCTTCTTCCACAGAGGCGACGCGCGCCAGGACTCGCGCGCCAATCGGATCAGGATGATCGCGGATGCCAGGATAAGCAGATCGCTCTGGTCGGTGTAGCGCAGGTCATTCCATACCTCGGCCAAAGTGAATGCCTGGCCCACGGCCATGAGCGCGAGCACGGTCACAACCAGGGCGAAGTTGCGGTCGCGTTCCGCCTGTGCTCCGGCAACGGCTACTGCCAGTGGCAAGAGGAACACGAAATGGAAGTAGTTATTGGGTAAATAGGAATAGAACGGGACGAGCAAAAGGCCAATGAGAAAAACCTGCTGCAAGCTGCGCCCCCGACACGCAATCAAAGCCAGGGCAAGCGCAAGCAGTACGGCCAGATAGTAAAACGGTAGGCGGGCCCCGAAGGTCGCATTCTGCAAACGCGCCCAGTCGGACCAAAGGTCGGGGGTATTTCTTTGGGCGAGGCTTGGGGCTGAAAGATCGGAACGGAAAGCAATGACGTTGCGCAAGCCCAAGAGGTTCGCACTGGGTCCAGTCGCGTGAATCTCGGTCTTCTGTTGCCACGCGCCCCAGTTGTCCCCCACGCCGAACATGGCTGACGTGAGAAGCAGGAAGCCAATCATGCACGCAAGCGCGCCAGCCAGGCCTCGCAGGGCGGGACGATGGGCAGCGCGAATCTCCGCAAAACGGGGAATGCGCCGGTGTTCACGCCAAATGTCGACGGCAAACCACACGATGGGCACCGCCAGGAACAGGGCCGCCGCAGTCGGGAACAGGCGGACCAGTCCGGCATAGGCGACAAGAACGCCGCCCAAGAATGGGCGCCCTGATTTCAGCGCGCACGCGCCCAACCCCAAAGCCACCAGCCAATCCTGGCGGAGCGTGGCTCCCATGAGATTGGTGCCGAAGTTGGAGAAGTCGCTGGTCCCCCACAGCACCACCAGGTAGAGCATCACGCGCAACCCGAAGGTGCGGGCGACGACGAAGAACATGAGCAGGATGAGCAGCGGATCGATGAGCCCAGTCACCGTCAAGGACCCTTGGCTAGCGGACATGTGGCTGAAAAGCAGATAGGCGGGCAGGATCCAGGCTGGCGTGGCGTCGCCCCCGTGCTCCTGCATGCTGGCCATGAAATCCGCCTCACCCATGGTGTCGGAAAAGTACTTCATGTCGCGCTTGAACTCTTGCCAGCGCTCGGCAGAAAAACGCGAACGCACCCTGGACATTTCATCTGCCAGGTCACTGCCAGTGCGCATCTGGTTGTCGCGCAGATCGCGCAAACGCACGTTGGCCAGCCGTTCCGCGGAAAAACCCGGCGTATTGTCCGCGTAGGCAGCCAGGCTGGCCAGATAGAGTCCGTCGAAGCGTAGCTCGCGAAAATACTTCGCGGTCGGGAAGTCGTGGCGCATGGCCCAGGTGTGCACGAAGGTGCGGCGGCCGGTGCTCTCGTCGAAAAACTGCGGGGTTCCGAAGTGGTAGTAGGTGGCAAAGGCGGTGACGGCACAGAAGGCCAAGGTGCCCAGAACCACTCTCCGATGCGGCGCCGCGGCCTCGCTGAAGAAAGCCTCTTTCAGCACCAGCAAGGCAGCCAGCACGGCGAGCAACGCGCGCAACGACGGCTCTTCATCGAAAAAGGGATAGAGACTCGCCAACTCGGTAGCCAGCATCCAGCCTGCCGCAACCGCCGGCAGGATCAGGATGTAATGAATGCGGGCTGCCTTGCGGCGATGGACCAAGAGGAAGAACGCGACGAAGATCCCGAAAATGACCACCTTGGTATTGACCGTGTCGGCCACCGCAACCCCGCGGGTTCGCACCAGCTCGGACGGCGGCCAAATGGATGGGCACTCGTCGTACAGGGCAATCTCGCTCACACTGTACAGGGCATCCCCGCCGGTGGCGGAGAGCCGCACATAGCGCGCACTGGCCTCCAGTTTCTGATTGCGCAAGCGCATGCCTGCTCCGGCCTCGGCCCCCACCCGCCACAGGGACTGCCAGGTCTGCCCATCCTGCGAAGCGGAGAGGATGTACACGTCGTTGTTGTCGGCTTGCACCAGGGCACAGCGAAGCTGGCGCTCGGCGCCCAGGTCGTATTCCACGAAGGATCGCGCCGAAAGAAAGCGCGATGTCACATCGGTTAGCCATTCGTCGCCCTCGTTGCCATACACGCCATCGGTCAGGCGGCTCACGTTCTTCACGCCGTGGCTATGGCTGGGCAGCTTCCCGGCGATTAGGCTTTGCGGCTCCGCGCGCGCCACGCGGGGAAGCGTGCTCGCTACAAGGAGAAGGGCTGCGGGAAGGACACCGCGCAGGAATAGAGATCTCGACAAGCTCCGCATGAGGACAAGCACGTGGGGGGACATGGCCGTCGAACGCTACGTGCGCTATGGGGCGCCGTCAACAGGCGGATTGTCCGCGGCGGCGCGACGCGATTGCTCTTGCGTCATCGTCCGCTGGGTGACAAGAACCTGCCCATGCAGTGCTATCTGAGGTCGTCATGACCCCCTCTCCCGAAGGCCTTGTCCAGAAACTCCTAGCCTTGCCGGTTTTTCGCTCCGAGTGGGTGCTCTGGCTCCTGCTCGGCCTGTCGCTGCTTTCGGTTGCGGTTATGGTGGAACGCTGGATCTTCTACCGGCGGCGCAAGGTCGACTTCGATTCTTTGCGCGACGAATTCGTCAAGTGCCTGGACAACGGCGATTTCGAGGCCGCGGCAAAGTTGCTGGCCAAGACCGACAGCCTGGAAACCAACGTGGTGCTGGCCGGTCTGCGCGGCTACGCCAAGGGGCCGGAATCCGTCGAGGATCTTCTGACCGGGGCGATGTCGCGCGAGAAGAGCTTCTACGAGCGGCGCCTGCCCATCCTGGCAACCCTGGCCTCCAACTCGCCCTACATCGGCCTGTTCGGCACCGTGCTAGGCATCGTGCGCGCGTTCAAGGATCTGTCCAAGGACATCGCCGCCGCCAGCACCGGCGTGATGGCCGGAATCGCCGAAGCCCTGGTGGCCACGGCCATCGGCCTGCTGGTCGCCATTCCCGCAGTAGTGGCCTACAACGTGTTCAAGGGCNNGGCGAGGACGAGGGGCCGCTCGCCAGCATCAACATCGTTCCCTTCGTGGACATCGTGCTGGTGCTGCTCATCATCTTCATGCTGACCTCGGCCGCCATCGTGCGCGCCAGTATGGTGGTGAACTTGCCCAAGGCCGCCACCGCTGGTGCGCATGTGGAATCCACGGTCAACCTGGTGTGCACCAAGGATGGCAGGCTGTTGCTCAACGGGAAGGAGAGCAACCTCGACGAGGTGGCCCGCCACGTGAAGCGCGAGCACGACACCAACCCGAAACTGCAGGCGGTGATCGCGGGTGACAAGGGCGTGGAATACGGGCGCGTGATGGATCTGATCGATCTGGTCAAACGCAACGGGGTCACGGCCTTTGCGCTCGACGTGGAACGCGCGCCCATGCCCGAGGGCAACTAGCGGTTTCTCGGAATGACAGGGCGTCCCTCTTCTCACCCGCAGGAGCCTCTGTCGGCACCGTCCCGGCGCCAGCCTCGCCGCCATGGCAATCCCTTTGTCGAGAAAAGGCATCGCCGACGAAAGCTCGCGCAGGCCCGCGCCATGGCGCACGTGCGGGTTCCCTTGTCGTCCGATTATCGGGCGCGCCGGGGCCTGCACCGAATGCCGTCGTGGCTGCGCGCGGTGGTCGGCATTTTGGTCTTGCTGATTTCCGTGGCCCTGCACGTGGCCTTCGTGGTCACCGCCTTTGGCATCAGCCGCTTGAGCAGCCAGAAAACCGCAACCCGGCAACAAGTCGCCATCGAGGTGCGCGAACACGAGGCCAAACCCAAAGAGCCGCCACCGCCGCCCAAGCAACCGGAGCCGGAAGTCAAGCCTGAGCGGGTGGTGGCGGTCCGCCAGGCGCCCCAGCCCAAAGTGGAGGCACAGCCCAAGGAGATACCCAAGGCGCAGCCGGCACGGGTGGTGGGTCTTAGCTTCGAATCGACGGTGGGCGAGAGCGCAGGCGAAGGGGAAGGGCCGGCCTTTGGCGTGGGCAACACACGCATGGGCGAAACGGCCAAGACCGCGGCTCCTGCCAAAGACGTGCCCAAGCAGACAATCAACAAGGGCCCGACCACAGTGAAGCCTGTGGCCAACGCTGTCGCCACGCGCATTCCCGTGGCCGGGGTCGTGTTTGCGCAGGCCAGGCGAAAGAAGGAAGTGAAACCGGAGTTTCCGCCAACCCTTAAGACCCAAGGCATTGAAGGCGACGTGCCGGTCATTGTGTGGATCGACGCGACGGGAAAGGTGACGGCAGTGAAGATCCTGAAGGAATCGCCCTATCCCGAGTTCAACGAGGCCGCCAAGAAAGCAGCCCTGGCCGATGAATTCGAACCGGCGACCCGCAACGGCGTTCCCGTCGCCACCACGCTGAAGTACAACGTCTCATTCCGATTGGTCGACTGATGAAAAGAACCACACTCACTGTGATGGCCGGCGCCGCGCTGGCCCTCTTTGCCTGCAGCAGCAGTGATTTCAACACGCCCACCTTGCTCAACAAGGTACGCATTCTGGCCATCCAGGCCGAGCCGCCCCAGCCCGCGGCACCCGATCCTGTGCAGGGCACGCCGGGCGCGTCCACCACCCTGCGCGCGCTGGTGTACCAGCCGCCATTGAGCGCCGACGGCGGCGCGGACGCCGGGTTCAGCGTGACCGGCTACGACTGGTGGTGGTGTCCCTTGCCCATGAATTCCACCGACCCCTCGCAATGTCCCATCAAGCAGCCACAGGCGGATCAGTTGTTTGCCGGCATTCCCAATGTCCCACCACTCCACTTTGGCTCGCAGGAGACCGCCACGTTTACCAATCCCTTTCCCGCATCATTGCTCGCGCCTCTCTGCAACGAGAATCTCAGCGCCATACTCGGGTCGGATCCAGGGGCAGCGAGCATGGGAGCGCTCGCTGCCAGTGGGGGACTGACGTTCAACTGCACGATTGCGGGCTTCCCCATCACGGTTACGTTGGTGGTGCACACCTCGGACGTGGACTTGCCCCCCGTGTCGGCCGGAGACTCGCCCCCAATCTCGGCTGGGGACTTGCCCGCCGTGTTCACCGTGTATTTGCCCGTAAACGATGCCGTCCCGGCGAATCTGAACCCGGTGGTGGGCGGCATCTACTTCACGGCAGACAATTCCGACCCTCCAGATCCCAATTATCTGCTCGACGAGAAGGGCACGCAGCAGCTTCTGCGCAACTCCAGGGTGCCGCTCGTCCTCGACATGTCTCTATCAGATTCCGAAACTCTGCCTGATCCAAACCAGGTCCTTCCCAGTACTGATCCCAATAATCCCAACTCCGTTCTAGGCCCCAACGACACGACCAGAGAGCGGCTCTACGTCAACTGGTACGCTGAGTGTGGCGATTTTGGAGGAAGCATGGGAGAGGGAGGCGATACCACGGGCTACCTCGGCGGGGATCCGAACGATCCGGTTTCGCCTTTCGTAGCGGCCTTGTTGAATTACTGGAACATCCCGACGTTTCCAAAATACAACCCGGGTTCCGCGCGGGTCATCGTGGTGGTTCGCGACAGCCGAGGTGGGGTGACCTGGACCAGCGGGCTCGCCACCCTCATAGACCAGCTGCCCGATGCAGGAGTATTCGATGCGCCGGAAGCGGACAGTGGCGAGCTGCCCTCGGCGCCCGAGGCAGGAGCGCTCGATGCTCCGCAGTCCGATAGTGGAGAAGTGGTCTCAGCACCCGATGCAGGAGCATCCGATGCGCCAGAGGCAGACCTTGGCGAGCTGGCCCCTGATGCCGGAGTGCCGGATGCCGACCAAGGGAACAGTGCCGACGCTCTGCCGGAGACCACGCCGTGACCGCCCGTGGTTGTGCTGTGCTGGCGGCTCTGCTGTCAATCGCCGCCGAGGGTGAGGTCCAGGCGGCTGAAGAAGACGGCAGCAAGGAAGACAAGCAAGCCGCAGCGCGGGCGGGCCAGACAGGCTGGACCGCGGAGAGTGGGGCTGGGGCCACCATCGACGCCAGCCAGCTCAGCAAGCAGCCCAAGCTGACCAGGCCAGCCAAGGTCACCTATCCGCCCGAAGCTATCGGCAAGGCCAGCGGTGATGTCGAGGTGACCCTGTTGGTGGACCTGGACGAAAAAGGCGAAGTCACCGGTGTAACGGTGATCGAGCCCCAAACCCCCACTAGCCTCGGCTTCGAGGAAGCAGCGGTCACGGCAGCGTACAGTCTAGGTTTCGAACCGGCGGAGATAGCGGGAAAGCCGGTGGGGATTCAGTTCAAGTACACTTTCAAGTTCCCGCTGCCCAAGCCGGTAGCGCCCCCTGCCCCACCCCCGGTGGCCACGCCCGCGCCGGTCGATGCTCCCAAACCCCCGCCGGTCGAAAATCTCGTCGGCGTGTTGCGGGAGCGAGGGACCCGCCTCCCCATGGCCGGAATTCTGGTTACCGTCTATCACAGTGGGGCTGAAGAGCCGGTTGGTTTCGAGAACATCACCGATGCCAAGGGACAATTTCACTTCTTTGACCTTCAGCCCGGCGTCTGGAAGATCTTCATCGATGCGCCCTCCTACTATCCCTTCCGCACCACTGAGGAGGTCGTTCCGCGCGAGGTGACTCACGTGACCTATTATGTCGAGCGGGGCTCGTACAATCCCTTCGACAAAGTGGTCACCGCCGAGCGCGAGCGCAAAGAAGTCAGCCGCACGGTGATTGAGAACGTGGTCATCGACAAGATGCCCGGCGCCATGGGCGACCCCCTGGCAGTCATTCAGAACTTCGCGGGCGTGGCGCGTGCTGCGGCCGGCTCGGGCGACGTCATCGTGCGCGGATCGGCGCCGCAGGACACGCAGTTTTTCGTGGATGGCACCGCGGTTCCCCTCATTTACCACTTTGGCGGCATTCGCAGCGTCTTGCCGGTGGGCATGATCGACAGCCTGGAGTTCTATCCGGGCAACTTTTCGCCCTACTACGGCCGCGCCACCGGAGGCATCGTCGATATCTCGATCAAGAAGCTCAAGCCCAAGAAGGCGGGCGGGTACTTCGACGTAAATCTGCTCGACTCCGGCATCTATTTGGAGACGCCCATCGGTGACAAAGCCGCGGTGGCGGCGGCAATCCGTCGCAGCTACATCGACTGGATTTTGAACGCCGTCATTCCGTCCAACGCGCCCATCACCGATCTCACGCTGCCCCGCTATTACGACTACCAATTCTTGGCCAACTATCGCCCGGCGCCCGCGCACGACCTGCGCCTTTTTGTGTTTGGTTCGGACGACACATTCCGCATCGTGTTTCGCAACGCCGCCCAAGTTGGGACAGAGATTGCCGGCAACCAGATAGCAGAGTCCACCAGTTTCTTTCGCGCGCTCGCTAGCTATCGCTATGTCCCGGGTGACAGGTTCGAGAACACCTTTCGCGTATCGCAAGGCCACGACAGCGGAAGCATTCGAGTCTTCCAGTTCTACTCGAACTTCACCGTCGACATCACCCACCTCCGCGACACGATCCGGTACGAATGGTCGAAGAAACTCGCTCTGACCGCCGGCCTCGATTTCGGCTACTACCACTTTAGCAGCAATGTGAACATGCCCAACGCCCCGCAGGAAGGTCAGGAGGAGCGCACTTCCTTCGGCCCTGCCCACCAGACCAGCGTCCAAGGAATGAACGTGTTTCTGCCGGGTGCTTTTGCCGAGCTGGAACTGCGGCCGATAAAGGGGCTACTCATCTTGCCCGGCCTGCGTTTCGACTACTACTCGGACATTTCAGAGGCAACTTTCGCGCCACGTCTCACGATCCGCTACCAGCTCACCAAGCCGGTTGCCTTGAAGGGGGGCGTGGGGGTCTTTTACCAGGAGCCGGACCCCTACACGGGACAGGTTGACAAGAATTTCGGAAATCCCGATTTGAAAGCTGAACGGGCCATTCACTATTCACTTGGCGTAGAATGGAGACCTCGCGAGCACATTCACCTCGACCTGACCGGCTTCTACAAAGACCTGAGCAACTGGATCAGCACCACCACGGCTATCAGGCCCGACGGTACGCCCCTGCGTCTTGACAACAACGGCGCTGGGCGGGTCTACGGCATGGAAGTGGTGGCGCGCCACGATCTGACCGCCAAATTCACTGGCTGGCTCGCCTATACCTTGTCACACGCGACCAGGCGTGACTCGGGCAGCACGTCGTACCGCCTTTTCGAGTACGATCAGACTCACATACTGACCATCTGGGGCGTGTACCAGTTGCCGCGAAACTGGTCGATCGGCTCGCGCTTCCGCCTGGTGAGCGGCGATCCCACCACGCCGGTCACCGGTGGCGTCTTCAACGCCTCGAGCGGTACCTACAGTCCAATCTTCGGCGCCAAGTACTCTGACCGCTTGCCGCCTTTTGCCCAGTTCGATCTGCGGGTGGACAAGCGCTGGATCTTCAACCGCTGGATGCTCAACGCGTATCTGGACCTGCAGAACGTGTTCAACCGCGCCAACCCCGAGGCCATGCAGTACAACTACGACTACACCAAGCACCAAGTGCGCCAGGGCCTTCCTATCTATCCAATCCTCGGCTTGCGGGGTGAAATCTAGTGCGTCGGCAACTACTTGTCAGTCTGGCTGTGCTGGTAGTCTTGGCTGCCGGCGCCGCGGGTCCCGCACACGCCCAAACCCTGGAAGAGCCACGCGCGCGCCAGGGGTACTGGATCGGCTTTGGTTTCTTCGGCCTGGCCTCCCACCTCACCGAGGAGGGCAAGGACCTTGGTTTCTACACCGGCCGTGGCTTCACCCTCCGCTTCGGCGAGCTTCTGACCAAGCGGCTGGGGCTTGGCCTGCAGATCGACATTGGGTCAATCGGAAAGGGCAGCGACCAGGGGGGCGTGGGCGGGCTTGTCCTGGAGGGCAGCGCCAGACTCTGGCGAAATCTCTCCGCTCACACCGGGGTGGGAATAGGTTACGTGGAGGCGACCGACAATAACAGCCTGGACAAGACCCTGCGCGGAGGTGCGGGCTCGTACTACCTGCTTGGCGCAAGCTACGACATCTTCCCATTCGCCAAGCGCTTGACTGGAGGCTGGGCCATCATACCTGCAGTGGATTTCCGCATAATGCCGGACGGCAACATTCACACCTATACATTCTTCGCTGGCCTGCAGATCTTGCGGTGGTCGGGCTTGCCGCGCGAAATGCTGATCATGCCTGAGGAATAGCGAGGTCCCGGCGCGGCAGGGGGGTCTTAACGCTGCTGATTGAAATTCGGACCGAG
>PMKP01000373.1:246-16495 GCA_003157775.1 Myxococcales bacterium | reverse complement strand
GGGGGCTTGGGGACGGACAGCCCACCCCAACTCCCCTCGCGCGCTTCGCACGCGCCCGTCGCAAAGATGCCCTCCAAGATGACGGCCGACGGAGCGAGGCCGGCGCGCGCCTTTGCGACACCGACGGCAATTCCAGCGGTGACGAGTGATGGCACTCGCCTGGCGCGGAGCTTTGCCAGGCCAGTGGAGACATCTGTCCCTGAGCCGACCAGCCCCCTCGGGAGCCTCGGGACGGACAGCCCACCCCCACTGCCCCCGCGCGCTTCGCACGCGCCCGTCGCGGTCGCGGCCACGGAGACGGTCCAGACGGCGACAGCCAATGGAGCATGGCCGTCTCACGTCCTTGCGATGCCGACAACGGCATCTGCACCTGAACCAACCGCACTTTTCGGGGGCTTGGGGACGGACAGCCCACCCCCACTGCCCATAGGCGTTAAGCGGGGCCTGACGGAGAAATCTGTGACCCCTTCTCCCCGGTCCGCCGGGGAGAAGGTTGGGATGCGGGGTCCGGCTCAACACGGCCCCTCCCCCCAACCCTCTCCCCGCTTCGCGGGGCGAGCGGGCGGAATGCTTGTGCCTCCGCTGGCCTGCCGCTTAGCGCCTATGCCCCCACTGCTCCCGCGTGCTTCGCGCGCCCCCGTCGCGACCACGGTCACAGCTACGGCCACGGCCACGAGCACGGCCACAGCGATGCTTTCCACGCCGACGGCCGAGGGAGCGAAACCAGCTCGCGTCTTTGCGACACCGACGGCAGCGTCAGCGCCTGAGGCGGCCACCCCCGTCCGGGGCTTCGCGACGGACACCCCGCCCATCCTCCCCCAGCGTGCTGCGCACGCGCTCGTCGCGACCTCGGCCAAGCCTGCACCGGCTGGCCCACCCATTTCTTCCCCGACCACCGCGCCGCCCGCTCCACCTGCAGCAGAAACAAGTGCCTCTGTTGCACCGGCGGGTCCAGCCCTGGCCGAGTCACGCGCTCGTACCAGAGAGGCGGGCACGGAAAAACCTGCGCGTGCGCAGGACGGCACGGATAGTCCCAGCGCCGAACCGTCGGTGTCTTTGGCAGCCTTCATCGCGGCCCCGAACTTCCCCGCTGCTTCCTCCCAAACCCATCACCCGCCCGAGATCGCCTCGGTTACAGAACCTGTCCACGCGCCACGGAATGGCGAAGGCAAAGAAACTGGGGACCGTGCGGCCCCTGGGGTGTCGCTGCCCACTCCGTTGGCGTACCGCCAGGATGGCCTTCGGGCCGAAGCGCAGGCAACGGCCTCACTGACCCAGGCTCAACTGCAAATGCCCCCGCCGGTTCACGCGCCAACCGCGGGTGGACCGACCAGCACGCCGCTCGCCGACCCGCGTGGGGCCACTCACCTACCGGCGCACTCCGCCTCCCTGGCTGCCCAGGTTGTCCGCGACGAGGGGCTGAACATGACTGTGCTGGCGCATGCAGCGCACATGGCGATCGAATCGCCGAACGGGGATTTGGACTTGCACCTGCGTGTGCGACAGGGCAGCGCCGAGATCACTGTGGGCGGATCCATGGCGCACCTCTTCGAGGCACGCGCACCCGAGGCGCGCACGGCGCTGGCCGGCGAGGGTCTTGCGTTGGGGCGGTTCGATTCCGGCCAACCAGATGGCGGACAACATGGCCAGCCAGCACCCGAAACCCCAGAACGTGTGGGCGAGGCGCCCCCGCCGTATCGGCCAAACCACGGCGCCCCTCTGCTCACCCCAACGGACGGACGCATCCACGTCACCGCGTGAAGGAGACCACCATGTCCATCGAAACATCGACCACCACCAGCGTCGGCCAGTCTTCTACGCCACAGCCGGCCAATGCCACAGGTTCCAACGCGCTGGGAAAGGATGAGTTCCTTAAGATCCTGACAGCGCAGCTTGCGAATCAGGACCCCACTGCTCCCATGGACAGCAACGCCTTTGTGGCGCAGTTGGCGCAGTTTTCCGCGTTGGAAGAACAGCAGAACACGAATGACACCCTCACGCAGATGCTCGCTTTGCAAACGAGTGCCAACCAGACCGACGCCGTGTCGGTGGCCGTGTCCTCGGTGGGCAAGGAAGCGTTCTACAACGCGGGTCAGATGACCCTTAGCGCGGGCGGAACCATCAGCGTCAGCGCCACCCTGGCCTCGCCGGCAACTGACGTCGAAATAGAAATCGACGACGCCAACGGAAATGAGGTGCGTCGCCAGTCGTTCGGCGCCATGTCGGGAACCCAGACCTTGACTTGGGACGGGTGCAACGACTCGGGCGTGGCCCAGCCGCCCGGAACCTACACTGTCAAGGTCACTGCGACCGACATCTCCGGCAAGGCCGTGTCGGTGACCCAGCAATCGTCTGGCCTCATCACGGGCGTGACGTTCCAGAACGGAATCACCCAACTCATGATCGGCAATACTCCGATCTCGCTTAGCGACGTTACGTCAATTCAGGACACCAGCAACACGCAGTAACAACAGGAAAGGAAAAACACCATGAGTCTCTTGACCGCAATGTACTCCAGCGCCAGTGGCCTCAATTCAACCACCGATGAGCTGTCGGTGGTGGGGGACAACATCGCCAACAGTCAGACCGTGGGCTTCAAGGCCTCTCGTACCGACTTCGCAGACTCCATGGCCCAACAAATCACGGGCGAGGGCGAACAAGGTCTGGGCGTGCGAACCCTCACTGTGCAACAGCTAATGAGCCAGGGCGCCTTCACCACGACCAATCAGGACACGGACGTAGCCATCGAAGGCAATGGCATGTTTGTGCTCTCGGGCAACTACGGCGGAGCCAGCGGCACTTTCTACACCCGCAACGGCCAATTCGTCACAGACAAGAATGGTTACCTGGTCAACCAGGAGGGTCTGCGCGTGCAGGGTATGCAGGCCGACCCCAATGGCAACGTCTCGTCTGGGATCCTCGGCGACCTGCAGGTTGGCAACGCAACTGCGCCTGCCAAGCCGACTGACGGAATTACCATCGAGGGCAATCTGGATGCCACCGCCACCCCGACGGAAAATGCCGATGCCGCAACCGGTTACGGCGGGTGGGATCCCACCAATGCCAGCAACACCTCCAATTTTTCGACCAGCATGGTGGTCTACGACTCGCTCGGCAAGCCGGTGCAGCTCAACATCTACTTCTGCATGAACACCAGCGGGGATTGGGACTATCACGCAGTCACCGACGGCGCGAACCTGACGGGTGGCACCGCGGGGACGGCGACCGAGGTCGCCACCGGGGAATTGAAGTTCGACACCTCGGGTCACCTCGTGTCCAACACCACCAGTTTGAACAACTTCAATCCGATCAATGCAACCAACCCGCAGCCCCTCACCTTCAACTTTGGCACAGGTACTGCCGCTGGCGGGACTGGCCTGGATGGGATCACCCAGTACGCGTCCGCGTCGGCGGCGAGCTTCGTCACCCAGGCGGGGTTCACCTCGGGGAGCCTCAGCGGCCTCAGCATCGGGAGCGATGGCACAATCACCGGTGCGTTCACCAACGGCCAGAGCCGGGTATTGGGCCAGCTCGTCATCGGCAATTTCGCGGCGCCCGACCAGCTCTCGCGCGTGGGCGGATCCCTCTACCGGGAAACCAACGCGTCGGGGCCCGCCACCCTGGGAGCGCCAGCCACCGCGGATCGGGGCAGTATCAGCGCGGGTACCTTGGAGCAGTCCAATGTCGACCTTTCGCAAGAGTTCATCAACATGATCGCGGCCCAGCGCGAGTTCGAAGCCAATTCCAAGACGTTGACTACCGCCGACCAGCTCCTGTCTGATCTGATGATGATTCATCGCTAGTTCGGCTGTCTCTGGCCGCGCCTAACCCGCCCGGCCCGCTGGTTTTCGGCGCACAAGCGCCAGTTTTCCTGCTCGCAAACCCATTGCACGAACGTGAAGTCATGATCTACGTCACCCGGCTTGATCACAAAACCATGGTGGTGAACGCCGAGCTCATCGCCACAGTGGAAAGCACGCCCGACACCATGCTCACCTTGAACAACGGCCATCAGTTCTTGGTGCGCGAGACCGTGGCGGAGCTAGTGGCCCGGGTGCTCGAGTATCGACGCCAAGTCAACCGAGCCCTGCACGTGGTTTCAGCGCCGACCGACCCTGGCCCACCAGAAGAGACATAGCCCATGGACATCGCAACCCTCGTTGGCGTCGTTCTCGCGATTGGCGGCATTCTTCTCGGGCAACTGCTCGAAGGAGGACGTGTCGGATCCATTGTCCAGGGTACGGCTGCGCTAATTGTCTTTGGCGGCACAATTGGCGCCGTGGCGGTCAGTTATCCCGTGAGGGACTTCGTGCGCGGATTGAAACTGGCGGTGATGGCCCTGCGGGACAAGAAGAGCGACCTGGACCAGATCGTACAACAAATCGTGGAGCTGGCGGGTGTGGCACGACGGGATGGCGTGCTGGCGCTGGAACAACGCCTACCCGGAATTGAAGACGACTTCCTCAAGCGGGCCGTGGGCTTCATTGTAGACGGAGTGGATGCGACCGTGACTCGTGACGCGTTGGAGACGGAGATCATGCTCCATTTCGAGGAAGACACGGTGGGGGCCAAGGTCTTCGAGTCCGCGGGTGGCTATGCTCCGACCATTGGCATTTTGGGTGCGGTGTTGGGCCTGATCCACGTCATGGAAAACCTCAATGACCCGTCCAAGCTCGGGGGCGGCATCGCCACCGCCTTTGTGGCCACCGTGTACGGTGTGGGCAGCGCAAACATCCTGTTTCTGCCGATGGCGAGCAAGATCAAACGCAAGCTAACCCTGGAGAAGGAGCGGCGCATCCTCATCGCCGAGGGCGTGCTCTCCATCCAGGCCGGCCTTAACCCACGCGTGCTCGAAGAGAAGATTCGCGCCTATGCCGGCGGCCATGGTTCGGCTGCGGGCAAGGAATAGGCCATGGCGAAGAAGCGCGTACACGCGGAGGAACACGAGAATCACGAGCGCTGGCTGGTCTCCTATGCCGACTTCATGACCCTGCTCTTCGCCTTCTTCGTGGTCATGTACTCCATCAGCCGCATCGACCAGAAGCGCATGATCGAGGTGGCCAAGGCGATCAAATTCGCCATGCACTACAAGGGCACGGGCGGCATTGACGAGATACCGGTTTTCGATGGGCCGGTCCTCGAGGGTGGCTGTGTGACCAATCTAGGGGACCAGCGCTCGACCAACCAGGACGTCGAAGCGGTCGAGGCGGTGCGCCGCCGCATCGAGAAGAAGTTGAAGGGATTGCTGCTGGAAAGGCCCGACGTTCCTCCCACTGTGCTCATGCGCACGGAGGGGCGCCGGCTGATGATTCGCTTGTCAGCTTCTCACTTCTTCGATCCTTCGCAGGCCGCGATCCGGCCCGAGATGATTCCCGTGCTGGACGCCATCGCCAACGAGTTAGCCCAGTTCCACCGGTCCATCCGCATCGAGGGCCACACCGACGACCAGACCGCGGCGCACACGCGCTTCCGCGACAACTGGGATCTGTCCGCCTCACGCGCCGCTGCCGTGGCCAGCTATATGCAGGGCGCCCACCACATCGACGGCAAGCTACTCAGCGCTGCCGGCCAGGGCTCGACGCGGCCGATCGCTGACAACGGCACGCCCCAGGGGCGCGAAACCAATCGCCGCGTGGAACTGGTATTGGAGATCAAAGCGGAGGACGCCCTCGACGCCATAGCGCGTTGATTGACCTTGCGGCGGAGGTTAGGTGTCGCCATCGGTGCAACCGCCCTCGGCTGAGACCGCAGGGGGAGGACTCAGAGAGGCGGACGGATCACGAGTTGCTGGTGGTCTTGTAGTTGTTGCCGGTGTTGCTGTAGAAGAGCGCATTCAGGTAGTTGCTAGCCGTATTGAGTGAGCTGACCGTCTGTTCCATAGCGGTGAACTCGGAGGTCAGCCGGGTCTGCTCGTTGTCCAGGTAGGTCTGCCAGTAGTCGATGGTGTCGCCAAGGGAGCTGACGCTGTCGTTCAACGCCTGGGTCTCGCCCACCAATGCCCCACTTACCGGATCAGTCTGCTTGGCGACCAGAGAGTCCACCAAAGCCGTGATGCCGGTCTTGGCCGTGGTGAACAGCTTGTTGGCGCCGCTTGGGTCTGCGGCCACGGCTTCGGCGAAGGTGTTCTGATACGGGAGCTTGTCGAGCGCGATCGTCCCGTCGTCCTGCAGGCTGAGGTTCAGGTCAGACAGGCTTTGCACCGCACCGGTGCCGCCTACGCTCTGGGACAGCAAGCCCTGCATGTCGCTTTCGAGACCGAGAAGAAATGAACCGGCCAGGGGATTGTTGGTGGCTGCTTGTGACGGATCGGGACGCAGTTGGCTGTTGAGAGTCGTGACCACGTTGTTGTAGGCAGTGATGAAATTGTTGATGCTTGCTGCGGACGAGCTGGAATCGCTGGCAAAGGTGACATTCGTGGCCACGTTGGACTGTCCGGTCAGGTTCAAGGTCACACCAGGAATGGCGCCGGTGATGGTGTTGCTCTGACTTTGGATGGCCAAGCCGTCCACGGTGAGCGAGGCGTTCTGCGCCGACTGAAGAGTCTTGAAACTGAAGCCAGGATCCGTGCCAACGACCTGCAGGGCAGCACTAGGGTCAGTATCACTGGTCGCGTACCCTGTGCTGTTGCGGGTTACTGACAGGTAGTACTTGCTGCCGTCTGAAACCACCGAGGCGGTCACCTGCGGAACCTGTTTGTTGATAGCGTCGGCAATAGCGGCCAAGCTCTGGCCGGTCACGCTGATGGCCGTGCTTGGACTGGTGACGCCGTCGATGCTGAACTGAAGGCTGCCGGTCAGGCCGGCGTCATTCTGGGCCGACGAGAAACCGGTCTGACTGCGAAGCTTAGCGGCGAGCGCCATCTTTGAAACCTGAACCGTGCTGCTGCCCTCGCTTTGCGCTGCGCCGGACACGGTGAAGTCCGCATAGGTTGAAGTAGCCTGGATGGGTGCCAGGCCCGTGGTGCCGAGCGTGTCGGCCGCACTCTGAAGCGCCCGTAGCTGGGTGGTGAGGGTGGCCACGGTCGAGATCTGGACCTTGTAAGCCGCTTGCTCGCTTTGAGCCTGCGTCATCGCTGCCGAATCTGCCGTGATGATGCTGTTGACGATCGAAGTGGTATCAAGCCCTGATGCGAGACCACCGGCCTGGAAGAGCGGACCGGTCGTCGAGATGGGTGAGGTGGACATGAAAAGGATCTCCTTGATCGGATAGGGGCAGCTCTAGCGCGGCCGTTGAGGGGAATGGCGATAGACCTGCGCCCGGCGACCCGAGGCAAGACGGTTCAGGTCTTCCACTACGCGTTGCCGCAGACTAGCCTCTGCGGCGAAGCAGCGCTGGAGCAGTTCGCGCGCCTGCGCGACAACCTCCGGAGAAGGTCGTGGAGCAGAGGGGTCACAGAGAGCTTGCAGGCCCGCGAGCGCTTGCGCAGCTTCCCCGGCTTTGCCGGCCTGCAAGAGCCGGGCGCCTTTTTCAAGTGTGACCAGCCAAGGGTCGCTGGTCGCAGTCATCGGCCGGTACCCCCGGCTGCCGCGATGGGCGTTGCGGCTTCACTGGCCACCGCCTGGTCGAATGCCTCAACGATGGGAAGAAACACACGCTCCGCCTCTTCCATGTACTGGGCCGATGTGGCGCCGATGGCTAGGGTCAGGCGGCCCACCACGAAACCGTAGACTGCGTCGAGCTGCTCGCAAAGGCTGGGCGCGATCTCGCGCTTGAGCGTGGCTTGCAGGCCCAGCACAATGGCCGCCGCTCGCTCCGCCGCGTCCCCGCCGGTCCGGTAGTCGCCCCTCTCGTACGCAGCCCGCGCGGCGCGCATGTGGCGCAGCGCGGTTTGGAACAGGGTCATCATGATTCGCGGCGCTGATGCCGTGCTGACGTTGGCGTTGGTGTAGGTGCGGTAGGCGTTCATTGCTTTGCTCCGGTTGCTGCTTGACTCGTGCTCTTCACCCTATTCGCCTTGCGGATTCATGATACCGCCCCATTTCATTCCGATCATCGGTGGGAAGGAATCACATCTATAGAGGAACGACCGCCCCAGGCACCCAGCTCCCCAGGGCGGTCGTCCAAGCTCATGTTGCCTTTAGCTTTCCGTCCCTATTGGAACTAGCTGAGCAACTTGAGCGCCAGTTGCTGGACCTGGTTGGCCTGCGCCAACACCGAGACGCCAGCCTGCATCAGGATCTGGTCCTTGGACATGTTCGAGGTCTCGGAGGCCACGTCCACATCGCGGATCTGGCTGTTGGCTGCCGTCACGTTCTGTGAGGTCGTGGTCAAGCTGGCGGCCGCATAGCTCAATCGGTTCTGCGCCGCACCCAGGGTCGCGCGCTGGCTGGAGATCCAGTCGTTCGCCGTGTCGATAGCGGTGATGAGGCCGGTCGCGTCGCCGTCGGTGGCGCCAGCGCCGCCGGAGCCGATGTCAGTCGCATCGGTGTTGAAATCGCGAATCGCGGTTGCCAGGCCCTGCATGGCAAGGGACGAACCCCCGGTCAGCCTGGTATCCAACATGCTCACCGTGGTGGTATTCGCAGTGTTCGCATCCGCGCCGGTCTGCAGCGTAGCCGAGCTAACACCCGGCTTGGTGACTATCGTCGCGCCGCCGGTCAAGCCCGCGAGAGCAACGCCCACGGTGTCACCAGCGATGGCGGCGCCGGTTGAGTTGGCCAGTGACACCGAAATGCCCAGTGCGCTGAAGTTCAGAGTGGTTGGGGCATTTGTTGCCGGCAGGAAGGTCGCGCTGCTGAGATCAGCGGTGGCCGTGGGTGCGTTGAGCCCAGCCCCCTCCGTCAAGGTCAGCACATGGGCGGTGGCGTCGTAGGTGAAGGTGTAGGTCGTGTTTGCCTTCGCGCCTGAGACGTCCACACCTGTGATCGTCGCCCCGCCTACGGCGACGCCGGCTTGCACGGTACTAGGGAGCACCTCCGGGTGTTGATCGGCAACGGGTCCGGTGGTGACCGCTGGAATGTCGGTCAAGTTCTCCTGGGTCACCAGTGATCCGTTGAGCAGGCCCAAGCCGTTGAAGGTGGTCCGGAGCGAGATGTTGTCGATTTCGTCCTTGAGCTGCTGGATTTCAACGTTGATGTCAGAGCGCTCCTGGGGGCCGTTGGTGTCCGAAGCCGCCTGCACAGACAGGTTGCGCATACGGACCATCATGTTCTGCACCTGATCCAACGCACCTTCAGCGGTCTGGATCATGGACGCGCCATCGTTGGCATTGCGCACGGCCTGGTTGAGACCGCCGATTTGCGCCTGCATCTTCTCGCTGATGGCCAGGCCTGCGGCGTCGTCGGCGGCGCGGTTGATGCGGAAGCCTGACGACAGGCGCGCCATCGAGGTTTGCAGACTGTTGTTGGTTGAGGTGAGGCTGTTCTGGGCGCTCAAGGCTGCGATGTTGGTTTGGATGGAAAGCATTTTCTGTCTCCTTGTTCGTGTTTGCTGTGGGCACTGTGCCCGTGTTCGACAAGGGATTCGGCACGAATGCGAGCGACTGATAAGGGCGACCCGCGAGAGTTCGGGGCAAAACATCGACGGTGAGGTCCGCAGGGGCGACCGCTGCTGGTAGGGGAGACCTGCGGTCTGCCGTCGGCATCCGGCCCGTTTGGGGAGACCTGCGGTCTGCCGTCGGCATCCGGCCCGTTTGGGGAGACCTGCGGTCGCCCTCACTTGTTCAGGAGGTCGACCAGCGAGAGATTCAGCGTCTGCGAGGCAGCCGTCAGCGTGGCATTGAGGGCGTATTGGGCCAGGCTGAGTTGCGTGGAGGCTCCCATGACGTCGGCATCCCCGAGCTGGCTGATGACCTTGGTCTCGTCGGTGTTCTGCTGCGTGCAGGTGTTGACAGTAGAAGTAAAGATGTTGACCGATGTTCCCACTTGCGATTGGGCAGCCGCCACCTGATTGGTGCCTGCTTGTAGGGATGCAATGCTGGCGCGAATGGCGTCGCCATCATTGGCGCGCAAAGCGGCCGACAGATCAGTCAGCGTCTGCAGGATGTCGACGCCGCCTCCCACGCCCTTGGCCATAACGTCCGCGCGCACCGAAGCATCCTCGTACACGCCCGGCGCTACCTCAACCTGGCGTACGCCCGTGTCCCCCTGGTAGGTCCCGTCGGCGGCAAAAGGCGCCTGGTTATCGCTATATCCACCAAAGATGTAGCGATCGCCAAAACGGGTATTGAGACTGCCCACCACCTGCTTGAAGATACCGTCGACTTCCGTGGCCGCCGCGGCCCGGTCATCCGCGGTGTAGGTGTCGTTGCCCATTTGCGTAGCCAGCGCCTGCGCCTGGGCGAGCGCCGTGCTCACACTGGTAAGCGCGGAGTCAGCGGTGTTTAGCTCATCGGCAGCGCTCTGGGCGCCGTTTTGGATGGCGGTTATCTGCGCCTGGTCGAACTTGTGCCGGACAAGCAGACCAGCCGCTTGCGGGTCATCACCGGGCGACTGCACACGCAGGCCGCTCGACACCTCGCCCTGGGCTTTGGCGACCTTGGCCAAGGCAGCGCTGGCCCGGTCAGTGGTTTGCTCGTAAATCATCGCTTCGGTCACGCGCACGATCTTCTTCCTCCCATTCTAGGTGACCATCTGCATGAGGGTATCGAGCAAGGTCTGGGTGGTGGTGATGACCTTGGCCAGGGCTTCGTAGGCGTGCTGCGACTGCATGAGGCCCACCATTTCGTCGTCGAGGGATACCCCGGAAGCGGAGTTGCGCATGTCTTGCAGATTCTGCAGCATGGTCGTGTCGAAGGAGGAGGCGTTCTGTGCATCAGAGGCTTCTGTACCAAAATCGGAAACGATCTTGGCCATCCCTTTCTGCACATCCAGCCCATTGGCCAGGGGCGTACTCTGGGTGGCGACCATGGACTGGAGGTTGGTCGCATCACCCGGACCCGAGGTGGCCGAGCCGGCCGCGGCAAGCAGCGACGGGTTGCTGGCCAAGGCCGGGTCCAGCGCGATGGTGGCGGCGGCGTTAGCCAAAGTGGCGCCGACAGTGAACACGTCGCCTCCCTGGTTCCCGTTGAGGTCAAAGCCGGCGTGATTTCGCGCATCGACCATCGTGGCAAAGTCGAAGGCCAGGGTATCGAGGTCGGTACTGGCCTGTCCCAGGGCTCCATCGCGCGCTGACAGAAGGCCGCCGATCTGACCACCCAGCTCGGACTGCTTGAGCACAACCGGGGCCGATCCGTCTGCCGGGGTGAACACGACGTCGGTGTGGCCCTTGTTGGTGGGGTCGCTTTGCACACTCAGGGTTGCAGCCACCGACGAGCTGACCAAGGTGGTGCCCCCAGGGAGAACCAAACTGATGTTGCCGGAGGCATCGGGCACCTGGGTGGCCCCGATAAGCTGGGCCGCTTGGTCCATGAGATTGTGGCGCTGATCGAGGAGGTCGTTGGGCTGACCGCCCGAGGCCTCAGCGACCGAGATGCGACGGTTAAGGTCCGCCACTTGCGCCAAAATGGAGTTCACCTGTTGAACGGTGCCGGTAATGCTGGCATCGACTCCGCTGCGCGCCTGCTCCAGCGCAGCCGAGGTGCTATTGAAAGCGGAAACCAGCGAGGTAGCAGATGCTACCACCGACTGCCGCAGACTGGAGTCGCTTGGGTTCTGCGCCATCGCGGTTAGGGATGAGTAGAAGGCGCTCATGGAGTCGGTCAGGCCGCCCGTGGTGTCGTTATTGAAGACCGACACCGAGGCCAGAGCATCGGACTCGGCGGTCGAGCTGGAGGAGTTGGCGAACGTCATGGGAAGCTGCGATTCGACGAACTGATCGCGGGTCTGCGTGACATTTACCAAGTAGACCCCACCGCCAATGTAGCCGCGGCCGCCCGCGAGCACGCTGGGGACGGCTTCACCTAGGTTGGCCTGCTGGCGGGCGTAGCCCGGGGTGTTCGCGTTGGCGATGTTGTTGCTGGTGGTGGCTGCCCTGGCCTGGATGGCTGAAAGGCCATTGGCCGTGTTGTTGAGAAGACTGATGAGATCCATGGGTTAGGCCACCCGGCAGGCGGTTGAGAGGTCATCTATCGGGCGAGATGCGCCCCGCCTGTCGTAGGCCACGCTTTGGGGAGCTAGCGCCGTCAAGTAGCCGCGCAGGCGACGGAGGGCGCGCTCGCCGAGCCTCCGGTTCAGCGTGTCGGTCTCGCGCAAAGCGCTCGCCAAGGAATGCACCTCTGCCATGCACCCCTCCAGACGCTGCGACGCCTCGGGCACGGCTAGGCGCAGGTCAACCAGGGTAACCTGCTGCAGACCCAGCGTGTGGCCCGCAGCTTCCAGGGCCTCGCCCAGGGCGCGCCCAAGCTGCGCCAGTTGCGCGTTGAAGGCGCTGCGTTGGCGCGCGCGCTCGAACAGCCCCTGGGTGTCGAGCGTGCGCATCAACAAACGCTGGCCCCGCGCCTGCACCAGTTCGGCCTCCAGGGTTGCTCGCAGGCGGTCGAGAATCTGTGCCGCGCGCTCCAGCTCACCCATTGCCTAGCCTCCTAGCATCACTTGCAGGCGGGCATCAATCTCGGCTTCATCCAGCAGCCGACTAGCCAACTGGCTAGCGCTGGGCGCGTAGGTTCCGGCGCGGATAGCATTCTCCACCTCTGTCAGGCGGGCGGCATGCGACATGCCGACAGTCGCCTGCACGGCTCGCACCAACGCTGCTGCCCGCTGGCCCTCGGAGGTGCTCACGGTATCAGCCTGACGCCGTGGAACCGCCACGTCGGTTTGTGGTTTGCTTGCCGCGGGATCAACCCCGCCTACGGACGTTGTGTTTTTTATCATCATGGCCAATCCCCCTTGGCCTGGAGCCTCTTACTGATCGGAAGATCGGCACGGTTCTGCTGGGCCTTAAGGGCAGGCGCGGTGATTGGTTCGCCGCTCGTCTCGGTCGCATCATCGGCCTGCGCCGCCGGGAGCGATTTCTCGATGAGCCGCGCCAGGCCAACTCCCCCGCCCTTTTCCACTGCGTCAGCCAGCGCCTCCACAAACATCTGGGCGTGAATCCGGCTGCCGGCCATGCCGCTGCCCTTGAAGGCCCCGCTGGCCTCGATGAGCTGGCGCAGCAGGCAGGCCTCCACAGCCTGCGCAGCCTGGGTCACGTCACGAATGGGGCCCATCACATCACCTCCAGGTCCGCGTCGATGGCGCCTGCTGCTTTCATGGCCTGCAGCACGGCCACCAAGTCACGCGCCGAAACACCGAGCAGGTTGAAGGCCTTGACCAGATCCTCGACCGAGGTGGTGGCGGGCAGGGCCACCGCCGGCTTGGCTGACTCCTGGGCATCCAGGGTCGCCATCTTACCCGACACCGTCTTGCCTTGTTGCGACAAAGGCCCAGGCTGGGAAGCCCAGGGCGTCTGTCGCACCGAGATCGAAAGACCGCCGTGGGCCACGGCCACCGCCCGAATGCGCACACCTGAGCCGGCCACTACGGTACCAGTGCGCTCGCTGACCACGATGCGCGCCCGCTGATCGGGGTCGACCTCCAGGGCCTCCAACTGCGCCAACAGCGCCACCACTTTTCCCTTCCAAGCTTCGGGAATCTTGATCTGCACCAACGCCGGATCGTTGGCCTTGGCGGCCTCTTCATTGAGCGACTTGTTCACGGCTTCAGCGATGTGCAGGGCGGTGGTGAAGTCAGGCCGGCGCAGCCCCAACACCAGAGGCGCCTTTTCCAAGTCAGGCGAAACCGTGCGCTCGACGGTCGCGCCGCCGGGCACGGTGCCCGAGGTCGGGTGGTTCTTCTGTAGGTGCGAGCCCGCGGCCATCACGTCGAACCCTCCCGCTTGCACCGGCCCTTGCGCCACCGCGTACACCGCCCCATCCGATCCGGTGAGAGGCGTGATGAGCAGGACGCCGCCGGCCAGGGATCGCGCGTCACCCATCGAGCTGACCGACACGTCGATCCTGGTACCGGGACGAGAGAACGACGGCAATTGGGCGGTGACCATAACCGCACTCGTGTTGCGCACGCGCACGTCGGTCGGATTCACCCGGATGCCCATGCGGCCCAACATGCCGCTGATGGATTGCGCGGTGAAGGTGACCTGGGTGCTGTCGCCAGTGTTTGCCAGCCCCACCACCAAGCCGTAGCCAAAGAGAGCGTTCTCACGCATGCCCTGCACATCCACCAGATCCTTGATGCGCACCGGAGCGGCGGCCGCGGGCAGCGCCGGAATCGTGAAAAGGAGCGCAAAGAAGAGTGTTGGTATGCGCATGACGACTAGAAAGGCCACAGCCAGCCCAAGGCGCGCGACATCCAGCCGGGTTTTTGGTTGTCGGAAAGCACGCCGCGACCGACGAATTCAATTTGCGCCTCGGCGACCATGGAGCTTTGCACGCTGTTGTCCTGGTCGATGTCGATCGGCCGCACCACGCCCGAGATGTAGAAATGGTGCTCCTCCTCATTGACCAGGATGACCCGATGGCCCTCGACAAAGAGGTTGCCGTTGGGAAGGACCTTGGTGACCACTGCGGTCACCGTGGCAGTCAAGGACTCGGTGCGCGCGGTATCGCCAGTGCTCTGGAAGGTGGACGTCGAGCTGCCGCCGATGTTCAGATTGGGATCCAGTTTCGGTATGTGTTTGAGCAGTCCCAGGAAGGCGTCGATCTTGGCTGCGCTGGTGCTGCTCCGACTTGTGTTGGTGTCGGTAGTGCGCTGGGCATTGGCTTGTTCGGCGATCTTGACGACCACCAGGTCATTGACCCGCAGAGCGCGTGCGTCAGTGAAGAGCAGCGAGGCGGGCCGGCCTTCGTGCCACAGGCTGCCGGGAGAGGCCGACGCCTCGTCGCCCTTGCCTTCCGAGGGAAGCCTATATTCGCGTCGTTTGGGCGTGTACGGGCTGATATGGGCCTGGGTGCAGGCCAGTACCGAAGAGGCGAGAGAAAGGACGCACAGGATCGTGCGAGCCCGGTGCATCGGCAAACTAGTCATGGCACATCCACCAGCAGGTGTCCGTCTTCCCAATGGCCCTCGACGTGGCGGCCCGAGGGCAGCAAGGCGCAGGTTCGACCGACGCCGCAGGCGATGGCTCGCCCTTGCAGCTCGATGGCCAGAGACCCGGTCGTCACGATGACCTTGACCGCCTCACCCGACGTTGTCGTTGCACCAGCGACGTCCGATGCTTGCAGCACGCTGCCGCGGGGCAGATCCCGCGCCGCCAGCGCACCCGGCGGTGGCATGATGCCCACATGGCCGCTTCTGATCTCGCGATCCTCGACCGCCAGCGCGGGCTGCAACCGCTCACCTGCACGCACCGGCCGGGTGGTGAAAGCGGTGGGCGCCCACACCTCGAAATGGACCCAGCCCCAGCCCATGCAGCCCTGGCCATAGAGCTTCACCGGCAGCCGGCCTGATCCGGTGACTGCACTGCCGAGCACCGCTTGGCGCAGGACGCAGCCCTCGGGCATGTGGGGCGCCCAGCCGAGCGGCACGATGCGGGCCGCCGGCACGGCCAGCGCCTGGGAAAGAACCTCGCTCACCTCGGGGGGGAGGTTGGCGGCTCTGGTCGGATGGGACGCGGCGGCCGTCGCAAGGAGGAGAGCGAGGGGAAAATGGGGGTTCATGACGTCTCTAGCGAAGCTGGGTCAGCTTCTGCAGCATCTCGTCGGCCGACTCAATGACTTTGGAATTCAGCTCGTAGTTGCGCTGGGTGGTGATCATGTTGATCATTTCCTCGACCGCCGACACATTCGAGGCTTCCAGGTTGCCTTGCGAGATGCTGCCCGTGCCTTGTTCTCCAGGCTTGACCACGATGGGATCGCCGCTCGACGCGGTCGCGAGAAACAGATTGTTGCCGATGGCTTCCAGTCCGCCGGGATTGACAAAGGTGGCGGTCTGGATGGAGCCGATATTGGCCAAGTCAGTGCGGTTGGGAAGATTCGCCTGCACAGCTCCGTCGGAGTTCACGATGATGTTGGTCGCATCAGTCGGAATGGTGATGCCCGGTTCCACCACCTCGCCCAACTGGGTGACCACGCGGCCGGTGGCATCCAGCCGGAAACTGCCGTCGCGGGTGTAGGCCATGTCGCCGTTGGCGCGCTGGATACGGAAGAAGCCGCTGCCCGCGATGGACAAGTCGAGCGGGTTGCTGGTTTGGATCATGTCGCCCTGGGAGAAGGCACGCGAGCTGGAGGCGGTGCGGACGCCCAGACCCACCTGCAGGGCGGTTGGCTGGCTGCCCCCTTGCGCGTTGGGCGGGGTGGCGGCGCGAATGGTTTCTGACAGAAGGTCCTGAAAATCGGCGCGGGTTTTCTTAAAGCCGGTGGTGCTGGCGTTGGCCA
>PMKP01000373.1:0-197 GCA_003157775.1 Myxococcales bacterium | reverse complement strand
AATCCAGCGCACTCACGTTGCCCAGTTCCAGTTCACCCACACGCAGGGTGCCAGCCGACACGGCGCTGATGCTGGAGCCAGCCGAAGGCTGGAGCAGGGTGGGTGCGATCCGGTCCATAGGCCCCTGTGCCTGGTAGAGCGCCAGCGTATCCACCACGGTGCCACGGCCCACGACTACATCGCCGTTGCTCTCGATG
>PMKP01000436.1 GCA_003157775.1 Myxococcales bacterium | reverse complement strand
GCGGCCAGGGAGAAAGACCAACGCACAGAGTATTTCCGCATGGCTCACCTCAGAACTTTACGCCCAGACCGAAGGGCGACACGGATACTGCGGTCTTGCTCTTGCTCTCCTCGCCGTTCGAATCGAGGAGATAGGTCACCAGTGCAGTGACGGCCAGCACGCCTGCGCCGATGCCACAACCGACTGCAATCCACTTGGAGCGGTTGACATCGTTCATGGCGGTCTCTCGCTTGGACTCGTAGGCTGGAATGTCGGCCGCGGGCGTGCTGGGATTGCCGATGAGGCTGTTGTACTTGTCGAAATCGTTCTTCTGTCCACTTCTGATGATCAGAAACGTTCCCGCGACGGCGCCCGCGGCCACGGCCCCGGCTAGCGCGGTCCATGTCACCACCCTGAGGGCACGCGACTTGGGCTTGGCTGGCTCATTTGTGGACAGCGATATCTCGGACGCCGACGTGGCTCCTGATGCAACCGATGACGGCGCCGCTGACTTGGGCGCCAACACGATATCGAGAACCTGTTTGGAATCAGACTGCACCTCGATCGAACGCTCGGCGTCCTCATAGCCGGCGGCGCGAACGTCGAACGTGTGCTCGCCTGGCGGGAGCGCGAGCGGTTCGTCCAAGGGCGTGGTGCCTACTTGCTGGCCGTCCACGAACACCGCCGCGCCCGCGACGTTGGCACGCACCACCAGATTGCCCGACGCGCCCTCCAGTACGAATTTCTCGGTCCGAGCCGCGCCTGACACCAGTTTCACCGATCGACGCTGACTGCGATGGCCGAGCCGCGCGGCCTCGATCTCGTGCTCACCAGGCCCGAGCAACAGGGGCCCCAGGGTCGGCCCTGTGCCAACGTCTTTGCCGTCAATACTGACGGTTGCTTCCGCGGGCACGGTCTGAATGATCAGGCGCGCCACCAGCGAATTGATCTCTTGTTGCTGACGTTCGACGGCGTCCTTGATCTCGGGTTTCAGCTTGCCGGCAAAATCCTTTCGCAGGCGCTCGATCACCACAATCGCGTCGCCATAGCGCTGCAGGGCCTTGTAGCAGTTGGCCAGATTGAAAAGGCTGTTCTGCGTTGGGTAGAGCGCGACCGAGCGTTCGAAGTTGGCGCTTGCCCCGGCGAAGTCGTCCAGGTGCATGAGTTTCAGGCCCGCATCGAAGAGCTGCTTGGCTTCTTCCTTGTCCCCGGCGACTGCCGTCCACGCGGCGGCCGTCACCATGACTGCCACGCAAAGCGCGCAAACCCGTCTTCTCATCGAGTCTCCCTATTCGAAATCCTCGGACATCTCGGTGCCACGGGTGCCCTTGCGCAGCTTCTTGTCCCCATGCTTGCCAGCAGCCGGATCGACCGCGGCCGGGGCCGCGGCGGCACCTACGGGGGAGCCCTTGGGCGCGGGCCAGTCTGCGATCTCGAGCCGCGCCTTCCTCTTCAATTTCTTCCCGCTCACCACCGATGGCTGCGTCTCGTTGCTCGTCGGCGCGCTGGCAGCTTGCGGCGGCTCGCTCGCGGCAGCCGGCTGGGGAACCGGCGGCGGCGCAGGCGGCGGACTGAACACGGGTGCGACCGGCGCAACGGGCGCAGGCTGGGCCACAATCGGCGTCGGGGGCGCAAGCACCTTGCTCGGCTTGCGCAACCAGAGCGCGAGCCCCGCGACCAGCACGGCCAGCACGACCGCGCCCAACACGCCCCAGCGCCAAAGCCGAGGCCCGGTCGCAGCCGTGGACTCGTCAGCAAGTTGCGAGGGAGTGGACTTGTCGCCGGCCAATCGGCCGGGCCGGGAAAGCGCCTGCCCCAGATCGCCGGCAGCGAAACCGCGGATCTCGATGGTCGACGCGAGCAATGCCAGCCGCTCTTGCTGGGCATCGTAGCCGGGCAGCGCCTTGAGTTCATCCAGCATCTCAGTCGCGTTCTGAAAGCGCTGGTCGGGATTCTTGGCCAGCGCCTTGCGCAGCACGGGCTCGGCCTCGACGGGAAAGTCCGCGTACACAGATTGCGGCGCTCGGGGTTCGTCGACCAGCATGGCCGACAGGTACTCGGCGAAGTTGGTTCCCGCAAAAGGAAGCGCGCCGGTCAGCATCTCGAAGAGGATGGTCCCCATCGAGTACAGGTCAGTGCGATGATCGAGGCCGGCGCTGGCGCGCGCCTGCTCGGGCGACATATAGGCCGGCGTTCCCATGACCGAGCCGGTTTTGGTGCGCCACTTGTCGAGCTCGCCTTGCGTGAACTTCGAGATTCCAAAATCGATGATCTTCACCACCGGCGGCTCGCCCTGCTGGTAGGCCAGAAAGATGTTGTCCGGCTTCAGATCGCGGTGGACGATCCCCTTGCGGTGGGCCACTTGCAATGCTTGCAGAACCGGCTCCATCACCGCACAGGCGTCGCCCAGGCTGAGCGGTCCCACGCGCTTGAGCAGGCCGGCCAGGCTCTCGCCCTCCAGGTACTCCATGACCAGAAACGGCTCGCCCTTGGCCGACATCCCGACGTCGAACACCTCGATGATGTTCTTGTGACGAATGGCCGCCGCAGCCTGGGCCTCGCGATAGAAGCGCCCCACCACGTCCTCGCGGCTGATCAGGTCGGAATGCAGGAACTTGATGGCCACCTGACGTCCCAGCCCGACGTGAGAGGCCAAGTACACGGAGCCCATGCCGCCCTCGCCCAGCAGACGGTCGATGCGATACCGCCCGTCGAGCAGCGCATCCGCCTGCGCGGCCTTGTCAGCCGGGTTGGGCGGCGCAAGAAAGGTTCTGGTCTTGCCTGGCATAGTTCGATCCGCGCGACGGGGAGGATGATATCAGGAAATGGGGTCTGGTTCGCGGGTGGGGTGGCTGTTGTGCAAGGTCACGCCCGCGACCTGAACCCCGGTGCGGTACTATCCTACGAGTTTCAATTCCCCCCAGTGGTGGCCGCGAATGCGACATCATCGATCTGAATGGACACGTCGACCATGGTCTGTTGTATCTCGAAATTGATGAATCCGATGGCGTGGGGGTCGAGATGGCCGATTGTCGTGCCAACCAGGTCTTGCCACGCAACTGCGTACTTGGTCCAAGTCGGGGTTGGGACGAATGTGTAGTACCTTGGGGCGTACGTGGGCCCCGAGCTGGAAATTGCTATCTGTTCTTCAACAGACAACCGAATCCCGCCGGACGCCGTGCCCTTGAGCCAAAACTGAATCCCAGCGTAGCGGGAGGCGTCGATGCATGGGACTGGTTGTTCAAATGAATACGGGCCGTCGAAATTCATCGTCACGACGCCAATTCGCACGACGGGGCCGCTGCCCGTAATCGTGTACTCGATGGCCGTCTTGCCGGAGTGTGCGTCGGGAGTAAGCTGGAGCGCACCAACGGCGGTGGTAGGACCGACCGATGCATTGACTTTGCCGGTCAGACCGTCCCCGCCCGCGAAGAGATACCAGTCAGGACTCGGGTCAAAGGTGGTGTCTTCGAAGTCACAAATGAGTGGGTTCACGCCGGCGAGGAGCGTGCAGGAAGGAGTCGGACCAGAAGTGCCGCCGGTCCCACCTACGCCTGCCGAATTGGTGTCCGTTCCAGCATCCGCCCCACCCGTCGCACTAGGGCCGCCAGCGCCTGCCATGCCGCCTGTGCTGCCGATGCCGCCACCGCC
>PMKP01000396.1 GCA_003157775.1 Myxococcales bacterium | reverse complement strand
TTTGGCCCGTCCCGCGATTCGTCCGCGCTCAAGATGCTGGTCCGCTGGGGCGGTATCGCGATCACCACGGGGTTCGACTATTCGCACATGAATCTCGGGCTGACCCGCACTTTCTCGTCGCCGAATCTCAGCATCCCCAACATCGCCGCCACCGTGGACGCGACCGGATCCGGTGGCGTCAGCGTTGATATGACGACCAAGAGTATTCCCTTGGAAGTCACCACCAGCTTGCGCCTGCTGACCCTGCTCACCGCATACGGCGGTGTGGGCTTCGACTTCCAACTGGGCGGCGGCAGCGCGATGAACCTGGACCTCGACGCCAGCTTGCTCGGCCATGTGTCGGGGGGGCAGCCACCCAACTTGGATCTGGGCACGGCACACGTTCATGTCCCGATCCCTCCCGTCAACCCCAGCCCGGCAAGAATCCGCGGCATCCTGGGCGCGCAGGTCAATCTGTGGCTGCTCCGCATCTTCACCCAGCTCAACATCGCCAACACCAACCCCACCATGGTCAGCCTTGCGGCGGGCCTGCGCTTGGCGTACTAGTTCGCCGAACGGCCACGTGAGTCGGTCCCTTGGAGCATGCTAGTTTGGGCAGAGAGGCCGCTGTGAACGACACCGTGCCGCGCCCTGCTCCATGGGTTTCCATCGTGATCCCGGTGTTCAACGAAGAAGCAGTCTTGCCGCTGCTCTTGCCCCGTCTGCGTGCCGTCATGGACGCCTTGCCGGGCGGGGCGGAGGCCTGGTTCGTCGACGACGGAAGCCGAGACGCCACCGCGGCCTTGATTGAGCAGGCGCATGGCGAGGATGCGCGCATCAAGCTGGTGCAGCTTTCGCGGAATTTCGGCCACCCCGCGGCCATCACCGCCGGGCTGGACTCGGCCCAGGGAGACGCAGTCGTCCTCATGGATGCGGACCTACAGGATCCGCCCGAACTGATCCCAGAGATGGTCGAGCTCTACCGGCGGGGTTTCGACGTGGTCCAGGCGCAACGTTCGTCCCGGGAAGAGGAATCCGTTTTCAAGCGGGTCACAGCGTGGGCGTTCTACCGAATCATGGGTCGTCTGACCAAGAACGAGATCGAGGCCAACGTGGGCGAGTTTCGCCTGATGAGCCGAGCCGTGGTCGCCGCGCTCGGCCAGTTGCGCGAGCGCCACCGGCTGGTGCGGGGCCTGGTGTCGTGGGTAGGCTTTTCGCACACAACCATCGGTTTTGTGCGGCCCGGACGCGCGGCAGGGGAGACCAAGTATCCGCTGATGAAAATGCTGCGTTTGAGCGCCGATGGCCTGACCAGTTTTTCCACCGCGCCACTGCGCATGGCCAGTTTCGTCGGCGTATGCGGCCTGCTCGCCGGACTGGGCTATGCCGGGTACGCCGTCTACGTGCGCTTCTGGCTGAACAAGGCGGTTGTCGGGTGGACCTCGCTGGTAATCATCAACATCTTCTTTTCCAGTATCGTTCTTCTGTGCCTGGGTCTCGTGGGTGAGTACGTGGGGAGAATATTCGAGGAGGTGAAGCGCAGGCCGCTCTACCTCGTCCGCCGCAAGATCGACGGTGTTCCCACCGCCGCGGAGGGCTCGGGGCCGCAGCCGCGGGGGCGAACGTCAGGATTGTGAGAGACGGCGAGGGGAACCCGGTCTAGTTGCCATCCTTCGGATGGTACTCCTTCAGCTTGAGATACCAGTTAGAAGAAGGAGCATCAAATTGCGAATAGGCCTCCATCTTTTCATAGCCATTCTTTTGGAAGTAATTCAGGATTTCGTTCGTAAAATAGGTTCCCATCTCGGGTTGAACTTCGATACAAACTAGCAATGGCCGATACTTTTTGATGTCAAATCCTTCCAGCGCCTTAATCTCCCCTGCTTCGATATCCATCGAGAGAAAGTCGATATGATTAACTTTCTCTTTTCTTAGTAGATCGTTGAGCGTGATCACAGGAACCTTAATCACAACAGGTTCGGGAATTCTGTAAACGGCTTCTTTGATTGTGCTCGAGAACACTTCGAATCCACTTTTTGTGTAGAAATCAATCGTTCCCCCTGAATGATTAGATACCGCAAAATTCCGGAATCTTGTTCCCGGACGGTACTTCAAATAGTCCGCTGCATATTGCCCGAGGGCGTCGACTCCTATTCCTGTCCAGTGCAGGTGCTTTTCCAGATAGTAGGTTGTGCTTATGTTTTTGTAGTGCGAGCAGCCGACATCCAGGAAGAATCCATCTTTCTTGTCATTGAAGAAATGACGTATCAACACCTCTTCTTTGAATTGCGAATACAAAACCGGCTCATTACAAATCTTGCTATTCTTCAGCGCCTCCAGCGACTCTTCCGAGTCGCTCCTTGCTTCTGACGCGGCGAGCCCGATTATTGAAATGACTAGCACGCAACTGAACTTGATGGTGTGTTGTCTTATTGTCATGATGTTTGTCCCATTGGCGCGGTCAGCTAGAAGGCAAACATCCTAGCACGTTGGTGACCATATTCTTTCTCTGGGTTTGATGTTGCACCTTGGATCCGCGTCCTACGGCCCTTCTGCGGCCGGCAGAAGCGAAGAGGATGCCTGGCACAGTTTGGGCCCTTGCGCGCCCGGCAACCTGCGGAACACCTGGCTGGGAGCTGAACGGGTTTCCATACGAGCGGAACCGCGTTATGCTGTAGCCGGCGCCTCGCGAGGCGCGACAGCGTAGGTGAGAGATCACATGACAAGCGAGAACGAAAGCCCCGTCCTTGACAAACCGTCGGTGGTGCCACCCTCCGCCCAGCCGGAATCGGTGGCGGAGTCCCCTGCGCGCAGCCTGTTGTCGCCGCGGCGGTCTCCAATGCATCGACGCCTTCTCGGCTGGCTGCTCATGCGCGATGCACTCACCAGAGCGCGGGAAAGCGATGCCATTTTCCCGTCGGGCCGCAGGGCCGCGCTGAAGCTGGCGCGTGCGCACGCCGATGTGGCTGATTTCCTGCTCGACGCGGGGGACGACCTGTACCTGGCTCCGGTCTTGACGCTCTACCGCGAGGCCTTGCTCTGGCTGCTTGCGGAGGATGAGGCCAGCAAGCGAGCTCTCGCGGTCGCGATGGACACCTCACCAGAGTCGTTTCTGGCACAAGTCGGCCAGGACGACGTCCGCGTGGCCCGCCTTCGCCATCTTTTGGCCATGCAGGCCTATCTTGGATCTGCTGGCACCTCCGCGCCGGAGCAGCGGCACTTTGGTGAGATGACGCGCGCGTCGGTGCGGGCCATGATGGATCAGGTCGATGCACGCGAGCCTCACAATTCGCGAAGCATCTTGCGCAGACGTCGCTGGCGGATCGTCTTCGCGGCCTTGATTTTGGTCGCAGGCCTCACGGCGGCGGGTGCCCTGGGGATATTTCTTTTCACCCCGAAAGACCTGGCGCGAGGTCAGCCCTGGCATGCCAGCAGTGCCTTGCCCGCGCTTTTCGTTGCCAATGTGATGTTCCACACAAGCGAAGAGCTGAATCCATGGTTCGAGGTTGACCTCGGCCGCCCGAAATCGGTTCGCCGCCTCTATGTGCAGAACCGCGCCGACTGCTGTCAGGAGCGCGCCGTTCCCCTCCTGGCGGAGGTCAGCGCCGATCGGTCGAGTTGGCAACAGGTGGCAAGGAGAGACGCACCCTTCGCCCTTTGGGAGCCCACTTTCCCGCCCGTCCAGGCTCGCTACGTGCGCCTGCGCGTCCCGCGCTTCACCGCGCTCCATCTGGAGCAGGTCAAGGTGTACTGATCTCACTGCCGTCAGTGAGGAAGAGATGCAAGTTCGCCGATGGTTTGCAAGAGCCCTGTGGGTCACGGGCGCGCTGCTTTCTCTCGCGTCCGCCGCCCTGTTGCTCTTCTTGGTCCTCAATGTAGTGAGATTCCCTCTGGAGCTGGAGGTTCGCGAATCTCCGGTGTGGCTCAACGTCCTGGCGCTCAGGGCGGGCATCAACGTTTTCACCGATCAGACGCATATCTTCATCAACATGTACCACGGCCCCATGGAGACCTTGTTGAAGGCCGGCCTGGGCATCCTCATGCCGTTCCTCAGCTCTCACGTTGTCACGAGGATATTCGTTCTGGGGGATCTGTTGGTGTTGTGGACGACCATCTGGATCTTTCTCAGGAAGAAGGTCCATCATCCCAGTCTTTGGGCGACCCTCTGGGCAGCAGGACTGTACGCCTTGCTGAACGGTCTCCCGGGAGTGACTACCTACAACCTGCTCACCGGAAGAGCTGACGCCACCGCCTTGTTCTTTTTCGTTCTCCTCATCTTGGTCAGTGAAATCAAGGTCACGCAAAGCACGTCGCTCCTGTTTCGCGGGCTGTTGGAAGGTCCGCTCATCGGCCTCTGTGTTTTCAGCAACACGCGATTCGTCGCGGCAGCCGGGACCTACTACCTCTATGTCCTTCTGACGGACCGATTGATCATCCCACCGCCGCGGCACCCGATCATCAAGCGGGCTGGCGGCGCGAGTCTGGCCTTGGTTGGCATGGGTTTGATTTTTCTGTTCGGCATCTTCAAAGGCGACGTGCACTCGTACTATTCGCACTTCTTTGGCTATTTTCTGGATTCCGGAGGATACAAAATCGTTCCCATTGCTCCTTTCGAGTGGTTCCCGGGCCAATTGTTCTCCGGCAATCGCACCCCACTGCTGGTGCTCTGGCCAATGGTCATGCTGCTGGAGATCTGGACGTATCGGCGGCAGAGGCGGATACGGATTCAGCACGCCCTCGCGGCGTGGCTGCCGCTGGTCGCCCTGTATTTGGTGACCATCGTTGGCTATTGGCTAAACCGCCGGGGAAGCGGGACCTACTACTTCGACCCCTGGATTGTTTGGCTTTGCATAGCCTGCTTGCGCGCCTGGATGGGATTCACCGGACGCTTGCAACTCGTGACCGGCATCGCGATCGTGGGTATTGGGTTGGCAACCGCGAACTGGCAGAGCATCTATCGCCAGGCCATGGACCTGTACCGCACGGAACCAGAGGCATCTCACTTTCGCAAAGAGATGGAGGCGCTGGACCGCGAAAATCCCATTCTCAGCGAGGATGCCTTCTTCTTCAAGAAGGACTTCAACGGAGCGGTGATCGACATGGGCGACAGCGTAGAGGATTTTTTCAACCGGGGCTTCGGTACGCCGGAATTCCGAGGGTTCGTCAGCCGCTACTTTTCAGAAGTGGAGAGCCATCCTCCGAAGTATGTCTACCTTGGCGGAGCAGCCAGCAGCCACCTTTCGCAGTTGGTGGCGCGGAGGTACCGCGTCCTTCTGACGTCTCCGCCGTGCATGCATGCCAATGGCCCTCGACCGACGTTCTTGTACGTTCGGAAGGACTGATCGATTGGTGGAACTCTCCGGTCGCAGCCTGCTGCTACCCACCCTCGATGACGTTCACTTCGGGGATTCGGTAGCGCGCCTCTCCATGGACACGACAGCGTCGGTGTCACGCCACGTGACAGGCGAAAGCAACCCAAGGCCGCATGGGGCATTTTCGCGAGTTGCCGTCGTCGTGCTACGCTGACATCTCTCTGCTGGCGGTCGCCGTGGGGCACGTCCGCCGGTGGACGCTGACCAGCAAATTCTCTGAGGACCGACATGAAGATTTCCCTCGATATCCAGTTCAACAAGACGTCATTTTGGCGAAACGCGGCTGTGGCCGCGCCGATCATTGCGGCGATGGCCCTGCTGGGCGTGACCCTGCGCAGGCACAGTCTGATGGAGCCGTTCTTTGTCCACGGCACCTACTTCGTGCTTCTGACCATGGTCGCATTCTGGGCGGCGACGTACGTCATCGCCCTCAAGAACGCGAGCAAGGAAACGCTGGTGGCTTGGCTGAAGGACAACTGGCGGGGGCTTGTCCTCGCCGCGGTTGTCTCGCTGGTCGCCATCCTCGCGGTCGAGCCAGCCCTACGGGTTCTGGCCGACGAGACCAACCTGCTCGGGGTGTCCAAGAACCTGCACCTCAACAAGACCGCCGACTTCGCGACCACGGGCAAGTGGTACTACGAGAACTACTGGAACCTGAACGTGACCATGGATCGGCGCCCGTCGCTCTTTCCCTTCCTGGTCAGTCTGGTCCACGCAGTCAGGGGCTACAGCTACACCAACGCCTTCCACGCCAACGCTCTCCTCATCCCTTTGTTGGTCTTGGTCGCCTATCGCTTGGCCAAGTCCCTGGGCGGTGAGGCCTTCGGCATCCTGGCAGGCGCGTTTGTCATGGCCCATCCCATCACCATGATGTCGGCCCGCTCCGGTGGCTTTGACGTGATGGCGGCATTCTTCGCCTTGCTCTCGGTCAAACACTTCTTCGACTATGCCAAGGAACCAACCGCCAACCGCCTGGCCTTGCTTTGGCTGAATCTCTGCATGCTTGCCCATATCCGCTACGAGGGCGCTGGCTTCCTCGTGGTTTCGTTGGTGATTTTGTTTGCTCTGCGCATGGTGAAGTGGGAGCAGGTCAAGCCCTACCGGGTGGTCTATGCCTTCACGCCGCTTTTCCTCCTGCCTCGCTTCTGGCAGATGATCTTGAAAGCCGACGACGCCGAACAGCCGCTGAATGCCAGCCTGTTCGGCTGGAAATATGTGGCCGAGAACACCCGCGACTACTTCGGCCTTCTGCTCCACCCGTTCGATTTTCGTCGGCCCCACTCGGCCCTGCTGCTGGGGCTGGGCTTGGTCGGCTGCGTCGTCGTGGCGCGCTCGCTGTGGAAGCTGGCCCACCAACGCGAGCGCAGGGTTGCCACGGAGCGTTTTGCCGTTTTCGCCCTTGTCTGGGCGGTCATGATGGCTGTGATCTACTTCAGCTATTCCTGGGGCAAGCCCTTGCACCCGGCATCGGCGCGGCTGTTCGTGCCTTTTGATGCGCTGGTTTCGTTGCTGGCCGCGTGGGTGGTGGCCTTGTTGTGTCGGCGGGCGCCGCTCTGGCTACCCTCGTTGGTGGCGGCTGCGGTGGTGTTTCTGTACGTGTCGGTGGCCAGCGAAGCTCGCGTCATCAACGAGCTGACCTTGACCCGCGAGGCGGCCCAGATCTGGCGCTACTTTGCCCAGCTCCATGACAAGAACATCATGGTAGTCACCGACCGGCCGGGGCTCTACACGGTGATGGACTACGGCGCCCAAGACCTATCCGTAGCCAAGCAGGGTCAGGATTTGACGTTCGAGCTTTCTCGTCATCTCTACCGGGACATGTACGTAGTTCAGGAGATCGATCTGACGACCAAGAAGCCCCTGCCTGATTTCGAGATCTGGCCGGAACTCAAGAAGGACGTCGTTCTCGAGTTCCAGAACGCGGAGAATTCGACGGTCAGGGTCGCGCGCATAGTACTGGAGCCAACCCCTCCGCCTCCGGCACAGCCCCCTGGCCCGGCGGCGAAAAAATAGACTGGAGGCGGGAAGCGGGCATAGGCGTTGAGTGGCCGGCCAGCGGAAGCGCAAGCATTCCGCTCCCTCGCCCCGCGAAGCCTCATCATTGCCCAGATCATTTACCGGGAAGCCTCGACTACCTACGTCGACATGCGGCGTAGAGTGCCAAGTGGGTCAGTATCCATTGGCGTTGACAGGCAACCTTTCGTGTAGGGGCGGCTTGCGGCCGCCCGAGCCTCCATGTAATGGGCCATGAAAAGTTTGCGGAGTCCGCAACCGCGTTCCGGGTGCCAGGTGGTCATCAGGGGCACAGCAAGCCATATGTACCTACCAAGGAAAGGGCATCTCGCTGCGAAATCACTGGGGTTTTCGCAGGTGGCAAACCTGGCCGGCGGCTTGCTTGCTGCAAGAGTCTGAGGCAACTCGCATGTACGGCCCATCCCGAGCATTTCGCCGCTGGTGTGCGGCCGCGATCTTGCTGGTGGTGTCATGGTCGCTTCCAGGCTCGGTGTACGCGAAGGTCAGCCCGATGGAGATTGTGAAGTATCAGCTTCGCAAGCCGAACTTCCTCATCGTGGTCGAGAGCGCGGAGTCGATGCAGGGGATTCCGGGCGAGAATGCCTCGCGGTTCAATGAGGTGGGTGCGGACTGCGAGAAAGGTGATCGCTTCTGCCGCCTGTACGGCCAGCCCGGGCGCTGTGAGTTCTCGGGCATGGGCAAGAATGGGTACGTCTTCGACTATGTGCCAGTCGGGACAGCCACCCAAACCGACACGCAGTCCGGAACCGTAGGCACCTCGACCATGACGGTCACCCAGACCGGCACCCTCACCCTTACCGCTCTTAATCCGGTGACCACTAGTACGGCAGTGGGGCCGACGGTGACTTTGACGGACACCGAAACGGTTACTATCCTCGCGTCCCAGAGCGCGACCGGCACGGGCACCTCGACTGCGACCCAGACCGTGAGCCAGGTCGCGACGCAGACGACATCCAGCAGCCGGACCAACACGCAGTCGGGGACGCAAACCTCGTCGAGCAGTCAGACCAACACACAGACGGGGACAGGAACGTCATCGGTCAGCCAGACGAACACGCTGACCG
>PMKP01000354.1 GCA_003157775.1 Myxococcales bacterium | reverse complement strand
CCCGGGCGGCCTTCTCATGGAAGGCACGGAGAGCACAGGGAACACAGGGCGGCCGGCGGCTGACGGGATGAATCACCTCCCGCTCCTTGGTTGCGGCCGCAAGGCCGCCCTGTGGCCTCTGCGCTCTCTATGTGGACTAGGTAACTGTCAAACCTCGAAGCCCAATCCGCGCAGTTCCGCTGCCAGGCGTTCCACCTCGTGCATGACCTGGCCTGGTGCGGGACCTCCGATCACGGCGCGAGATGCGACGGCTTGGTTGGGGTTCAGGCTCTGCAGGTAGGTCGGATGCAACTCGGGTGCGATCCCGGCCAGCTCCGCTTCGGGCACCTCGGTCAGCGACACCCCTAGACGTTCGGCGTGGCGGACCAGATGGCCCACGATCTCGTGCGCCCGGCGGAAAGGGACACCCTCCCGCACCAGGTGCTCGGCCAGGTCAGTGGCGCCGAGTGCAGGGTCCCGCGCCGCAGCCTTCATGCGCTCGGGGTTGAACTCCAGTCCGCTGAGAAGACCGGGCAAGACAGCCAACGACATGCGTGTGGTCTCGATAGCGTCGTAGAAGGGCTCCTGGCTTTCCTGCAGATCTTTGTTGTAGGCCAGAGGCAGGCCCTTGCACACGGTCAGCAGGGCCACTAGGTCGCCCAGCAAGCGCGCCGACTTGGCCCGCAGTAGCTCGGCGATGTCCGGGTTTCGTTTCTGTGGCATGAGCGAGCTGCCCGAACAGTAGCCTTCGCCCAGGCGCACGAAGCCGAACTCGCTCGACGACCAAAGCACAAGCTCCTCGCCCAGACGCGAGAGATGGACGCCGGCAAGTGCGCAGGCAAAGGCTAGCTCGGCGCAGAAGTCGCGGTCGGAAACCGCATCCAGGCTGTTGCGGGTGGGCGCGCGGAACCCAAGGGCGGACGCGGTCATCTCGCGCTTGATGGGCAGGGAGGTCGCAGCCAGTGCCCCGGATCCGAGCGGACACTCGGCCGCGCGTTGGGCCGCGTCGAGAAAGCGGCCGCGGTCGCGCCCGAGCATCTCGGCATAGGCCAGCAGGTGATGCCCCAGAGTGACCACCTGCGCTCGTTGCAGGTGGGTGTAGCCGGGCAAGAGCGTGGCCGCGTGCTCGCGCGCGCGCCGGCACAGCACCACGCGGGCGCGATCGAGGCCGGCCACCATCTCGCTCGACGCCGCGAGAGCGTAGAGCCGCATGTCCGTGGCAACCTGATCGTTGCGACTGCGCGCCGTGTGCAGGCGGCGTCCCGCGTCTCCGATAAGTTCGATCAGCCGGCTTTCGACATTCATGTGAACGTCTTCAAGGGCCGGGTCCAAGGCGCGGCCACCCTCGCCGAACTCCTGCGCCACGCGGTCGAGACCAGCCACGATCGCTTCAGCGTCTTCCTTAGAGATGAGGCCCACGGCTGCCAGCATGCGGGCGTGAGCTTGGCTGCCGCGCACATCATCGCGCAGGAGTTGGCGGTCGAACCCCACGCTGGCGTTCAGCGCTGCGGCCGCCTCGTCCATCGCATCTGAAAACCGCGCTCCGCGGCCACCGGCTTTGGGGTGTTTTTGCTCCGATGCCGGCGGGCGTCCTGATTCGCTCATGGGCATGATCCTATCTCAGCCCGCCGCGCAAGTCTCCATGGTCAGCGTGTCGGCGTGAATCTGGTCGGCGCGGGGCGTGAACCTTTTTTTTCCGATCGCGCAACTGAGAAGCTGTCATCCTCTGCCTCTGGGAAGAAAGCACGATTCACCAATCCCGTAAGGAGTCGGTATGTACAGGTTTCCAGGCCGGGCAATTCTTATAGTAGGCGCTGCTGGTTGGCTTGGTTCCTGCAGCAGTGGGAATTCCACGACTGACGGAAGCAGCCCTGGTACCGGCGGCAAGGGCGGTGCCGCCAGCGGGGGTTCCACCAGCGCGGGTGGTGGGGGCAGTGTGTTCTCTGGCGGCGGGACAACCAGCGCGACCGCCGGCGGCGGCGGTGCTTCCACCACCAGCCGGGGTGGCGGGGGTGGGTCCTCCAACGGCGGGACGGCGGGCGGCAGCAGGACAGGCGGAGCAGGGGGTACGGCAGGAGGTGGCGGGGGCACGGCGAGCGGTGGTGGGGGCACGGCCGGATCTGGGACAGGCGGGGCGGGAAGCGGCGGGAGTACCGGCGGCAGTGGCGGCGTGGGAGACGGGGGTGCCCCCATCACCGGGGGTGGGCTATCTCTGAGCGTGGGTGGCGGAACCTTGAAGATCGAGGTTTGCGCGGACAACGTAATCCGCGTCGCCTTTGCCAAGAGCGCGACTTTCTTCACCCGCGCCAGCCTGACCACGGCAGCCAAGCAGTGTGTCCCAACCTCGTCCACCACCACCGCGGCGGGCAATCTGACGAAGATCGCCACCGACAAACTGACCGTGCAAGTCGACACCACCACGGGCCAGGTGACCTTCCTCGATCCCAGCGGGCAAACCGTTCTGGCCGAAAATACTGCCGGCGGCCGTACTCTGACCGCCGCGACGGTCAACGGTGAAGCCACCACCAGCGTCCGCCAGGAATGGGCGCCCAATTCTGACGAGTCGCTCTACGGCCTGGGCCAGCACCAGCACGGCCTCATTGACATCAAGAACACCGATCTG
>PMKP01000140.1 GCA_003157775.1 Myxococcales bacterium | reverse complement strand
CCAGAGATGGTGTTGCCGTCGTCACAGGTCTCGCCATCTGCGACGTCGAGCACGCCGTTACCGCAGAAGGGACGGTAGGTGCAGTTGAGCTGGCAGCTACTGTCGGCCAATTTCACGCCTCCGGTATCGCACTGTTCGCCGAACAAGCTGTCGGTCTTGCTGTCGCCACAGAAGGGACTCAGCTTGCACCCTGGGGCGCAGCCGGGCTTGCCGTTGATCCCGTAGGTGGTCAGGTTCACACCGTCATCGCACTCCTCGCCCTCGGAAGCCTGAACTACGCTGTCGCCACAATGCGGGCCCAACCCGGTGCAGGTCTCGTTGCAATGCCCGTAGGTTCCGTTGAGCGGACCGTCGTCGCACACCTCGCCCTTGACCACGATGCCGTCACCACAAATCGACGTGCACACGGTCTTTGAGCGGCCGAACCCGTGGAGCGTGAGTGTGAAGTTCGATTGATCCGTGTGTCGTTCGGCGTGAAAGAGCGCCATCTCGTAGATGCGTCCCTTGGTGAGACCGAGTGTCGCTATCTCGTCGTCGGTCAGAGTGATGGTTCCGTTGGTCTGGGCGTGCCTGCCGCCGAGATCAATGAGGAGGGTGTTCTTGAAGAAGATCCAAACGTCGTCGTCCCCCGAGAAATTAAGGGTCTCGCCCCCTTGCAACTGGAACCAGTAGTGGACCTCGGTAGTGAAGCCGAAGTCGCCAGCCGCCGTCGCGAGCTCATGGCCCTGGGCCACCCAGCCCACGCCGGTCAAGTCAGTCTTTCCAAAGGGCAGGAAGGGATTCCCGGGACTTCCGCCGTTGAACACATACTGCCCAGCCGCGTTGAGCGTGAGGGTGATGAAGCTGTCCCCGCGCACACTCATGGTGGTGTCGCGATACCACTGGTCGAAGTCAGCCTGGGTCGTTAGCTGGCGGCCGTGGGGGCAAACCGTCGCGCTGGCGCTGGCGTTGTCGCAGATCCCCGCGTACACAGGCTTTCCATCAGCGCCCAGCACAGACTGCACCAGGCCTGTTGTGACACCCGTACCGATATTGTCTTCGAAGTTGGGGTGGCGGGTGTAGCTGGTACTTGTTCATGAGTCAGGATCCCCGGGATCCCGGCCAAGTTCGGTGGTGCAATAGCAATCAGAAGGGTGCGATGTCGTCGAGAATCCGCGCCGCCGCCACTGCGCGCACCCGCTCGCCCAGAGGGAAGGTGTGCGGGCCGGCATGGATCACGTCTAGCCCTGTTCTGGCAACCAGCAGCGCGCTACAATGGTGGCATGTCGCGCCCGAACGTTTCGGCCGAGGACACACGCCGCAAAGCGCGTAGGTGCTGACTCTGTGGTCTGTGTGTTCTCTGTGGTGAAGAAAGCTAACCAGATCGCCGCGCACCGTCTCGCCCTCTTGCTCGCGACGCTGTGCCTGCCAGGCTTGCAGGCCGCAGCCCAGCCTGCGGAAACCGGGGACTTCCGCGCTCCCGATCTGGTCGAGCTTGTGCGCCTTGATCCCAGCATCCATCTCGACATTCGCTACGCCACCAACAACAACTTCACTGGCCGCAAGCTGTACGCCGAGGCGCGGGCCTTTCTGCAACGACCCGCGGCCGAGGCGCTTCTGCGTGCCCACCGGGCTCTCAAGCCGCTCGGCTATGGCCTGCTGGTGTTCGATGGCTATCGTCCCTGGTCAGTGACCAAGCTGTTTTGGGAGGTGACTCCGCCCGACAAGCACAAGTTCGTGGCCGACCCGCAGAAAGGATCGCGCCACAACCGCGGTTGCGCTGTTGACGTAGGACTTTACGATCTTCGCTCGGGGAAAGAAGTCGCCATGCCCAGTGCCTTTGATGAAATGTCCGACCGAGCCGCAGCCGACTACAAGGGCGGCACAACAGAACAACGGCGCGCGCGGGCGCTTCTGCGCCAGACCCTCGAAAAGGAAGGGTTCAGCGTCAACCCCGACGAATGGTGGCACTTCGACTACCAGGACTCGCCCCTCTATCGCATCCTGGACCTGCCATTTGCCGCAATCCACGCCAGCCCGCGCGCGCCCGACGCCGCGCAGCCATAATCCCATCGATCAAAGCCAGGTGGCCCAGACTTCAGGCGCAAAGCCCACTGTGGCACGGTCTCCGGCGCGCACGATGGGGGCACGCAGCAGCAGGGGATCGTCCAGCAACGCCTGCTCGATACGCGGACCAGTCGGGGCGGCGTATTTCAGGCCGCGTTCCAAATAGCGCTTGCCCTCGCGATCGATCAGGTTCTCCGCGCCGTTCACGGCATTCGCGATCTTGCGCAGCTCACCGGGCGAGGGGCCTTTCTGTCCGAGGTCGATCATCTGAAAGGACACGCGGCGCTCCTTGAAGAAGCGCTCGGCCTTGCGCGTATCAGGGCACTTGCGGGTGCCGAAGATCTGGACGTTGGCAGGCGGCATGCGGCGCTATCATAGCCGTTTGGCGGGACTCTCGTCACATCCGTCGTACCGGACCCAAGTTGTAGCCTGGTTCGCCTAGCGGACGCAGTTTTTCCAGCCAGATCTGTTCCAGCAGGGTCAGCTCGTCCTCCAAACAGAAGGCCGGATCTTCGCTTGGCTTCACGATTTCCAGAATCTCGAAAAGAAAAACGTCGGGGCCGAACTGGTTCCAGTCGTTCTGCAGGGCTGAATTGTCGTGGCTGCCCATGGAAAGCTCGAAGCGGAGCCGGTTCAAGGGGCCGTGCAGATTGGTGCTGCTGCCGAGAAAAACCTTCCCCGTCTTACTGTTCTTGATCTGAAAGATCCCGGCCTGGCGCGGGGTCTCCTTGTAGCTGCGTCTCAGCTCGGCGCGGGTCTTGCCTGGGGCGGGCATGGCGATCTTTCTCTTGACGCCTGTTTTGACTGTTTCTATAGGTATCGAACTACTTCGGTGGAGTCAAGATGGACCGCGACAAGAAGATGAATGACCTGGTCGAGTTCTTCAAGGTGCTGGGCGAGCCCAACCGCCTGCGCATCGTGGGGCTTCTGGCCCAGCGGGCGTACACCGTGGAACAGCTCGGCGCGGCCCTGGGCGTGGGCGTGTCGACTGTGTCGCACCACTTGACCCGCCTGGCCGGGGCGGGCCTGGTCAGTGCGCGCAGCGAGAGCTACTACAATCTCTATTCGTTGAAGACGAATGCGCTCTCCGGCATGGCCAAGACGCTGCTGGCCCAGGCACAGCCGGAGCGCCCGGAAAACGAGCAGGAGCTGAGTGACTACGATCGCAAGGTG
>PMKP01000027.1 GCA_003157775.1 Myxococcales bacterium | reverse complement strand
GAACGCAAGCAGGGCGTCGAGCAGCTCGACTTCTACCGCGAGATGCTCATCCACCTGGGCAGCCACGGCTCGCGGCGTGTGCAGAACATTTTCAGCGGTGCCAGCACCTCTCTGCGCCAGCCCAAGAACCTGGCCAAGCTGGTCGAAGACATCGACCAGATCGACTGGTACAGCGCCCGGCACGAGGGTCTGGGCGACATGTACGAGGGCTTGCTGGAGAAGAACGCCAACGAGACCAAGTCCGGCGCCGGCCAGTACTTCACGCCCCGACCGCTCATCGACTCAATCGTTGCCGTGGTCCAACCCCAGCCTGGCGAGACCATCCAGGACCCTGCCTGCGGCACGGGCGGATTCATCATCCAGGCTGACCGCTTCGTCAAGGCCAACACCGACGGTCTGTTCGATCTGAAGGAGAAGCAGCAGAAGTTCCAACGCCGGGAGGCGTACATCGGCGTCGAGCTGGTGCCAGACGTGCAGCGCCTGTGCCTGATGAACCTAATGCTGCATGGGATCGAATCCGACATCGTTCTTGGCGACACGCTCTCGCCCATCGGCTCTGGCCTGCCCAAAGCGAACGTCATCCTGACCAATCCGCCGTTCGGGACCAAGAAAGGCGGCGGTCTACCCTCGCGTGACGACTTCACGTTCTCCACATCGAACAAGCAGCTCGCGTTTCTGGAGCACGTCTACCGGGGTCTGCTCCCGGGCGGCCGGGCTGCCATCGTGCTGCCCGACAACGTGCTCTTCGAGGACAACGTCGGCCGCCAGATTCGGGCCGACCTGATGGACAAGTGCGACCTGCACACCGTCCTGCGTCTGCCAACCGGCATCTTCTATGCCCAGGGCGTGAAGACCAACGTGCTGTTCTTCACCCGCGGTGAGAAAGACAAGGGCAACACCAAGGCCGTCTGGATCTACGACATGCGCACCAACGCCGATGCTTTTGGGAAGCGCACGCCCCTCGGACGCGAGCACTTCGCCGAGTTTGAGAAGTGCTACGGCGGCGACTCGCTGGGCAAGGCGAAGCGCAAGGACCAAGGCGAGACCGGACATTTCCGCAAGTTCGCCCGAGAGGACATCGCCAAGCGCGGCGACAATCTGGACATCACCTGGCTCAAGGATGACAGCCTGGGCAACACCGACGACCTGCCCAAGCCCGAGGAGATTGCGGCCAAGATCGTCGGAAAGCTGCAGACGGCAATGGAGGAGATGGAAGGGTTGCATCGTGACCTGGAGGGCGCATGACCTTGCCCTCCAACTGGACCATCGGTTGGCTCGGCGAACTTGCGACTGAGGTCCGCAATGGCATATCGCTGCGGCCGGACAGCGATAGGGGCCAACCAATTCTTCGAATCAGCGCGGTTCGGCCCATGAACCTGGACACCAGTGACATTCGTTTTCTCCCTGGCTCTTCAGCGCAGTGGTCCCCGTACCGACTGCACCTCGACGATCTCTTGTTCACTCGCTACAACGGCAACCCCCATCTGGTCGGTGTCTGCGCACGAGTCCAGGCTGAACCCGCGTGCCAGCTCGTCTACCCCGACAAGCTCATTCGAGTTCGGGTGGATACCGCTGTGGCGGAGCCGGCGTATGTCGAGAAGGTCGTCAACACCGGCATGTCAAGAGCCGCCATCGAAGCAAAGCTCAAGACCTCGGCTGGGCAGGTTGGAATCGCAGGTGGCGAACTGAAAGAAATCCCCATACCGCTTCCGCCCCTCGCCGAACAGCGCCGAATCGTCGCCAAGATCGAGTCCCTGTTCGCCCGCAGCCGCCGCGCCAAGCAAGCTCTGCTCGCTATCCCCCCGCTCCTCGACCGTCTTCGCCAGTCCATTCTCGCCGCCGCCTTCCATGGCGAACTCACTACCGAATGGCGTAAGCAACATTCAGGCACGGGCTCCGGCGAGGATCTGCTCCAGCGGGCTAGGCTTGAACGGCGCCGTCGCTGGGAGTCCGCAGAGGCCACGAGAATGGTGGCCAGAGGGAGAGCCACCAACGGTGAAGCCTGGAAGTCCAAGTACAGGGACGCCGTGCCAGCCGAACCGTCCGGATCGCTCCCACGCGGCTGGACGTGGGCATCGCTCGACGAGCTGACTTTGATCGTTGGTGGAATCACCAAGGGGCAGAAGCGCGGCCCTGGCGAGCGGTTGCGTCCCGTCCCCTACCTGCGCGTAGCCAACGTCCAGCGAGGCTTCTTGGACCTCACCGACATGAAGGAGATCGCCGCTACGGCAGAGGAGATTCGGGAGCTTCGTCTGGAGGTGGGAGACATCCTTCTCAACGAAGGTGGTGATCGGGACAAGCTCGGCAGAGGCTGGGTCTGGGGCGGTGAAATTCCAGAGTGCATCCACCAAAACCACGTCTTCCGGGCGCGCCCAGTCATGCCAGAAGTGGACTCACAGTTCCTGTCCCACTATGCCAACAACTTCGGTCAGCAGTTCTTCCTGGATGCGGGCGCCCAGACCACAAACCTTGCGTCCGTCAGCATGACCAAGATCAGGGCGCTGCCGGTTCCGTTGGCCCCGGCAGGCGAGCAGCGCGAGATCGTCCGCATCCTCACCAACCGGCTGGCCGCCATCGACCGGACGCGGGCACTTCTTGTCGCTGCCCTCGAAGAAAACGACGACCTCCAGTCGTCCATCCTCGCCAAAGCCTTTCGCGGCGAGCTGGTGCCCCAGGACCCCAACGATGAACCAGCGTCTGCACTGCTTGAGCGTCTGCGAGCGGGCCACCAGGCTGGCGACGGTGAGCCGAAGCGCAAGCGCCGGTCGCCCGGGGAGTAAGCGGTGCCTAGGCGACGGCGTAGAAGACCGGCTGGTCCCAGCATTCTCTCGGTGGACCATTTCCGGCGCATTGAGTGGACGGTGGTCGGAACGATGGAGAAGGATCTGTTGCAGGACCCGGCCACGGGGAACAAGTACGTCGCGAAACTGGGGGGCAGGAATAGCGACCTCGAGGTTGCCACCGAGTACGCGATCTTCCTGATTGGCCGCACGCTCGGTGCCCAATCGGCGGACGCACGACTAGGCCGCTACCAGGGACGATTGAGGTTCCTCAGCCGTTACTTTCTCGATGACGACGAGGAACTTGCCCATGGCGTCGAGCTGTTCCGTGAACTCTACGAGGACGTGGATGCGGTTCTCAAGGACGCCCAGCGCGAGCAGAGACTGTTCGCCGTGCAGGCGGTGCGCGACGTATTTGGGGCCCACTTCCTTGGTCAGGCAGACTCGATCTTTCGCAGCTTCGTGGCCATGCTGGTGCACGACGCCGTTATTGGCCTGATGGACCGTCACCCGGAGAACTGGGGCGTGATCGTCAGCCGGCGGCGCGGCCATGTGCCCCGCTTCGCTCCCTTGTTCGACAGCGCACGTGGCCTGTTCTGTGATGAAACCGAACCTCACCTGCGCGCCCACTACTTCGGGCCCACGGGAGAGAGTGTGTTGGACCGCTATGTGGCGGGTGGACGCCCGCTGGTCGGCTGGCAAGACGCGCCATTGACCGCGGGGCGGAAGTACATCCGGTATCCGGAGCTAATCTCGCGCATCTATTGGAAGTACCCAAACATGCGCACGATGATCGATGGCATCCTTGGCTGCTTCGACCACAAGGCCGTCCGGGCAGAACTGGACCGGGGCGTCGGTGACTTGCTGTCCCCAGCGCGCCGCGCCCTCATCCTGACCACCCTTCGTCGGCGCATCAAAGGAATACGGAGGGCCCTTAGTGGCCCGGACAAGCCTGCCGATGTACGGTAAGAAGTAGTCATGGGTCTTCTCGCATTGTTCGCAAAGCGTCTCGCACCGCGACAAGGTCACGATGCCGAGTTCACGCTGGTCTACACGCCGCCTGACGGTCAGGTGGTGCGCGTGGGGACGTTGCGCTTTGATCAGGGTTTCTGGACTTTTGCCTACACCAACGAGTACAAGAACCACCATGATTTCCGCCCGTTGGAGGGATTCGACGACGTAGACCGGGTCTACAGGTCTCGCGTTCTGTTCCCATTCTTCTCGGTGCGTCTCCCGCCTAAGAGCCGACCCGACATCCGACGCGAACTCGCCACTCAGCACCTAGAGGACGCTGACTCTGTTGACCTTTTGCGTGTCTTTGGTCGCAAGGCGGCATCATCCCCCGCCTTCGAGCTGATCGCGTCGTAGGAAGGCGACTCGAAGCTGTCCTGGCTGGCGACAGGCGCCAGCGGCACTAGGGGGATTTTGGTGCGCAACGAGGCCGGCATCCTGCGTCGCAGGCTCAGCTCCGTGCACAACCAGGCCCGGCTCCGTGGATGGCGAAGCCAGCTCCGAGCACAGCGGTTGAGTCAAGCTGCACGCGTGGCATGGTACACTGGGCCAACCGGAACAAGTGGGCCATCGTTGAGCTGTCGCGATGGCAGGAAGGACGACGATGGCCGTGGACCAATCCGACGATGAAACATGGGTCGACGGTACCCCACCGGGAGCCATCCGCTGGCTCATCTCCTGCGACGAATCCGGCGTCCACGGCGCTCGCTACTACGGATTTGGGTCGATCTGGATGGGATGGCAGCGACGTGGTGACTTCAGCCAGGCAATCCAGAACCTCCGCGACAGGCACGGCTATGTCCACGAGTTCAAGTGGAACAAGACGAACTCCACCAGGTACCAAGCGTTCTTCTTTGATCTCGTTGATTACTTCTTCCGGGAGCCGTCTTTGGCATTCCACTGCCTGGTCGTCCGAAAGGCGATGGTGGACAAGGCCATGCACGGCGGAAACCTGGATCTGGCTCGCCGGAAGCACTTCAACATGCTTTTGACGAAAAAGATCGAGCGGTTCCGCAAGGCCCAGCCCGAGCGCCAACACACCTTCCGCATCTGGGTTGACCCCATAGCTTCCAGCTACCAGAAGGCACACGAGGCGGTCGAGGTGATCGCCAACAACGTCCTGCGACCCGCGCTGGGAGGGCTCCGCGCAGTCGACAAAGTCTTTGTGAAAGACTCCGCTGAAACGCCATCCATCCAGCTATGCGACCTTCTGCTCGGCGCCGTCATGGAGGCTTGGCAGGACGCCGCCACTTCGGTGGGCAAGGTTCAGCTTGGGAAGCGCATCGCCGGCTACCTGGGCTGGAACGACCTGCGTGCGGACACGATGCCGACCGAACGCAAGTTCAACATCTGGTACTTCTACGACACCAGGCGCACGAATCGCGAACCCACGACGCGGGATGTGATGCTACGGTACCCGTTGCCCGTCAGACGCCGGTATCGGACTGGCGGATAGGTCGGGACGGCAGGGACGACGAGCGTGTGAAAGGTAGCGCCATGGAACATCGAATCTCAAGCCTCGAGCGCGGCAAGGCCCTTCTTGGTGAGCCAGACCCAGACGACGAAATCGTCATCCTGAAGTTGCGGCCAGAACCGCGTTCCTGTTGCTGCTTCCATTGCTGGCCAAGAACATGGGCTGAGGTGACTCGTTCCCTTGCATCACACGGAACCATGAAGGACGAAGGGGACCTCCTCGTCATCGCCGACGGACGCAGATTTGTCTTGGAATGCCACGAGAGCGGTCCCGAGATTTTGCTCTACTTGGGCCTGGCCACGGCTGCCTTGAATCTGGCGAAGCCTATCGTCGATCTGTTGACGACCTTCGTGAAGAGCCTGCAGGAAGAAAGGAAGGGCCCTCGCCTCAAGTTGACCCGTCGGCGTGTTGTGCGTGGAACCGTCGAGGAGGAACTGCTGGTGGAAATTGACCTCCCTGTCTCCCGCGAGACCACCAAAATGATTGAGGCACAGGTGGCAAAGGCCCTGCAGAGGGACGTCGAACGCGGCCCGACTGATGCTGGGCTCGGGGAGTAGCTGAAGCGAGGCGCACTGGAACTAAAGTGGCTCGTGTACCGCTGACCGTCTGGCGCTGGCTCTCCAGGGCGGGAGCTTGGTTGCGGCGTTCTGGATGGTGGACCAGGGGTGCTCGTGCGTGGGCAAGACGAGCTTGTGCTTTGATTGCGGCACTCGTCCTCTTCTACACAGCGTATTTCGTGTATTCATGCGCTGTGTACCACCAGTTGCCTGCGAGTAAGAGAGATATCCGTATCCGGGCGATAATCACCTCGCGGTTTCCAAGTGGATACGACGTGTCGATCCGAACGGCGGACCTTCTGGGGCTTGGGGACAAGTTCTATGTCGCTTGGGCGAATCCACGCGTTGCTGCTCCGAGCTATCTGGTTGCCTCCGAGAAGGACAACTCCGGCGCGGATAGTCATGACGAGTCCAGGCCAGGCGCCGACTCGATGCTGAAGCTCTTTCACGAAAAAGATCTGAGCCCTCTGAAAATGCTTGTCACCCATCTCCCGGTAGGCGACATCATCTCGCAGCTTCCGGAGTGGACGGTGGCGGAATACTACTCCTTGCGCCTACGGCCGGGCGACCCGGACTGCGAGTATCCCACCAAGAACCCTCAGTGCTACTCGAGGCCACCTGAGGAAGATACGTTCACGATTTCCAGTGTGGAGGTTCGGGATCTAGACGGCGATTTCCGCGATGAGATTCGAGTTGAATGGCTGCTGTACTTTGGTGGTTCCGGAGGAACGCGGTGGTCGACGATTCTTGAGTTCGTTGGCGACAGGCTATCGGTCAGCAGTGGTTACCCCGATGTCTACGATGTCGAAGTGCTCAAGAGCGCACTGTCCCTCGGCAAATGGGCGAGTGCGAGTGACCGACGCAGGCAGGCTACGAGAGAGNNTCTTGATCTGCTTGGTTGCGCGAACGCCGAGCGGAAACATGTGCTCGATGGGACGGCAAGCTTCAAGGATATATTGAACATCGTGGAGAGCCACAGGGATAAGGTCACGATAAGTGAGCCCATATGGGATGCTGGTGCATAGCCCGATCGAATGGGG
>PMKP01000089.1 GCA_003157775.1 Myxococcales bacterium | reverse complement strand
ATTTCCCGACAAGCTCTAGCTAGCAACGTAACGCCTTCCGAGGCAACTCCAGCTCAGGACGAACCGAATACTCCCCAGCCGGTTCCAGGGCGCGTCTGGGAGAAGGTCATCTCCTATCCAATTTCGAACGAGGCAGCCCCGCCGCTACTTCGCGAGCCGCATCACCTGGCTGGAAGCCGAATTGCTCCAGTAGAGCGCCGAGGTATCCTGCAACAGTTGGCGGGGCTCCGCAGGTTGGGGCGACAGACCGCTGGCGAGATATTTCTTGCTTGCAGCGCAGTCGGGCGACGGAGAGCAACCATACAGGGTTCCATCCCCCTGAAGCCAGTAGACCCCACTTGCATCTTCGGTCGCGCCGCTGATGTTGTCGGCGAGAGCAGTCAGCAACGGGGGTTTTGCGGCCGGATTCCCGCTGGGCAACGCTACCCGGTAGAGTCCGCTGGGGCCGGAAAGGAGCACCGACTGCGTATTGGCATCGATCACCTGGAACGTTTCAACGTCGGGATACATGTTGTCTGTCAAGCGCCTTAAGGCCGGATTGGAGACACTCACTGAATACAAAGACGAATCCGTGACGGTACCCCCTGCATCGGCGAGCTGTCGGACAAAATAGACACTGTCGCCGAAAGCGAAGGGTGTTTGGTAGTTGAAGGGTGATGAGGGGTAGGGGCTGTCAGTGAAAGTCTGCACCAGGGTGTCGTTCGTCGACGAGTACCAGGTCACAGCGTTCTCGAGGTCGCTAACAAAGGAGAACCGCGCGTACGTCTGCTGTGCGGTACTAGTGAAGTTGATCAGTACCCCAGCGCCGGCCAGAAGGCCCGTTGAAGTCGCACAGGAGGCGGGGGTACTGATGTCGCACTTGGAGTAGCTGCCTTTGTACATCGAGAACAGCTTGGTGCCCATGACCCCCCAATAGGAGAGAGACATCCCACTATCCAAGACCGCACCGATGCCGCCCACGACTGTCTTGCTGACCCGACCAGCGTTGACGACATTTGTCTGAGTCGGATCATTTGCTCGGTAGTACACATAAGTATTGTCGACACCGAGCAGGACGGGGAATGGCCCAACATTGGCAGCCACGACCACGGGCTGGCACTGTCCGGAGAGGCACGTCCCCCCGAGGCAATTGTGCCCACAGGTGCCGCAGTTGTTTGCGTCGTTCGCGGTGTCGACGCAGGAACTGCCGCATGTTGTCTTGGAACAGACACAGCTACCGGCCGAGCAGGCATACAAGCTCGCGCACCCGGGCTGGTCCTGCCAAGCGCCACTCGAACTACAGCGCTGAGGGACTCCGGTCGCGCTGCACTGAACCGCGTTCGGCGCGCAGGTTCCCGTGCAACCTCCCGAGGCCACCACACAAGCGAGCCGGCAGGTTTGCGCAGCTGGCATGCTGCAAGCGCCGGCGCTGCAAGTCCCGGCTGCTTGGTAGCTGGTCCCAGTGCAGGAGGCCGCACCGCACGCAGAGGCGGGGAAAGAACAGGCGGCACTCGTTCCATTGCACTTCCCGGCGCAGGCCGGATCCGTGGCTGTGCAGGCTGAGTGACCTGCGTGAGGCATCGCGTTCGCCGCCAGCGTCGTGCACGTGCCGAGTGAACCGGCGACATCGCAGGCCTCACAGGATCCCGAGCAAGCCTTGTCGCAACAGTAGCCATCGGGCGAGCAGTACGTCCCGCCAGCGCAGCCAGCGGCTACGGTCTGGCAGGATTGCCCCAGTTTGCTCATACACGCGCCGGTAGAGTCGCATGTGCCGGCGCAATGGCCCGGATCATCCTGGCTCTTGATCGCTGTGCAGACAGAGTTGGTGCATGTCTGGCACACGCCCGGGCAGTCGCTCCGCTTGACGCAACCGAGGCACTGGTTGGTGGTCGTGTCACAGATCGAAGCTGCGCCGGTGCAGTGCTTGTTTGCCGTGCAAGCCACGCATAGGCCACTGCTGGTGTCACACGCGAGGGTCCCGAACCGGCCAGCGCAATCGGTGTCCGAGGTGCACTTCGCGCATCGATGGCTCAGACAAAGCGGGCTCTGCGACGGGCAGTCCTTGTCCGTGGCGCAGGTACCGGCGGCATCGATCGTCGGCCCAATGAGGGCCACATCAGGGGCTGGCGCATCCGGAGAACCGTCCGCAGCCGGCGCGTCCGGGACCGTCGCCACTGGCGCATCGGGCGGAGCGGCCGCTGGGATTCGGTCTGGCTCGGAACCATCAAGTACAGGGCCGGTGCTCGCGGGCGCATCCGGCGTGGCAGACACTGGCGGTAGGTCCGGCTCCCCTCCATCTTGCATAATGGCAGGACCACCGGCCGCGTCGGTCAAGACCGGCCCGTCTACGCCGACAGCACCGTCGGCTGTAGCGGGGCTATCCACGGCAACAGAGCCATCGGCACCACCGTCGACGTCCCGCATGCACTTCCAATCAGCTGTGCACGTGTACCCGGTCTGGCACTGGTCCTGGGGCGAGCACACGCTCCAGTCTCGCTCCACGCAAGAAAGTCCCGATGTCGCTGGCAGGACAAGTGCCAGCATCCGCAAACATACGACGCGTTGGTTGGTCATGTCTGAGGTTCTCGGCTATTGATTCAAGAAGTTGTGTGCAAATGAAGGACGGCAAGAGCCATGGTTCACATCACCGGAAGTCGGGTGGCGTCGGGCTGGCTGTGCCCGCTGCTCTCCTCATCCCTTGCGCGGCAGAACCGGTAGGTCACGCGGCGAACGATGTCCGCAAAGGCTTGGCGAGTCAAGTGGACCAGGGAATCAAGGCCATCGGCGAACGACCGCGCCGCGGGAGGCATTGACGCCAACCGCTTCGTCAACGGGACTCGCAGTTTGGGGTACGGCGGTGGGGACGACCAACGAATTGTCACCACACGGGCCGGCCTGCAGGTCACCTCTGCTCCACGGGCAATGAGTGCGAGAGGCGCGCTCGTGCCGAGGACAGCGTGGTCAATTGACCGAGTTCTGATCC
>PMKP01000185.1 GCA_003157775.1 Myxococcales bacterium | reverse complement strand
GATCATGTAGGTGCGGCCGGGCAGAACTTCGCGGGGGAGTGACATGCCGTGTTTTCGGCAGCCGGTGAAGAAGGTTTCCTGTAAATCAACCTGGGTGGGGTTCAAGGCAACCCCAACCGGAGCAGGGAAATCAACCTGGGTCGGGGATCAGCGAAATCAACCTGGGTCGGGGATCAGGAATCAACCTGGGTCGGGGATCAGCCAGCTTGGCTGCGACGGCCAGGCTGCGCTGTAAACCGTCATCTGTGCTATGCAAATGTCATGGGATCCACCATCAGGCATGACATCCGCACCGTGCCGAACGTCATCACGCTGTCGCGTATTCTGCTGATCCTGCTTGGCGCCGTCGTCTACTTCTATGTTTCCCACGGGTGGGGCATCGTGCTGTCGATCGTGGCGGGCGCTACCGACTATCTGGATGGCTACGTCGCCCGCCGTACCGGACAGGTCACGCGCCTGGGCGAGATCCTCGACCAGTTCTGTGACCTCTGTTACGAATCATTTCTGATTATCATCGCCACCATTCAGGGTTTTTTCCCGCCACTGATAATCTGTGCGTACCTGCTGCGCGAGTTCTGGGTGGCTTCTGTGCGGCGGTTCATGGCAGCGGCGCGCGTGAACATCCCCAGCAGCCTCGCGGGCAAAGCCAAGTCCAACCTCATAATGTGGAGCTTCCTGCCCACCTATCTGTCGATTGCTGGTTTGTTGCCCGCTTCGGAGCCGTACCTACGCTATTCCGCCTATCTCACCATCGGACTCGGCCTGCTGGCCAGCTACATGAGTGCGTGGGGCTACACGCGGGCGTTCGCAACCGGCTATGCACAGGCGCTGGACAGGTTAGACTGAAGCTTCAATGTCGCGCGGTCTATATGCCCTGCTGCCGCTGCTAGCCGGCGTTCTTGCAGCGCCCGAGGCCCGCGCGGACGACTACTCGCCGCTGGCGGCCTGTCCGGCCGGAGATCTCCTGTCCGGACGGCGACCCACAAGCTGGCAGGACACGCGCCGCGATCTGGCCCTCCTCACCGACGAGACCCTAGCGCCCGAGGGGGCGGTGTGGGACGCCCCGCCGGCCGTGTTGTTCGACACCGGCGCGGCGATCGTGACCTGGGACTTGGGCGCGCCCACCACGGTCAACGCGCTGGCCATCCAGGCCGACGCCAACGACAGGTACACAGCGTGGGGCTCGCTCGACGGCCACAACTACCGCGTCCTGGGACACATCGACCCGGTGCCCAACCACGGCCTGCGCCTGCGCACCATCGAGACCGGAGGCGTGGCGCTGCGCTACCTGCGCGTCGGCGAGGGGGTGGGCGACAGCTCGTACTCGGTTTCCGAGGTCGCTGCCTATTGCCAGAAGCCCACTCCGTTCCCGGCCCATATGCGGGTGGTGGACGCACCGCCCACGCTGGTGCCCAAAACCCACTGGGACGACATCGCCAGCGCGCGCTGGGAGTTGGTGCTGGCGCTGCTGGGGCTGCTCTTCTTGTGGTGGGACCAATGGGTGTCAAGAGGCGCAGCCATCGAGCCCAAGCAGAAGGCACTCGGCATTGTGGACTCGGTCATCCGTTTAGTGCAGTACCTGGCCACCACGCTCGGGCTTGGCAAGGTGAGCGGGAAAGCACGCCGTGCCATCCTGGCCCTGCTGGGCTTGGTCGCGTTTCTGACCTACTTCAACTTCGGTTCCTTCCATTTCCCCAATTTCATCCACGGCTGGGACACCTTTCACTACTATATCGGGTCGAAGTATTCGCGCGAGCTGAGCTACGATCGGCTGTACGAGTGCGTGGCGGTGGCAGATTCCGAACTGCCGTCGCTGCGCCGCCGGGTCGAGATGCGCAAGCTCACCAACCTGCGCACCAATATCCTGCAGACCACGGCCGACATTCTGGCGCATCCGGAACGCTGCAAGCAGCATTTTACCCCCGAGCGCTGGCAGTCCTTCCAGCGCGACCTGGCCTATTTCCGCACCCTGGAGAATGCGCGCCGCTGGGACGATGCGCAGACTGACCATGGTTACAACGGCACCCCGGTGTGGAACATCGCGGGTTCGCTGCTCGCCAACCTGGCGCCGGCCAGCAGGACTCAGGTCTACATCCTGAATTCGCTGGATTCTGCCTACTTGGCCGCCGGGTGTCTGATGATTGCCTGGTCCTTCGGTTGGCGTGTGTTGGCGATCGCGCTCTTGGTTTTTGCCACCAACTTCCCCTCGCGTTTCTATTGGACCGGGGGTGCGTTTCTGCGCTGGGACTGGCTGTTCTGGATGATCGCGAGCGTGTGCCTGCTCAAGCGGCAGCACCCGATTGCGGCGGGCCTGGCACTGGCGTACTCGACCCTGCTGCGCATGTTCCCCATCTTCCTCTTCGTCGCGCCGGTGTTGGCTGCGGCCTATCACATTGTCCGGCATCGCAAGCTCCCCCCAACCTATATGCGTTTCTTCGCCGGCGCAGCCTTGGGCGCGGCCCTGCTGATTCCGGCAGGCATGGCGGTGGTTGGGCGCGCCAGCACCTACCAGGACTTCGTGCGCAACACGATGAAGCACTCGGGGACGGCGCTGACCAACAACATGGGCCTGCGCACGGTGGTGGCCTACCGACCCTCGGAGGCGGGCCGCGTGATGCGCAGCGAGGGGCAGACCGATCCATGGGCGAAATGGAAGCAGGCGCGGCTGGACAGCTTCCAGCGGTCGAAACCCGTGTATTTTGCCGCGGTGGCCGCCTTCCTGGTGTTGCTCGGTCTTGCCGTGCGCGAGACCGAACCGTGGGCTGCCTTGGCGTTGTCGGCGACCTTCATTCCTTTCGGGGTCGAGCTAACTTGCTACTACTACGCCTTCGTTATTGTCGTGGCCTTGTTGTGCCTGAAGAGCGAACGGCTCGCTTTTCGCCTGCTGCTGCTCACCGCCTTCACCCAGTTCGTGGCGTGGGCACCGATAAAAGGCATGCCCACCTGGCTCGATGAACAGTACACCCTGATGTCGGTGGCCACGCTCATCGTGTTCATCGCGATTGCCTGGGAGTTCATCTCCCAGCGCCGTCTAGCCCTGGCCGGCGTGGGTGCGGTTGCCTCCGACGGGCCGGCAGCGGATGCGACCACGCGCGAAGAGATGGGAGCACCGGGTTCACGTGGTCGCACCCGTCGCCGGCGTCGCCGGAGGTAGTTAGCTCTTTCACGAAAGCTCGCTATCCGCTACTTCAAATAGGCTGCCAAAGGACTACCGATGCGCGTCAGTTCTTGCGCGGCAAGCTGAGCCATCTCAGTGGCGCCCGCCTTGTCGAAGTGTGCCTTGTCGCCGTTGAAGGTGAGGGCCGCCGCCGCTGTCTGCCCGATCGAGTTGTAGTATTCGATGCCGCGCGCGTTGAGATCGTCGACTAACAGGCCCTTGGCCTTTCCCACCGCAATCGTCGCGTCACAATACGGCTGCAGTCGATCATTGGTTTCCTTTCCGCCGACCCACACTTGCAGCGGGGATGATGTCGTGGGGATGAAGGTGGCCTTCTTTGCCGCGACTTCATCCGCCATCGTGTCGAACTCCGCCGTGAAATCCGGCACGGTAACGGGCCCGTGGGTAGTGCCGCTGTCGTTGATTCCGAACGCCGCCATCACGTAGTCGCCGGCCTGGACGTTGGCGATGAGCGTCTTCCACTTACCCGAGTAGAAACTTTGCACGTTGGCGCCGCCCTGAGCCTGATTATCAATCGTCACCTTGCTGATGAAGAATTGCCCAAACTCCTGCCCCCAACCCTCTTGCGTGGTGGTCGCCGCATAATTGGACATGGTGGAATCGCCAGCCAAGTGCACGGTGATGGCCGGCAGCGAGCCCTGATCGGGCTTGCCACCAGCGCTTCCGTCGCTGGTGCTGGAGCTGCCGCCGCTGGCACTGGTGCCACCGCCGCTGATGCCACCGCCGCTGATGCCACCGGTGCTGGTGCTGGAGCTGCCGCCGCTGGTGGCGCCACCGCTGCTGATGCGACCGCCGCTGGCGCTGGTGGTGCCACCGCTGCTGATGCCACCGCTGCTGGCGCTCGTGGTGCCGCCAGTGCCTCCGCTTCCACCCTGGCCACCTGTCGCAGACCTCCCGCCGGCTGCACTCGTGGTGCCGCCGGCACCGGCAATGGCGCCCCCTAAAGCAGAAAGCCCGCCTGTGCCGGGCTGGCCACCGGTTCTTGGCTGGCCACCCGAGGCAGGTTGGCCCCCGGACCCTGACTGACCACCGGTGGAAGGCTGACCACCCGAGGCAGGCGTCGTCCCGGCCTGGCCGCCCGATGCTTGCAGTCCGCCGGCTCCTTGCGAGCCACCGCTGCCAGTCAGTCCGCCGCTGCCTCCGCCGTTTCCAGTCACCCCGCCGGTCCCTTGCGGCGAGCCGGTGGATCCCCCGCTACAACTGAGAGACAACAGCGCCAGCAAAGCCGCGGCCCAGCCGCCTCTCGCCAGGGCAAGGCAGGATTTGCGAAATGCAGTTCCTCGTACTCCGGAATGCATAGCCAAGAAGTGTAGCACCGCTCGGCGCACCCGCTTGATCGCATCAGATGCGTTCCACCGATTCGGCACGCCCACTAGCGGCCGAGCGTCGGAGCGCATCGAGCACCGCCATGTTCTTGATCGAATCTTCGAGCGGAATTGGGCCGGGGTTGCCGGCCTGTGCGGCGCGCGCAAAGTGCTCGGCCAGGATCGTGTACTGGTCCACCGGATCGAACGTGAGACGCTGGGGCGTTGGATTCTCCAGGCTCGGACTGGTGTTAACCACGATCTCCGAGGGGGAGCTACCGGGCGGGTTCCAGGGATTGACTAATTCGATTTGGCCGCCGGTGCCGATGAGGGAAGCTCGCTGCGCAGGGAAGGTTTCCATGCCGGTGGTGAAGATCGCGTGGCCCTGCGGAAACTCGAGGATCGCGCTGGTCAGGCGGTCCACCCCCCGGTTCGGATCGCGCTCCGCCCTGGCCATGACGGCGGTTGGCTCGTCGTCGAAGCAGAAGCGGCTCATGGTGACCGGATAGAAGCCGGTGTCGAGCAGAACTCCACCACCCATCGCCGGGTCGTAGCGGACATTGTCGCGCGAGTCGAGCTGGTAGGCGAAAGTCCCGACAAAGGCGCGCAACTCGCCGATCCTCTTCTGCCGGACGAGATCGCGCACGGCCAGCCATCGTGGGTGGACGCGCACCATCGCCGCCTCGCAGATGAGCACGCGGTTCTGCGCGGCAGCGGTGAGCAGCCGGCGGGCTTGTACGGCGTCGAGGGCAATGGGTTTTTCGCACAGGACGTGCTTGCCCGCCGCAGCCGCGCGCTCCGACCACGGGACGTGCAGGTGGTTGGGCAGTGGGTTGTACACGGCGTCGATGTCCGGGTCAGCGAGCATGGCCTGGTAGGAATCGTAGGCTCTCTTCACACCCAAGGCACGCGCGACCTCCGAAGCCCTGCCGCCGTCGCGCGATGCGATGGCCACCACCTTCGTGTCCTGCCCCGCCTGCATCGCCGGAATCATGCGGGTAACCGCGAAGTGGGACGTGCCGAGAATGCCGAAGCGAAACATGGCAGGCTAGGGTGTCGGCCCGCCAGATGCGCTGGCGCGGGCGCGGAAGAGATCCAGGAGTTGCTTGCGGCGCTCCGAATCCGGGAACATCCGGTGACAACGCTCAACCGTCGCTTCAGCCTCTGCCAGGCGGCCCAACAAGGATTGCGTGTCGGCGAGCCATTCACACGCCGGGCGCAGGTTCGGCATCCGTTGCAGAGCTCGTTGGAAATGGCCTTCGACAGCGGCGTAGTCGCGGGTACGAAAGGCCGCCCAGCCCAACGTCAGATCCCGCCAAGCCGAATCGGGCGTGGGCAGAAGAGGCTGCGGCAGGGGGTAATCTGCGCGGGCCAACAGGGTTGCCATGTGGTCGGAGTAGAAAGGCAGCCAGCGTCCGGACTTGCGAAGCTGCTGAACTTGCTGCGAGCTGTGTTGGGGCCACAGCACGAAATCAGCGCCCGAGTCCCAAACCACCTCCTCCCATCGGTCCTGCAAGCTCAAGACCCGCAGGTACTTTCGGTAGGTTTTTTCGTCAAACGCCGTGCCGGCGCGGCCATCGATGAAGACCTGCAAACGCCCCTCAGTTCGCCAATCGACGTAGCCGCCCCAGTTGTAGTAGTTGAAGAGCTTGCCTTCGAGGTGGTTCGCCTCGACAAGATTCATCGCTTCCACGGGGAAGTTGTCCTCGGCGGTCAGGAAAAGGAAGGCGTTGCGGGATAGCGGAAAGGGTGCCAGGCGAAAGCCGCCGAAGATCACGGCCGCGACCGGCAGGGCGATCTGCCAGACGCGCGGTCGGTCGAGCCGGGGCAGACTCTTCAGGATGTACCGCCGCAGCCAGGAAAAGCCCACCATCAGTGCTGGGGCGAGCAGCAGACTCTGCGAGATGCCGAAGAGCGGAATGAAGCGGCGGCTCCTGATGGACAGGACGAAGGTGACCAGCCCGATGGCCACGCTGGACAGCGCGAGGCGGGGCTTTCGCCGGAAGGCGCCCGAAGCCACCAGTATCAACCCGGACACCACGAAGGCGGCAATCGAGGGATAGTAGAGGCTACTCCGGATGCCGCCCGGCTCATACGGGGGCAGCCACTCGCCTATGCGCAGAAAGGGCGACTGACTGTCCCGGGCGAATCGGATGGGCCAGAGCAGAGCCTCGCTGCCGTTGCCGTTGATGAAACAGGCGAGCAGGCAGGCCAGACCCAGGTATGCCGCTCGCCGGGGAGCCTCGCCGTAGAAGAACGAGATGGCCAGCACCGTGACGATGGTGACGAGGCCGAGCATGAACCCACTGTGCAGGTTCGCCCACAGCATGAAGATAGGGGGAAGGATCCACAGCCTGCGCGACAAGGGCAGCGCGAAAGAGAGAACCACAACAAAGCCCAGGAACGTATAAAGCTGAGGCCGGATATCGAAGAAGGGCGCTCCGACGGCAATCGCGGCCAGAGTGGCCAGATAGGCGCATCCTGAACTGCCGCAGATCTTCCGCAACAAGCGGGAGAGAAGGACGAAGGTGGCAACCAGGACGCCCCACTTCCACCAGACCAGGGCAGCCGTGCTGAAGAGCCTGGCCCAGTTGTAGAAGATCACGTCCGACAGCCACTCGGCATGGAACCAGGGCCGGCCGTGGCAGGTGAAGGAGAAAGGATCCGTGAAGTGGAGAGTGCGGGTCTGCGTGAGCCAGCGACCGCCGGCCAGGTGCCACCAGAGATCCGAGCCCTGCATGGTGGTGAAACCAAAGGACCAGCAGGTCAAGATGACAGCGAGCCACCAGAGAAGGGAAACCGATCGCGGCTCGGGCGCGGGTGCTACCGGCAAGCGGTCTTCGCTCCTGGCGCTCGCCCGGCTCGACGTCTTGGGCTTCTTTTTGGCGGTCGGGTTCCGCATCGCCACCCGCCTTCTACCCCGATCGCCCCATGGCGAAAAGGGTCAGTTCACTAGAACGCGCTGCCTCGGCTTGCGGGAGCTTGCCGGTCTAGGGGACGGTGGCTAGCGCGGAGATCTCGGCCGCGCTCAGCGCGCGATTGTAGATGCGGAACTCGTCGATCGCGCCATCGAAATAGGGATTGTCGACAAACTCCGAGCGCCCTATCCAGTCGTTGGGGGTGGAGCCCAAGGAGGTGGGACGGTATTTCATGGCCGTGGTGGGGCCGACCTGAGCACCGTTCAGATACAAGCGGCCGTTGCCCGACGCATCGAGCACCACGGCCACGTGCTCCCACTGACCCGCGGGAATCGCTGTCCCATCTATGTCGTCCCTGCTCACAGTTCCGCCGGAAAGAGCAAACCGGATGGTGAAGTGAAGGTTGCCGCCGGTACCGTAGGTTGGCGTGAGAAACATGGACGAGGTCGTGCTGCTGGTGCCGATGTCGAAAATCCGCTGATAGGGCGCCGTGGTGCTGTTGATCTTGAACCAGGTGGCGATCGTCATGTTGGAAGACGTGTAAAGGATCCCTGCCGGCATTGTGACGTATCCACCCGACGTCGCCGTGCCGGTCAGCAGCAGCGCGTTCCCCACTTTGCCCGCGGCGATGCTGAAGGGGCTCGTCAGGGTCCCGTCGTTGCCGTTGCCGGACAAGTCAGGAACCGTCGCGCCAGTGACCTCGTCGAAACTGTAGTAGAGGAGAAGTCCTGGGGTAGCGGTCGTGGTATCAGCGGGCACATCAGGGACTTGGGGCACGTCGGGGGCGACGTCGGGAACTTGGGCGACATCGGAGAGCACCACGGCATCGGGGACTGCGGGCGCATCTATCGCGGCGTCAGGCGGGGGAGCCACCTCGACCGGGCCGGCAGCCTCGTTCGCCGGGCGCAGATCCGGCGGAACTGCGGCGTCGCCGGAACTCGTGCTCCCTCCGGTTGTCCCACCGGTTGCCGTGCCACCCGTGCTCACGCCTCCCGCGCCACCCGCGGCAACACCGCCCGTGCCGCCGGTTGTCTTACCGCCAGCGCCACCCGCTGTCGTGCCCCCGGCGCCGCCCGCGGTCTTACCACCCGTACCGCCGGTTGTCTCACCGCCAGCGCCACCCGCTGTCGTGCCGCCAGCGCCACCCGCTGTCGTGCCGCCGGTGCCGCCAGTTATCTCACCGCCGGCGCCTCCCGTTGTCGCGCCGCCAGAGTCGCCTGTGGTCGTGCCGCCAGAGTCGCCCGTGGTCGCGCCACCGGCGCCGCCCGTATCTGGGGCTGTGGCCGAAGACGTTGTGCCAGATGTCGTGCCGCCTTGCCCACCCCCACCGCTCTCCAGTGCCTTTGGGCGCGTCAGATCCACACAAGCACCTGCAAAAAGCAGGGAACCGAGGGCCAGGGAAGCAAACAGCGAACAACGGTTTGCGGGCATCGAGATCACGCTACATTGTGCCAGGCGGGAAAAATTGTACATCTCTTCCAAGCCGCATTCCAACCGGACAGGGTAACGTGACGAATCAGCAGGCGGGTCGCGCTGGGTTGGCCACGAACCGCCCGCGCGCCTGGCTCTGTGAATTAGTGCGTCTGAGGCTGCTGCGCTTGCTCACGCAAGGCCCGCGCATGCCCTGGCTTGAACAAGCAGGGGTCGCGGTTGATCCCAAGGAGCAAGTCGGTGGTGGCTTGGTCAGCCGGAGGAAAGGCGTAGTTCTCCAGTTCCTGGGCCGCCACCCAGCGAACATCGGCCACACGAACCGGACGCGGCTCTTGGCTAGGCGAGATGCTTGCTCGATATAGAACCAGGTCAACCACATAGCCATCGTAGCGGTGGGTCCGGTGTGCGGTGGATCCGCCCACGTTCACATCGACACCGACCCGTTCCTGTAGCTCTCGTCGGAGCGCGGCCTCGTCGGTCTCGCCCGTCTCGACCTTGCCACTGGGGAATTCCCACAGGCCAGCGAGCACAGCCGTCGGGCGTCGCTGGGTAATGAGGTATCGCCCCTCCTGCTCGATCACGGCAGCCACCACGCGAATATGAGGTACCAAATCGTTCATTGATGTAGCTCCGGGGCTGCCAGCCTTAGGTAGACGCCGTTTCTTCGACTCATGGATAGCAGTCCCTCCTCCCGTTCCTGTGACATCGGCGGGTATTCGCAAAACTTAAGCCTCCTGCCGTTTCACCTCGTCCATGCTGTCCGGTTAGATTCCGCTCGGCTTTTCTAGTTTCCAATAGATCGAAACTACGCCGGGGCACGCGGTCAACCCAGGCGCAAGCCCTGCGTGGTCGCTGCTGTAGGACACGCGCCTACCCAGGACCAGGCCCATTCCTGCAGTCGGTCCAGAGCGCCGAACGGGTTGCCTAGTACGGCAACTCGAGGGCCTGGCCCACGACGTCGAACTCGACGGACAGCGGGGTTTGTCCAGTCAACTCCTGGCTGCGCGGATCAGGCTGGCTGCCGCCCACGCTGACGCGGAAGCGGCCCGGCTCCAGCACGCGATGGCCGCGCTCGTCGATGAGCGAAAGATCGTGCGGAGAAAGCTCGAAAGCAACACGGCGGGCCTCGCCCGGCAAGAGATGCACACGCGCAAAGCCACGCAGGCTGTGATGGGGCACGCGACAGGAGGCATGCAGGTCGGCCAGGTAGAGCTGCACTACCTCGTCGCCCGGCCGGCTGCCCACGTTCCTCACCATCACCGACACGGACGCGCTGGCCCCTGTTGGGATGGACGCCGACGAGACAGCGATGTCCTGATAGAGGAAGCGGGTGTAGGAAAGGCCATAGCCAAAGGGATAGAGCGGGGGCCTTTCCAAATAGCGGTAGGTGCGCCCCTTCATGCTGTAGTCTTTGAAGTCAGGAACGTCCGCCAGCGAGCGGGGAAAGGTGACGGGCAAGCGGCCAGCAGGGCTGGCGTCACCAAAGAGGATGTCGGCTAGGGCGCCGCCGCTTTCTTCACCGGGATAGAAGGCCTGAATGATGGCGCCCACGTGGTCGTGGGCCCAGGCAAGATTGAGCGCGCTGCCCGAGACGACGACCAGCACCGTGGGCTTGCCGAGAGCGACGATACTTTCGAGCAGGCGCGGCTGGAGGCCGGGAAGCTCAAGATCCGGCTTGTCCCCGGCCGCTTCCGAGTTGCTCGCGTCGCCTTGCTCGCCCTCGATCTCGGCAGACAGGCCGAGGCACAGCACGACGACGTCAGCGCGCTCAGCGACGCTCACCGCTTCGGCCAGGTGGCCGGCACAGTCTCGACCGTCGGTGCTGGTCCCCAGTCGCTTGCAGCCTTGGGCGTACCAGACCCTGGTTTGGGTGCAAAGCGCGGTGCGGATTCCCTCGAGCGGCGTCACCGCACGCGACGGGGTTCCAAAGTAGTTGGCGCAAAGGACTTGATGGTCGTAGGCATTGGGACCGATGACCGCGATGCTGCGCAGATCCTTGCGCAACGGCAAGAGCCCGCGGTCGTTCTTGAGCAGGACCATCGACGCCAAGGCCGTGGCGCGGGCCAGGGCGCGGTGCTGATCGCAGTCGTTGGTCTCGTAGGGAGTGGACGCGTAGGGTACGCGCTCGGGTGGATCGAACATGCCCAAGTGCATGCGGGCCCGGAACAGCCTGCGCAGGCAGGTGTCGAGCTCCTCCTCGCGCACCAGCCCAGCGGCCACCGCCGCCGGGATGTGACCGTAAGCGCAGCCGCAGTTGAGGTCGCAGCCCGATTGCACCGCCAGCGCTGCCGATTCCGCGAAGCTGTTGGTCACCCTGTGGCTCTCGTGGAAATCCTGGATGGCCCAGCAGTCGCTGACCACGAAACCGCGAAAACCCCATTCTTCGCGTAGGATGTGGCGCAAGAGGGTGGGGCTGCCACAGCAGGGCTCGCCGTTGGTGCGGTTGTAGGCGGCCATGATGCTTTCGGCCTTGGCCTCGGTGATACAGGCGTGGAAAGCGGGCAGGTAGGTTTCGCGCAGGTCCTTCTGGCTGACCTTGGCGTCGAAGCTGTGGCGCAGGCCCTCGGGACCGCTGTGCACCGCGAAGTGCTTGGGCGTCGCCACGGTCTTCAAGTACTGCGGATGGTCGCCTTGCAGGCCACGGCAAAAGGCCACGGCCAGGCGCGAGGTGAGAAACGGGCATTCGCCGTAGGTCTCGTGCCCGCGTCCCCAGCGAGGGTCGCGAAAGATATTGATATTGGGGGCCCAGAGCGTGAGCCCCTTGTACAAGCCCCGGTCGCCTTTGCGCGCGTACTCGTGGTGCTTGGCGCGGGCCTCGTCCGCAATCGCCACCGCCACCGCGTGCAAACGATCGGTGTCCCACATGGCGGCCAGGCCGATGGCCTGGGGAAAGACCGTCGCGATTCCAGCCCTCGCCACCCCGTGCAGGCCCTCGTTCCACCAATTGTACGCCGGGACGCCCAGGCGCGGGATCGCGGGCGCCGCATGCAGCATCTGCTCGGCCTTTTCTCCTAGAGTAAGCCGTGAGACCAGATCCTCGACGCGTTCATCGACGGACAGGTCTGGGTCAAGGAAGGGATAGGCGGGTGTAGTTTCAGGCATGTGCGCAATTTCCAGCTGGCCGCAAAGGTCGCTGGCCTGCAGCGCTGCGGGGCACAGGCCGGCAGATTTCGCTGCCCAGGTTGTTGGTTAGGGGAATTTACTAATTGCCGGCCGGCGACTCAAGCCAATGGTGTGCTCCCCGTAGGCTTGGCGCCACGACCCTCGAACGCTGGCTCGACGCCCTGGTGCACGCGCATCCCGACCGCGTGCTGCCGGTGGACGCCGCGATCGCGGACCAATGGGGAAAGCTCGATGCTCAGGGCAGCTTGCCGGTCGTCGACGGGTTGCTGGCCGCGACCGCACGGGTACACGACCTAACCCTCGTCACACGCAACTTGAAGGATGTCGCCCGCACCGGCATCGAAGTCCTCGACCCGTAACCGAAACAAGAAGCCTCTGGGCGTGTTTGGTGCGGTGGCGATCTTGTGATCGGTGGCCTGGAAGCCCAGCCCAGGAGGCAAAGACTGCTGGATCCCGACGCAAACCCATCAGGCTCATCTGCGACGGCCACATCCTGGCCTGCGCGAAGAAGGGCCGCGCACTTGTGGAGATGTCGCTGGTACCACTCCCCGCGCAGGACCACCCCTATCGGACGGCGGTTCTTGCGCATACAATCTCCTATGCTGGCGGCGCGTCGTCGCGCTGTCCGCGCCGAGGAAACGTACAGGGAACCAGTCGGGATCTCCTTGAGGAAAGGGAAGCCCATGTCGAATGACCGTTGCAGATTCGTGGTGTTGACGGGCCTTGGCTCGTTTCTCGTTCTCGCCCCGGCCTGCGTTCACAGCGACCAGGTGCACGGCCCCACTGATGCTGCGCTTGCGAATGGCGATGTGGGAACGGCCGACGTGCCGATTTTCGCTGGCCCTGACGCTGGCCCTGACGCCGCTCGGGACGTCGCGGTCACGGCGACGGGGACAGGGACCGGCACCGGCACCGGAACCGGGACCGGCACAGGCACAGGTGACGCGGGTCGCGGCGAAGTCCCTGACGGAGGTCGGTCGAGCGATGCGAGCACGACCGTGGATGTAAGCACTGACGCAGGAGCCAGGACCGACGCAGGAGTCAGGACCGACGCAGGAGCCAGGACCGACGCCGCAGGAGGCACAGCCGACGCTGCGGGAGGCACAACCGACGCCGCGGGAGGCACAACCGACGCCGGCCACATAGCGCCGCCGAATACCTTCAATATGGGAATGAACGTTCCTTCTCTCAGCTACTACAACAACGTCGCGATCTACGCCGACATGGCGCTCGCGATCGCCGGCAACAACGGGCCGTGGGACAACGCCAACGGGTCGGGAGCGGCTGCACTCGACGTGAACGGCAACCCCACGGTAGCGGCCTCGGCAAGCGTAACCGCCAGTTACCCCAGCGGGGACTACGCGCTTAGCTGGGACGGCACAGGTTCAATCAAAGTAACCGGCGCCAGCCTCGGTAAGGTGACCGTCACCACCAACAACGGCGTCCAGCACAATGCGGCGACCATGACCTTCATGCAGCAGGGTTCGACCGCGACAACGCCCGTGTGGATTACCTTCAACGCCGCTCCGCCAATCACGAATTTCCACGTCATGGCCCCAAGCGCTGCTGTCAAATCCGGCAGCATGTTTGTCGCCGACTTTCTCACCAGGATGCAGCCGTTTTCCACGCTGCGGTTCATGGACGCGCTCAACACGAACGACAACAACACGTTGAAGAACTGGTCGCAGCGGAGCTGGCCGAACAGCGGGAGCCGCGCCAACACCGTGCAAGGGATGGCGTACGAGGACATCATCGCGCTCGCCAATGAAACGGGCGTGGACGTGTGGATCAACGTGCCGGCGCTGGCCAGCGACGACTACGTCTGCCGGTTGGCGCGGCTCTTTCGCTACGGCGAACAAGGCGACACCAGCAACACGGCCTGTGACCCGAGCGCGCCGGCTGGGGCGGCGACGACGAGCCCGATCAACAACACCTCGAAGATCTACGTCGAGTACAGCAACGAGATCTGGAACTGGGGCTTCCATCAGGTCCTCGACACCTATTGCATGGTGTTTGGCGTGCCCGACCAGACCGCCTACGGGGAGGTGTGCAGCGTAACCGCACCCGTGAGCGCCATCGCTGCCGCCGCGCTCGCGAACTCCGCGCTGCCGTGGAACAACTCGGACAAGTACAGCAAGGCCAGCCAGTTCATCATGATCCTCGAGAAGCGC
>PMKP01000078.1 GCA_003157775.1 Myxococcales bacterium | reverse complement strand
GTCACCCTATCTGAAGCATCTTTCGCCCAAGCGGCGAGAGCGTCGCGGGATGCCGTGAGGACCGCGGAGTTCTCCGTCGCTGCAGAGAGATCTAGCTTGGTTGGAACACGATCCAACTCGGCGACCACCGCGGCCAAGGCGGCTTTGGCCTTCTGAACATCCCGCTCAAGCGTGCCCACGATACGATCCTCGGCGTCATAGGCTGTCTGACGCGCGATGATCTCGCGGTCACCTGGGGCGACTCCCTTGAGTAAGGCGCGGAGGCCCTCGATGCGCCCAGTCAACGATTGACGTTCAAGCTCGTGAGCTGTCAACTCGGCCTTGATTTCGCGGAAGCGCTGAAGCTGGTCAAAGGAGGATCGAAGCTCAGCCCTGAGTCCCAACATCTTCTCTTCAATCGCAGCGAGTTCTGCTCTCACCGGTGCATGCACGAACCGACGGAGTTCCTCAAGACGTTCCCCGACCGCGCTGAGCTGTTTCTGGCTATATGCGCGTACAGGAAGAAGATCACGGACATTCTCTTCAGAACATGGCTGAAACGACGTGTCTCCGATTCTCAAGAGCAGCTCGCCGGAAGCCTTGCGGCGCACCACGTGCGGTATATCGTCGAGGAGAAAGAACACATCAACGGAAGCGCCGAGTGGAATCAGCGTGTTGTCAATCAAAGTCTGGCGTCGTTTGTGGAAGTCCGCCGGCTCGCTCCCGTTCGACATGGTGGGTGGCTGATCGCAAAGAGCCCACCGAAGATACTCTAGGAGGGTTGACTTGCCTGTGCCGCGCCCTCCGATAATAGCGTTGTATTGTGGGTTGAGGTCCAAGCCAATCGGTCCGAGAAATTTGCTGTTCGTGACTTCCAATCGCGTGATCCGTATTGACGGCAGCCTGGGTGGAACATGGGAAATGCGAGAGTATCGAGCGAGGCAGGCCTGTCGGAGCGCCTCGGCGGTCGGACGAGCCCATTTGACCCACGTGACATGCTTGCCAAGATTGGCGAAGTCGCGAGATCTGCTGTCCGATGTCTGGAAGATGGCAAGTGCTTTGTTCCCGTATTCTTTGTTCTTCCCGTCCAGGATCTCCTTGTTTCCCTTTCCATGCTGCGAAACCGAACCATCGACGAAGCCACCCACGCATGGCATGCCTTTGTACTTGGCCGCAAAGCCACTTCGTAGCACCGTAGCAGTGCCGCCCTCACCGACATGAGGAAAGACAATGAAGCGGTCCCGAAGAAATTCGCGCTTGTTCAGCTCATCGTGGAGGTCTTCGAGCGTCTTTATATGGTCGAGCCGTACCGTCTCTGCATGATGGGCCTGTGTCTCCGGTGTTTGATTGACGCTTAGCGCCTGGACCACCTGCGGAAGGAAATCCACCGGGAAATCCGAGTCGAGAATGAGCAGCGCTTGACAGGGAACCGCCAACGTCAGCTCCATCCCCGGGAACGCCGTCAGCTTGGCGTCCTCGGACAGCGGTTTCCCCATCTCGTCTGTCTCAGCTTCCGCGGCGTCCCGGATGTACCGGAAGAGAGCGAGATCGTGGTGGTCGGTGATAGCGACCGCCTGGAGTCCCTTTTGGCGGCAGGCAGCCACAAATTCGCGGGCGTACTGCTGCCGCTCGGTCGCGGTAGTGGCGCCTTGACCTTTCCAGCCGAGGTCACGAGGCGTGTGTACCTGGAAGTCGCACTTGTGGAAATGGGCTCCGTGGTCCATAGAATTCAGTCTAACACTTCACCAAAAGCCGCAAAAACTGGCAAGGGCGGAGCGGAACAAGCTTGAACCACGATCGGGCCAGCCGCAGCTATCATCCCCATCCACCGCCCCATCCCCTCGAAGGCGGGGAACGGCCATCAAGGGCATACCCCTTCAGATAGGTTCCACCGCTGCCACCCATCTTCCGCGATAGCGCGTGGGGGTGATATACTGCATTCCTCACAAGCCTTCGACCCGAACATCTCGCCGGAAAGGCGATGAATACCCGTCCTACTTGCATCGCGCAAATCTCACCCACAACAAGAGCATTATTGCTCCTCTTATCATCTCTATGTCCATGAAAGAACGCGCACCCAGAAACCGCACGCTTACGTGCACCGAGGCTGAGACAGCGGCTCTGGCCTCGACTCTCCTGCAACTCGCTCAGCCCGCGGAGGCCTCACAGCTCGTGAATGCGGTGATTCACCAAGACGTCTTCGAAGCAATGCAGTATCTTCCGCGGGGCTTCGTAGATCTGCTCGTTCTGGACCCTCCCTACAATCTGTCAAAGGACTACAACGGGCACCTGTTCAAGGCGAAGGAAAAGCAGGAATACACAGAGTGGTTCGCTTCCCTTCTGTCACGATTGAAACCTACGCTGAAGCCAGACGCCACAGTGTATGTCTGCGCGGACTGGAAGACATCCTCGCTGATAGCGCCGGTACTTGAGGAACAGTTCTGTGTCAGAAACCGAATCACCTGGGAACGCGAAAAGGGACGAGGAGCCAAGGCGAACTGGAAGAACAACACCGAGGATATTTGGTTCTGCACTGTCGGCGAGGACTTCGTCTTTGACGTCGAAGCGGTAAAGCTAAAGAGGAAGGTCATCGCTCCATATCGAGATGCCGAGGGGAAGCCGAAGGACTGGGACGAATGCGAGGAAGGCAATTTTCGCCTCACTCATCCATCGAACATTTGGACCGACATCACGATCCCGTTTTGGTCGATGCCGGAGAATACCGACCACCCAACGCAAAAACCCGAAAAGTTGATTGCAAAGCTCGTCTTGGCTAGTTCTCGGGAGGGAGCACTTGTCTTCGACCCGTTTCTGGGAAGCGGCACGACTGCAGTTGTCTGCAAGAAGCTAAACAGGCGCTACCTCGGGATTGAACAGAACCTCGAATACTGCTGTTGGGCACAAAAACGCCTCAATCGAGCAGCCATTGATCCATCCATTCAAGGATATGCTGATGGTGTTTTCTGGGAGCGCAACAGTCTGAGTGACCAGAAGATGGAGGGGCCACCAGGACGAACGCCTAAATCAACGCTTAGCCTCTTCCATGAATAGTCCTCTTCAGGATCTCGTTCGCTTCGTTGAAAAGCGCAACGGAATCAACGACAAGAGTGCCCTTGCCGACCAGGTGGCAGCCAAGTTTGAGTTGACGAAGGATCGGTCGGTATTCTACTGCGCCGACTTTGCGGTGCGTTTTAGCGCCTCAGCCAGCGTCAACTTCTCCAACACCGTTCTCTCTCTGTCTAATTTGAAGAAGTTCGACGACAGACCCTTCGTGGTGTGCCTGGTTACGCCGACCGCGAATCACGTTCTTCTAGCCAACACGACGTTGTTGAAGAAGATCAGCCACAGTTCCCAGGAGCTTCGCGAAAACAACATCAAGGGCAGCTTCAATGGTTCAGATATCATGCGGGAGTTTGAAGGGATTCCAAACAGTGCTGGCAATCTGGAGCGACTATTTGATATACATGCCGGGATTGGTTTTGAGGGCAATTTGCGGCGCTTGGTGGAGGCCACGAACAATATTTCTCCTTCCGGCAAGAAATTTCAGGTCGGGGTCCTCGAGGAGGCAACGATTCTTCGTGCTCCTGAACGCGCGGTGAGCTTTGTAAGCTCGGCCGACGCGCGGACGCTGAAGGAGGAATTGGACGAGAAGGTGCAGAAGTTCAGAAATGAAATTCTCCTGGCGTCCCTCATAGAGAATGTGAACGTTCGGGGTCGGATAATCGAGTATCTGATCGCTGGGGAGGATGAGTCGCTACGGAGCGAATTGGTCCGAGCTCTGCAGGACCGGTCAAAAGGACTACCCCAGTTCAAGACCGAGAATGCGCTCGGCGACTACGAGCGAGACTTCGATGCATATCACACGGAGACAGACGTCAAGACGAAGATCATGATCCTTAATTCCAACCCGAAAGCGTATAATATTGATAAGATGCTAGAGTTTCTGGCTCGTGAGAAGTCCGTCTTTTTGTTCTATTTTGTCGGTGTGGATGCAACGAGGATCGTCAACACAGTCTTGGTTTCGATGTTCGAGGCGAACCTGCTTGATTGCACTATCATCCTTCGGCAGTGGGCCGGGAGGAATTCAAGAGGAGTTACACAGTTTGAGGGAAGGACGATCAACGCGTTGATAGCGTCACCCGCATTCGCGATCAATCGAAGTGCTTCCGACGCATTCCTTCGGAAGCTGATTGCGCTGTAGATTGGGCCGCCGGTGCCTGCCTGGGCTCGAAGGACAAGAGGGCAAGAAGGTTCTCAGGGCGGTTGTCGGCATTTGAAACTAGGCTTTTGAACCCAAGGAGGTCGAGAAAGGCGACGTACTTCTCACGGTAGATGTCCGTGACCTTGCCGTTGTCAGAGTCACTATCCATCGCTCTTCCTTGTCGATGGGAGATGGATGCTACGCGGGAGGCCGTGGATTTTCACTGCGGCATTGAGGGGCCGCATCGCGTCTCCAACACCCGTAGACGAGACCATCTCTATAAGACCTCATAGGACCTCGAGAAACTCCGCAATCACGCGGATCAGGCCATCTTCCTGCCGCATGTGCAGCGGCTTGAACATAGGGTTATCGGGACGGAGCTCGATCTCGGCGGCACCTCCATCGCGGCCGATCTTGGCCACACGCCAGCGCTTGAGCGTGTAGCTGCCGCCCGTTTCCGGGTCGGTATCGTTTCGCAGTTGCACAACCACGCGCCGGCCGTCGAGGGCCGCAGGGGCAGGCGCCATGCCTTCGGGGAACAGGCGGAACAAGGCCCAGCTCCCATCCGGGATGGCAGTTTCCATGGAGTGGCCGACCACCTTGGCCACGAAGGTTCGCTTGTCGAGGGCGTGCTGGGAGTGATGGATCTTGGCCCAGCCAGTGACTTCTGGCGCCTGCGACTCGCCAAACCCACCTGCTGCCGCCGCCAGATCGTGGACGGGCGCGGCTGTGCGGAACTGGTCGGCGGCCGGAACGCTGTCCACCACCTCCAGCTTGGCTCCCCGGCCAAGCAGCGGCTCCATGTCCGGCAGCAGCGGCAGGCTTTCCAGGTGGCGCATCAAATCCGCAATCTCCCGCCGCGATTGCTGGCCCCACCAGGTGATGTCCTTCCGCCCTGCGGGCTCGTTCTCCAGCAACATCAGGTAGTGCCAGGGCTCCTTGTCGAACTCGGTCAGAAGCTCGCAGTAGCGCTGGCCGCGCCTGGCCTTCTCCTTGTCGCGGTCATCGAAGCGGCCTTTCACTTCGATGATGAAGTTGTGGAAGACCTCGCCGATGCGGGCACGGGCGATGAAATCTGGGTAGTAGTGCGACAGCAGCCCCTGCCAGTCGTACTCGATGCAGTACCCGACGCCGCTGCGGTGGTTGTAGACCCAGCCGGTCACATCCTTGGCCTCGTCCAACAGCCTTGCGACCGCCTCTTCGTCGTCATTCTCGACGGCTGCCCGGTCAAAGCAGCTCTTCTTGGGGGCGTCCACCACGTGCTTCTTCAGCGCCTGGTAGCCGGCGATCTCATCGGTCTTCCGCTCGGAGAGCTGGGCCTCGGTGGCGCGTCGTTCGGCCGTGATCGCCTCCTGCAAGCACGGCAGCAACGCCTTCTTCACGGCGGCGATCACCTCGGCCCGTGCCAGGTTGCCCAGCGCGATGCGTGCGTGTGGCCCTTCCGGAATGCGGTCGAAATAGAGGGGCAGGCCCATGGGCAGGTTGAACGTCTTGCGCTCCAGAAACTCGCGCACCACGCCCTTCACCGCCGTCTTGTGGTGGAAGCTGGTGCGCAGGTCGCGCAGGATGGGCACAGCAATCGCCATCTCAATCACGTGGTCAAAGTCGCGGTAGGAGGGCACCTCCGGAATCACAAACTCCAGCCCATCNNCGCTCCATGTCGAATGACTTGCGCCAATCAGGCACCACCTCGCGCAGCCCCTCGAAACGCACCAGGCGCACGCCGTTGGCTTCGCGCTCGGTCAGATCGGCTTTCTGCAAAACGGGCACGTACTCGCGGGTGTGCTCGATCTCATCCGAGGACTTCTCCTCGATGATGTCCTTGATCTGATCGATGATGCTGCGGAACGAGGGGTGCTCGATGACGTAGAGATCCTCGGTCTTCATGGACGAGCCGCCCTCTTCGTCGATGATGGGCGGGTGCATCTTGCGCAGACCGCGACCCAGGGTCTGCTCGGTCAGGGTGCGCGAGTCGCAGGGTCGCAGCGGCACAATGACCTTCACGTT
>PMKP01000161.1 GCA_003157775.1 Myxococcales bacterium | reverse complement strand
GGCGACGGATGGGCCTACGACATCGGCTACGGCGGCCTCGACCACGTCCTGGCCAGTGGGCGCGATGTCAATATCCTCGTGCTTGACACCGAGGTGTACTCGAACACGGGTGGCCAGTGCTCAAAGGCGACCCCGACCGGCGCAGTGGCCAAGTTTGCCGCCGCCGGCAAGCCCACGCCCAAGAAGGATCTGGGCATGATGGCTATGGCGTACCGCAACTGCTACGTCGCCAAGGTCGCGATGGGCTATAGCGATATCCAGACCGTGCGGGCCTTGATCGAGGCAGATGCCTACGACGGGCCCTCCATCGTTATCGCCTACAGCCATTGCATCGCGCACGGCATCGACATGGCCAAGGGCATGGACAATCAGACCGCAGCGGTCGACAGCGGCGCCTGGACCCTGTACCGATTCAACCCGGCGCTCTACAACAAGGGCGAGCATCCGCTCAAGCTCGACTGCAAGGCGCCCAAGATGACCTACGAGCAGTGGGCGATGACCGAAACCCGCTTCCGCTCGTTGGCCCAGGTCATGCCGGACCGCGCGCGTGTCCTAATGGAGCAAGGTCAGCGCGAAGCCAAAGCGCGTTGGAAGCTGTACGAGGCTCTGGCAATCGCCGGCGTGGACTCGCCCTTCGCGCCACCCGTGGACGACAAGCCGGTCTCCTAACACTGCACTGAAACGATCAAGGCCCGGGGGCCCGCGAGGGTTTCCGGGCCTTTGTCTACTCCAAGTACTTGTCGGGCTCCTGGCGCTGGAAGTGCTCCATCTGTGCCTTCTCGAGGCCGCGGATGATCTGCTGGGCCGGGCCGGCGGACATCTGGAAGGGGCAGAAATCGGCAGAGCGGAAAGCGATGTCCTGGCGCACGACCTGGTTTGGGTGCTTCTGTAGTTGTAGGCCGAAGCACATGATCTCACCGTCCTTGCCAAAGCGGCCAGTGGCCATGATCTCCACACATTCGAAGATGGTCTTGAGAGGACAAGGCCGGGCTTCGTAGCGTTCGTGGACCAGGCCGTCGCGGCCAGGCCGGAGTGGGACGTTCCGCCCCTGGATACTGACCGTAGCTGCCGCCGTCGGATTGTCCCAAGGGCGCGGACCAGGCACCGGCCCAAAGGTCAGAAAGCGGGCGTTGACGGGCAGAGCCAGCCCGGATTTCACCACGTCGATGAAGCCGTCCAGGTTGGCGTCGACATCACGCTGGGATGTGGTCCCGTCGCCCAGTTGCTTGCGACAAGAAATGAGCAGGCCGAGCCAAAGCACGCCACCGATGAGACGAGAGGATCGCATGCCTACATCCTCGCGCGGGTCGAGACCGGGTTCAAGCGTGGCGAATTTCCGACAACCTGGCCGCGGAATCGGATCGAGTCCATATTTGACCTCCGTGAACGTCAGCAGGCTGCAAAACTGGCGCGTTGTCGTCGTCCTTGTCGTCGTTATCGTAGCGCTGCTCGGCCTCACCAACGGCTTCGCGTTGTACGAAGCGCGCAAGGCTCACGTCGAAGTCGAACTGATGGTTGACAACGCCATGAAGAGCATCGAGCTCGTGCATCGGATGCGCGCCGACATGTATCGGCAGCAACGGCTCGTCGACGCGCACATCCTCGCGGCCGACGCTGCCACCATGGCGCAGGCCGAAGCGAAGATCGCGGAGATCGAAACCGACTTCGTCGCCGCCGTATCCGCCTACGAGCTGCTCGTCAGCTGTCCCAGCGAAGCGACGGCCTGGCAGCGGCTCAAGGAGGATCTTGCCGCCATTCGGAACCCGCTGGCCGGAACCCTGGCGCTGTCGCGTGAAAACCGCGATGTTGAAGCCCGTGCGGCCCTGTCCGGCGTCGAGGGTCGCCTGGCTGCCATAGGAATCGATGTCGACGACCTGGTTCGGATCAACGACAGCGAAGCGGAGCGATCAGCCGCGAGAATCAAGAGGCTGCAGCACTCCTCGATCGCCGTCTCCCTTGGTTTCCAGTTCGTCGCCGCGCTGCTGATTGTTGGCATCGGCTTCTGGGGCACTCGTCTGGTGCGCGCGCGCGAGGATGAGGTCCGTCGCCACGCGCTGGCGCTCGAGATGCGCAACCGGGATCTCGATGCCTTTGCCGGCCGGGTGGCACACGATTTACGCGGTCCTTTGAGCACCATCAGCATGTCAACATCTGTCCTGGCGAAGCGGTTGCCGGCAGAGACGACCACGGCCGCCATTTTGCAGCGCGGGGTGGCGCACATGGAGACAATCATCGACGATCTGCTCGCCTTGTCCCGCATCGGCGAGAGCGCGGCGCGGGGCGGGGTTGGCGACCCAGTGCAGGTGGCGGAGCAAGTCCGCGACGATTTGGCCGCGCGCCTGGGCGCCGAGGGTGTGACCTTGCAGGTGGCGGTAGAGCCGGCGAAGGTTCAGTGCGCGGAGGGGCTGCTTCGGCAAGCCGTGTTCAATCTCGCAGACAATGCAGTGAAATACCGCCGCGCAGAGGTGCAGGCCGAGATCGAGATTCGCGGGCATGCGGTGGGAAAAGAATACGAGCTGCGTGTTTCCGACAATGGGGTGGGGATGTCCTACGACGAAGCCCGCCAGGCATTCGATCCGTTCTTTCGGGCTCTGCGTGTGCGCGAGCAGAAGGGGACAGGCCTCGGGCTGTCTATCGTCAAGCGCGTGATCGAGGCGAGTGGAGGGTCGGTGGCGGTCGATTCCCGGCTGGGTCAGGGGACGACCTTTGTCATCCGTTTGCCGCAGGCGCGCGATGGCGCGCGCGTGAGCTGACCGTCCGCCAGAACCGGCGAGACATCCGGTGTGTTCCGCTCTTCGCGCGGCGGTACGGCCTTCTCGGCCTGCGCTCTATCGACGGAAGACGAAAGCGCACCACCAGCAGCCCCGGATCTGGACCAGGTCGCGGGTGCGCCGGGCTCGATCGAGCAGACCGCGCTCGGCTGGTTTTCCCCGGCATTGAGTCGACCGGAACTGGGCCCGCGCAAGAAAGCCAATCAGTAGGAAGTGTAGATGATGTTCTTGCACGTGTCCGAGCAGAGGGTCCGGTTGGTGCTGTCGCATTCCTCCGGACCGTTGACGACGCCGTCGCCGCAGTGGGGACCCAGCTTGCATTGCGGGGTGCAGCCGCCGTACGAGCTGTCCAGGATNNGCAGCCGCCGTACGAGCTGTCCAGAATGCCGTCGTCGCATTCCTCGGGTCCGTTCTTGATGCCGTCGCCGCAGTGGGGAGCGTAGATGCAACTTGGGGCGCAGCCGCCGTAGTCGCCATTATTGAACAGCGCCCCATCGTCGCATTGCTCGGGCGGCTCGATCATGCCGTCACCGCACCCGCCCGGTAGACGGCAGCCTTTCGTGCAATTGGGATCGTCCGATGAAGTGGGCTCGCATTCTTCCCCGTAGTCCGCCTGAACCACGCCGTCACCGCACCTGGCGGCGAGGGTGCAGTCGGGATTACAGGTGCCGTACGTGCCATCATTAGCGCCGTCGTCGCATTGCTCGGCGCCATTCACCGCGCCGTCGCCGCAGAAGCCACCCCGCTGGCAGTTCGACATGCAGGCCCCGTAGGCCACATTCGGATCGGTACTGGCCACATTATTGGAACCATCGTCGCACACCTCGTCGTATGCAGTCTGTAGGATGCCGTCCCCGCAGCGCGCCGGCAACTTGCAGCCAGGGGCGCAGCCGGAGGTGGCGCCATAGTCATCGTTGTTGCTGCCGTTGTCGCACTGCTCGGTTCCGTTCACGACGCCGTCGCCACAGAAGCCTCCCCAGGTGCACTGCGAAGTGCAGCCGTTGTAGGAGGGGTTGTCGTTGGGCCCGAGGCAGCTCGCCGGGGTGGGCACCTTGCCGTTACCGCAGTCGCATTCCTCGTCGCCGACAGTCACACCGTCCCCGCAGGTGGGCACACACTCGGTCGGCGCCGCGTTGAATCCGCTCAGGGTCAGCTTGTACGACGAGCAGGTGGTCTGCCGCTCGGCCTGGAACACCGAGATCTGGTACACGTTTCCCGACTTCATGTTGTTGAACTTAGTGGCGGCTGCGGCGTCCAGCGAAACCGTACCCTCAACCGGCATGTGGATGCCGCCGAGGTCGAGGGCCAGCTTCTTGTTGATGAAGAC
>PMKP01000249.1 GCA_003157775.1 Myxococcales bacterium | reverse complement strand
AATGCTCATGACCGAGGATTTCGATCTGGACTTCGACGGCAAGTTCGACGAGCGGGTCTACTACCAGGACGGCAGGAAGGTGCGCATGGAGCGCGACCTGGACGGCGACGGCAGGCCCGACTACGTGGAATTCTACGAAGGCGGAAAGCTGGTTCGCGTCGAGCGCGACAGCAACGGCGACGGCAAGCCCGACGAATGGCAGTACTACGAAAACGGCCGGCTGGACCGCATCGGAATAGACACGACTGGATCAGGCCGGGCGGACAAGTGGGAACGCAATCCTGAGACGGCCGAGGCGAACCCGGAAGGGCCACCGGCAGCCGGCCAAACTCCCGCGACGAAGGGCACCGCCCCCGCGAGCCCGGCGGCCGGTGCCGATTCGGCGACGAAGGCCAAGAAGCCATAGCTTGTAGGGCGACCGGAGAAGCTTTCCTGGTGCCCATGGAAAGACGCAGCGACGGACCCCGGCTGGCGCTCGAAGCCACCGCACTCATCAAGGTCGACGTGTTGGGTCCGGCCATCCACTCGCGCATCATGAACGCGAGCCAGCGGGGCATGCTGCTGGTCATGCCCGATTCCCGGCCGGTGGGCACCCGCATCCGGGTCACCGTCCAGATCGACGAGCCACGGCGCGAAATCACAGTGGTGGGAATCATCGTGCACACCTCCACGATGGAAAGCATCGACCCCCGGTTCACCGCACGCATCGGCATCTTTCTCACCGAGACAGGCGACGACTGGCGCATCCTATGCGACAACCTGGCGCAGACGGCGCCGAAGAAGCGAAAATAGTGGGGCGCTACCCGGCAGGGCTGGCGGCCTTCGGGCGGAACGGGGCCACGTTGTCAGCCTCGGCCACGCTACGGCTGAAACCCGCCGTCGGGGTTGTTTTCGTATAGCTCCGCGCTCGCAAGATACCCGCTGTCATTCTCCCCGCCGGCGACGAGCACCTTCCCGTTGGACAACAATGTCGCCGTGTGACCCCACCTTGCCATGGTCATGCTGCCGGTCGCCGTGAATGTTCCCGCAACCGGATCGAATAGTTCCGCGCTCGCGAGAGTAGTCTCAATCGGTTCACCGTAATTGTCGCTAGTTATGTACCAGCCGCCGACCATGAGCACCTTCCCGTTGCCCAACAACGTGGCCGTGTGCGAATCCATGCGCTCGGTCATGCTGCCAGTGGCTGTGAATGTCCCGGCCGCTGGGTCGTATAGTTCCGCGCTCGCTTCGATTTGCCCGGAACTCGTTCCGCCGGCGATGAGCACCTTTCCGTTGGATAGCAACGTCGCCGTGAGACCCCGCCTTGCCACGGTCATGCTGCCGGTCGCCGTGAACGTCCCAGCCGCTGGGTCGTACAACTCCGCGCTCGCGAGAATCGCGGTGCCGCTGTACCCGCCGGCGACGAGCACCTTCCCATTGCCCAACAACGTCGCAGTGTGCTGGGTCCTTGCTTGGCCTTGGTCCCGAAGCGGCCCCCCCGCGAAGCCAAGCCGGGGAACGGCTCACAAGTCCGGCTTGGCAACCCCGGCTTCGCGAAACTGTTCATCGAACTCGCCACGGCGGATGCGGCGGACGATCTCGACGTAGGCGTCGTTGCGATCCCCCTCGTTGCGGAACCCCAGCATGAAAACGATGGCCAGTTGCTTCTGACGGGACGCGAGGAAGAAGACTCTCTCCCGGCCGAGCTTGGCTCTCCTGACGCCCGAGAGATTCACGGGCCCGCGCTGTCCGAGAGCAGTAGCGGGAGAAAAGGCGTGCTCCTCGTTGGCGATGACCTCCAGCAACAGCTTGCTGAGTGCCCGCCATTGGGCGGCGTGTGCCGAGTTTGGCCTTGCGTCTGCGTTGGCGCGGGCTTGATTGATCTGCTCCGCAGCATACTGCGAGGACTTGAGTTGCAGGCCCACGGCTAGCCGAGGTTCAGTGCAACGCTGGGGGCAGGAGCACGAATGGCTTCGTCAGTGGCAACCAGGCTGCGCTGGATGGCCATTTCGTCATCTTCGCCGAGCATGAATGCGAGCCACGCGATCATCTGCTGGTAGTGGGCAATCGCTCGATCCTGAAGTTGAATGAAGGTGGCGGCTCGCTCTGGCAGTTTCATCGAAACCCATCGGCGGAAGACACGAGCCTTGGTTCCATTCAGCAGCTCGAAGGTTTGACGACAGGTTTCAAGCGTGGCTTGCCATTCTTCGCGATCTCCGGCCAGCTTCACCTCGTCGACCGAGGTTTCGAGCAGCGGCTGGTCAAGCTCAACCGAAAGCGAGGCGCGCGTGGTGCGTTCCAAATTGTCGATGCACGCCAACAGCGTCTGGCTATCGGGCGATTCGGCTGGGTTCAGCGGTCCCAGCACGGACATCGGCCCGTAGAGGGTCGCAATGTCGATATGGGGAAGCGAACTCGCTGTCACGGCCGGGGACATAACCATATCCTACCCGAGGAAACGCATGGACGCACGTAGTCAGTTCACACCACTACGCCCATTCCGCCTGCTTGAACGGAATCACCTTCACGCTCGCGCGCAGCTTGTCGAGGTAGTCCGCCCAGCCCTGCATCATCTTGCGACGCTCGGCCAGAAAACTGGTCCGGTTGTACGCGCGGCCGTTGGCGTCCTTCACCGCGTGGGCTAGCTGCGCCTCGATCAGGTCGACTCTGTAGCCCAGTACTACATTTCTCCGGGAAATCCGTGTGATCGTTGCCACTTGCCGGACGTTCGCGGACTTTCGTGGAACCCCTTTTGGGTCTCGCTACCGAACTGCCCGCGCAGCGACGCAGAATCGTTGAGCTTTGTCAGGTGCTCGACGGCGAGTTACCCCCAAAGTTACCCCCGGAAAGCCGTTCTTGGGGGCCAGTGCCGCGGGTGGCGTGCTCCCAACGATCCCACTGGTCGTCAACCTTCCTCGCATTCGGCAAGCGCGCGCTGCCGCAGGGCAGGCCCCATGCGAAAGCCCAGCTTGGCGAGGCGATCCAGGTCCTGCGCCACCCGTTCAATACGGCCATGCCGTTTCGCTTCGATGAGAATTCCGACCGTGCCCACAGAACGAATGCCCAGGCGGGCCGCCCACGCACGGGCCGCGCCGTCGTCGAGGATCACGATCGCATCAGGCAGAGTCCGCGCCAGATCAAGCGCGCCAGATTCTCCGGGACCCAGCTCCGGGTAGTCGTGATCCAGCGCGACACTTCTGATTTCGATCCAGGGCTGGGCGCGCAGGTCTGGAACGTCGCACCCCCGCTCGCGGCCTCGCGTGAGTTCCTGGTCAACCTGAGAGGGAACGATCACCCTGCCAAACGAAAGAGGCAGCAGATCAAGACGTCGCAGCCGGTGCAAGTAGATCAGCGGCGAGGTATTCGAGACGGTGTCAGCCACGAAGGGATCGCAGGGTGGCGAGGTCGTGCGCCAGATCTTCCGGGCTCTCTTGGAAGGCGTTGACGCCGAATTCCGCCAGCCGGTCCAGGAATTCCACTCGCCCAATTCCAGCCAGCTCGGCCGCAGCCCCAGATGAGATCCGTCCCAGTTCGTAGAGCTTCATGGCGGCAGCTAGGCGCAGATTCACCATGGCGTCATCGCTGGTGGTTGCGTGCAGCGCCTTCATAGCAGCATCTGGCAGATCGACCGTGACCGTCATGGCCCCTCTTGCCGTCTAGTATGCACCGGACGGGAGGGCGTGGCGACAAGACTGGCGCAAAGGCGTCGCGCGACCACTCCAGTCACCTGGCCAACCTGGACAGGATCCCCCGGAACTCCGAATCGAAGTCCGGGTCCGGGGGCGGCTCGCCGATGGGCGTGAAGGTGTCCGGCACCCCTGCCATCATCCGAACGGCTTCGGGGTCCACGCCGTTTTCGGCGCAGATGTTTTCCAGCATGGCATCCAGGGCGACCAGGTGGCTTTGCGCATTCTGGAAGCCCTCAAAGTATTGCTCGCCCAAGTCGTTGTTCTCGGTTTGCCAGGCGTGGTCCACCAACGCCAGAGCAGCCGTCATCGCCGTCATCTCGCGCCAGTGGTGGAGTCCCCAGAAGGTAGCCATGTCGCCAAGGTGGCGCAGCCGGTCGCTGAACTCCAGATCTTGCGTCCGATAAACCTTGCTCGGCACCGTAGCCACGATGCGGTCCGCGGTAGCCGTGTCGAACCTCATAAGGCAAGCGAAGACCGCCGCTCCCTTCTCTTTGGAGGTCAAGGCGTCATAGAGCTTTGAAACGCGATGGTCTTGGCTTGTTGTCATGGGCGCCTCTCTTCCGAACGGCCAGCGTCAGTTCCAGATCCTCGATGCGGTCCTGCAAGTCCCCAGTCTCGAACGCACGGCGGAGCAGATCCAAGACATACGCCAGCCGCGTGCCATCCGTCGGCAGGATGCGGTTGGTGCGCATGTCGCGATAGACGGCGGCCAGCTCTCGGCGCACGGCGTGGGGGTCACGCAGGTCGATCTTCGGGCCTTCAGACGGGGGTGGGGGGCTACCGGATCCATCGGAAAGGACAAGGGGATCTGGCAACTCGTTTCCGCTGACGTCGGGGTGGTCATCCATCGCTGTGCCGCCGTCCTTTTCTAGGGTTCGAGGTTGTCATGGTCATTTCTCCGAGGGCTTCGCCGGTCGTCTGGCGCGTCGCCGTGGTGGTGCTCGCCAGGTCCCCCAGGTGAAGACCAGGCGCGGGGTCTCGGCAAGGAATGTGAAGCGCAATGCCAGCACCGCCGCGGGGTCTTGGAGCCACGCGGCCGGTCTTCGCTGAGAGACGTAGAATGCAGCGGCGTGGAAGCAGCCATCATGGGGCTTGATCACGCAACGACTCCGCCATCAGGTTCTCGCACTGTTGCAGGTTGAGAGAACCGCGCGCACCGAGCTTCGTGAGAATTTGCGCCCACGTGGACGAGAGCGCGCTGGTGTCCAGGTCCCGGAAGCGGCGTCTCAACTCGACGATCGCGTGCAGGTGGGTGTTCCACACGTCCATCTCGTCGCCGCGGGCCGGTTCGACGTGGGCCTGGCCTTCACCACCAGCCAGCACCGCGCGTACTGGTCTACGGCGCACGAAACGCGCACGGGCGCGTTGAAGAACGCGAAAACCCTGGCGCGCACCGGCCGCTACCACCGTGAGTGTGAGCAGCGCGAAGCCGTGCGCCGCAGCACCATTGCGCACTCGTGCGCGCATCCGACGTTCGAGGCGCCTTCGGTATCGGATAGCCTTCCTACGCGCGCACCGTGGACAATACGTTGCTTCACAGCGCCAGCTGGAACCCGATCTTCCAGCACGCGCGCACCGGGACAGGTTCCATGCCGCCCTATCGAGGAGAATCGAGCCTATCGGGTCTGTGCCGCGTACTTCGTCCGCAGCCCGCCGGAGCCGTTCAGCAAACGCAGCGGTGGAGCACCTGCGCTTGCCATTGGGCGCCCCTATATAAACAGGGATCGTAGACGTGGGCGCGACAGTCAAGGCAATGGTCATGGCTTGGTTCCCACGACGGACCCTTGCGTGGACTCAGCCACCCGCTCAGCGATCCATCCGTTGACTTCATGTTCGAGCCAGCCCACGCAGCGCGGACCCAACTTGATTGGCCGCGGGAATCGGCCCGCCGCCACGGCTGCATAGATGGCGCTGCGCCGAAGTCCTATCAGGGCCTCCACTTGCCGACGTCGGAGAATGCGTGTGGCCTGGGGGTCGTTCATGGCAGACATCGCGGCACCTCCGACGTTGCGCACTCAGTCCGAGCCAGCGCCGCGCGGACAAGCGCCGCAGTCCCGCGCTGGACGGTAAGCCCGCCTGCAGCGCGCTCCATCGCGTGCCGGGCCACGCCGAGGATCTCATGGGCACGCCGGATGCCGTGCGTGCGCATGAGAGTGGTGACGGCGGCCCGCTCGACGGGCGTCAGGGTCGTTGTGGTGTGGGTCGGCTTGGCGTGTGTTGTGCTAGACACAACTCCATTGTGTTCCGACGCCCGCGGAAAACCCGATGTGTCGCGGGATGCGATTTGTTCCCCGGCGCCCAATTGCGGCACCAGGAACAATTCCCTAGGTCCGCTTTGGCGGCATTGCAAGCGATCGCCGGAGGGCCTCTGCAGCGTCCGCATTCCACCGGATGGCCTTGTCCCCAGCGGGTTCTTCACCTGGCGGAAGGATGCGAATCCCCTTCCAAGTTTCTTTCCGTTCCTCGGTCCACTTCAAGTGTGGGCGCGCCTCAATCGTGGCGAGCGACAAATTCAACTCACGCGCGAACGCCTTCATTTTGAGAGGTTCGCTGTTGCCGTAGCGTTCGGGGTGGGCAAGCTTGGCTGCAGCCAGCCACTTCACGTATTCATCGTAGAGCGCAGCCTTCGCCGTCTCGGTGCCTTCATCCCAGTCGCACCTTTCCACCCTGAAATCACCCAACACAGACCTTTGCTCGCGGTGGTCAGCAGGCAAGCCCTTGATCCAGTCGCGCGGTTTGAGCACACCAACGACCTTTAGAGCGTCGGCAAGTAGGCTGTGGATGAGTTTGGGATCGTCGGCTGGCTTTGTGCCTACCTCGTATTTGCGCCACGCTTCGCGAATGCTCTTCTCCCACTTGGCGACGTAGACCGCGTCTCCGCGCATCCCACTGTACACCCCGGCCAGCGCTACCTGGTACTCAAGTGAGCCCGGCGCAGCCCGCATCGCCGCGATACCCTCGGCCAGCTCATCGAGGATATAGCGAAGGGGCTGGCCCACCACCGGGCCGGGCCTGTAGGCTTCAATGGCAAACTCAGCCATGCCCCGCACCACTTGCATGAGTCGGGCGCGCGGTGTCTTGGGCTCGGGTAAAGACTTCGCCGGAACCAATTTTCCATCAGGGTCGAGGAAGAGCCCCGCTTGCACCAAGACTTCGCCGGGACCGCCCTTGCCGTAGAAAGCCCGCCAGTAGTCCATTTCCCGCGCAAACGGGCTTTGGGCGCTGTCTTCGCTCGGCTGGTGCACGACCGCGGGCTTGGCTGGTGTAGCGGGCTCCGCCTTCGCCGCGCTGGCGATCGCTGGTTTGTCTTGACGTGAGGCGCGGAGTTTAGAGGCCCATGCCAAATAGTCTTCTCCCCAGCCGTTCGCCGCACAATGGGCAAGCCAGCTCGGCAAGTCGCCTGCCCAGCCTTCAGGGGGCGAAGGGTCCGGCGAATCGGCCTTTGGTGGCTTGGCGCCTCGCTCCTGCGCGTCTTTCGCCCCATCCCTGGCCTCCTTGCCCCACCGGGTCCGCAATCGCCTCGCCGGTGTGAACTGGCTTCATTGGCGCGGCCCGCTCGACTTGCCGGCGCCGCTTTGTCCCGCGCTTCTTGTCCACGTCGCACACTTTTCAGAAGCATCCCCCGGTTTCCAGCCTAACCGTATCGTAGCCACGGACTTGATCCGTGGACATCAGTTCCGCTGTCTTGAGGGAGCCAGCACGAAGGTCGTTCACACTGCCGTTTGCAGTGCCCAAGATCGTGTCCCTCTTCGTGAACGTGGCCGTCACCATGCAACTGATCTGCCGGTCAGTCACGTTCCTCACTTGAACCATGACCCTGGTCATGCCGAAGCCGGTATCCTTCACAGTCGGTTTTCCGAATTGAAGCGTGCCTTGTCCATCGCTGACGATCGCAGGCGAGCCAGGGGTTGCCTCCTGCGATGCTGCCCGCCGGTACTCTTCCGAGTCTCGCGAGACGGCGTTCCATTTCCCGTGCCAAACTGAAAGGCATTCCTTCATGAGCGAGTCGCTGCTGAACACGTCCTTGGCAGAATAGTGGGCGATGCGTCCGCGAAGGGTTCCGGTTGCGTAGTCCTTGGCCCACATGCAGGTAGCCAGGGGTGTTCGGTCGCGAAATTCCTCACCACACTGCCTTCTCAATCTGGTGAGTAGGTTCTCTTTCGCCTTGGCCCTCGGACTATCGGAAATGGCCGCGAATGCCTGTTCCAGATCCAAAGGGCCAGCATCTGTGAGTTGAACAGAACCAGTGATTTCGAGGTCGTCGCACTCGTTGAGAAGCTCACCCCTGAAAGCAGCGAAGCTCAGGCTATGCGTCGCCGGTTGGTCAGCAGCCGCCGCGGTGTGAACAGCAGGTGCGCGTGGGCTTACGGTGGCGCCTTCGCTTGGCGCGATGGCCGGAATCGCCTTGGGAACCTCGCGCCCCTTCAACAGCCGGACGGCCACAAGCCCGACTACGAGCGCTGCCGCCATGATCCCCACAACAGCCATCGTCCCCTTGCGCTTTCGTTCTGGCGAAGCGCTTCGGCCGCATGTCGGACAGGGCATGCCCTTCAGAGGAGCGTTTCCACACGTCGGGCATGCGGTGAGGCCCGGTGTCATGGCCCCCGTCACCTGGAGCGCGAGAGGCCCGGTGGGGCCTTTCTCAACGATGCTGGTCTTCTTGAGAACCAGGCCGAGGAGGAGAGCGCCCACCACGGGAAAGAACCACACGGAGGCCAGGAGGCCGATCCCGAGCGTGGCGCCGATGGCTGCGCCGGCCTGCGCTGCGCCGTTGTGAGCAGTAGACGCGATTTCGCTGGCGGCCAAAATGTAGTGGGCGCCAACTGCGGCCATGACGATGGTCCACAGCACGACAAGGCTCTTGAGATAGTTCCAGCCTGTACCCCCTTCGCGGGTCTCGCCCGCCCTGAGGTTGCGCTTGGCGAAGTACGCCGGAACGATCAAAAGCCAGAGCACCAACGTGCCGGCAGACCAGCCGGCGGCTTCCCTGAGAGTATGTTTCCGAAGCTTGTACGCATCAAAGAACACCCACACCGCGTAGAGAAACAGTGCCGCTGCAATCAGATAGCCCATAGCGCCTCCGGTTGGTCTGCCGCATTGTAACCGGACTACGCCGGTGGTGACTAGTCCGGCATTGGGGCCTGCTTTCGAGAGTGCCTCGCGCCTGCCGCAAAGCTCGCAGGAACTATCGCTCCGATGCGCGCTCCGCGCCAGAAGTGATTCTTGCGGTGGAAAGTCTCGGGAAACGAATCCGGCAGCCTCGAGAGGAGCAGAATCTGAGTCAGGAGCATCTGGCCGAGCATGCTCGGCTCGCGGCCAAGCACCTTCAGGACATGGAGCATGGCCGCACGAATCCGACGGTGGCCTCGTTGGTGGGGCT
>PMKP01000128.1:2721-2855 GCA_003157775.1 Myxococcales bacterium | reverse complement strand
TGAGGCTCACGAGCTCACCCCTTGCGGCCAGGGTGCGGGCCCGCCCGTGAGTACTCGGTAGCCGTGGCGCCGCAGCGTCGCCGCCACCTTCTTGCGCGTGCCCTGGACGATTCTCAGCTCGCGCTGCTGTGGTT
>PMKP01000128.1:0-2582 GCA_003157775.1 Myxococcales bacterium | reverse complement strand
ATCCAAAGGGCGCGCCTCATGTTCGCACCTCGTCTTTCTCCATCGCCGCTAGGTCGAATTGGAGCCGCTTCGCGTGCCTGCGTACCACGGCCAACGCCTCGACCGGCGTGAGCGCACCGCTGGCCATCGCCTCAGCCACCGCGTCGCCGGTCTTGGACACGGCGGCAAAGAGAGCGCGGTAGCGCGCCACTGTTGCCCGGGCCCGGTCTTCAGGGAAAGGCAACTGCACAGGTGGCAGCAGCGCCAGCCCATGCCGTCGAGCACGGGCGGCACTGTGCCACCACTTACGGAGCGGCGAGGCGGTCATGTTCCGGCCTTTGCGTCCAGCGCGCGCAGCTTGTCGCGATACTGGCTTGCGAACATGGCCAGGCTTTCGATCGCCTCGGCCGGCGTGAAAGTCTTCGCCGCAACCATGTCGACCACTCTCTCGGCCGCGCTCGCCATGACGACGTGGGCGGCGCCGTATTCCCTCAGTGCCTTTGTTGCGCGGTCGGATCGTTCTGATAGGCTATCCATGTCTCGAATACCTCCTCTGTTCGGGGCCACGTGTCCGGCTGCTGATACAGCGCGGGCACGTTTTCGTTGCGGGGGGAACGGGTAGGCGGGCGGAGCGCGCTAGCTGCGCGGCTTCGTGCGCTCGGCGCGGGCCTTGGCGTGAGCCGCCAGCCCTTCGTGCAGCAGAATGCGGATCAACTCACCGCGGCTGATAGCCGCGCGTCCAGCCGGTTGATCCGCGTTCATGGCCTTGGCCTCGACGTCCAACGCGGAGACAAGATCATCCGTCACCTTGAGTGACAAGATGGTGTCTTCCCCGGGTGGTCGCGTTCGTGGCCGTCCCACATCTGCCACCTTCGCCGATTTCTTACTTCTCTGCGAGTTTTCCATGTCGAGCATACTCATACGTTACTAGCCTGTTAGTTACTATGCAAGAACAATCGACCTACACGGCGCGGCGTCTGATGTTGGTGTCACGGTGACGCCGCTGTCCTTTGGCGGTGGCGGGTTTCTCCGTCGGTGAGCCGGTTGCTATCACCGCGGATAGCTCATCCGCTCGGGGCTTGCCGTACCACGGCGAGATGCGGACGCCTAGGTAGCAGCGGGCCACCTCTTTGCGCGTGAGCCGGCGGCACGACAGCCCCCTGGCGTTTGGCAACGGCCGAGGGTAGGGCGTGGGCCGCTGTGCCTGTTTTCGTAGGGGATGGCGCGATAGAGCCCCGTTTGCATAGGCCGCGCGCGGGCCTTACTGTAGGGCCGCTTACGTCGCGAAGCGGGCCGTTCTTGGGGGTACTTGGACACGTGGCAGGGCCCGAACGCGCAGCCAGCGCGAGCCTATTGCGTCGGTTCTCGACGGTGCGCGCGTCAAAGTACCTCACGCCTCACCCCCGAGGGCTGCGAACCCTTTGGAGTATGCCGCCAGGGTTTCGCGTTCGAGCTGTTCCGTGCGCTCGTTGGCGTCGACTTCCTCTTGACGTAGGTGACGGCTGATACAGCCTCGCACGATCCGCCGCAGCTCTTTCGGCTCGATAGCGTCCATCTCCACCGACTCCCCCTTGAAGCCTTTGGCGCGTGAGTCCGTCGTCTTGGTTGGGCGCGTCGGCAGATGCAGGGTTTCGATCTGCTCCAACGTCACCGCCACGCGCTGAAACTCAATATCGGCGGTGGGCGCGAATTCCCGCAAGCGTGCTTCCACGTTCTTGTCGATGGCCCGGCCGCTGGGGTCGTGGTCGCCGAAGTAGTAAAGGTAGGTGTCCTTCCCCTGCCGGGTGATTTCCTCGGCCGCGTCGTGCAAGAACGTGAGTGACGAGAAGCCACGACAACTCATCAGCGGAACATCGAAGGCCCACGTCTCTTCCATCAGCACCCCAACACAGGCGTCTTTTTCACACCAGATTTGGACGTAGTCCGGCTTGCTCCGCCACATGTCGCGCCGGTAGCCTTCCTGAAAGCGTTCCATCGCCTCGGCCATGCTGCTTGAGGTGTCCGGCTTGCGCTGGACGCGCGTGCCGTCGACGATCCACCCCCATGGGATCGTACCATCTAGCCGCATCTCCGAAAGAAGCCGCACGACGGTGCCCTTGTAGGCTTCGTCAGTTTTCGGCACCGCGCCGCGACTGACCAGGCGGTAGAAGATGCTCCGGTCGGTCTGCGGGTTGTCCTCAGCGAGAACTGCCTTGATCTCCCCTCGCAGCGTCGCCATTTCGCCCGCTGTCCGTCTCTTGCGTCTCTTATTAGTCATGGTCAATATTCGTCCTGTTCGAGCGCCGCAACCGCAGCCGTCACCGCGGCCAGGAACGCGCGCGCGTCGCGTGCCGAGATGTAGACGCCCGGCTCAGTCTTGCGTGGCCACCATGCCTGAGTCTCGAAGCGGTAATGCCACGTGCGACAGATAATCCTGGCAGGCTCGGCGCGGTCGCCAACCTGCCGGGCGGGCTGACTTGTGACCCTCAGTTCCGCGAAAGCGGCGAGTGGGATCTGCCCGTGAATCCGGTGGCTCTGCGCTGGCCCACTATCAACCGGCTTCGCCTCGGGCTCGGGAAAGAATGCCTCCATTCTCGCGTCCATGACATCACCACCACACCGCG
>PMKP01000001.1 GCA_003157775.1 Myxococcales bacterium | reverse complement strand
GTGCCTGGCTGGTGACGGCAGCCTTCAGATGAATCTGCAAGAGCTCGCCACCCTTTCGCACAACCACCTGCCGGTAAAACTCTTGGTTCTCAATAATGGCGGGTACTCTTCGATTCGGCAGACGCAGACGAGTTTCTTCGCTGCCCAGTATGGTTGTGGGAATACATCTGGCCTCAGTTTTCCAAACCTGGAACGGTTGGCGGCAGCGTACGATCTGCCCTACTTGTGCTCGACTCGACTCCAAGAGGTCGAGGCGCATCAAGGCAGAGTGTCGGCAATTGCTGGCCCGGTGGTGTGGGAGGTGAGGTTGACGTTGGATTATTCCTTCGAGCCCAAGCTTTCCTCGATGCGTCTACCTGACGGCAGAATGGTGTCAAAGCCGCTGGAGGACATGGCCCCGTTTTTGGAACGCGAAGAATTCCTCAGTAACATGTTGGTGCCGGTAGACGAGCCATGACGCAAGCCCCACGACAATACACAGCACTAGTTACGGGCGGGGCAAGAGGGATCGGTCGGGCTATCGTCGAAGAGCTGCAGGCGAGCGGAGTGAGCGTTCTCGCGCCACCGAGGCGGGAGTTGGATCTAGCTGCTGTGCAGTCGGTAGAGAGTTGGCTACTGAGTCATCGTGACGAAAAGGTCGACATCCTAGTCAACAATGCAGGGACCAACGTGCTCAATGCCGTGGCGGACATCGAGCTGGCAACCTGGGAAGCGATGGTTCAGGTCAATCTCGGAGCGGTATTGCGTCTGGTTCAGACATTTGCTCCTGGCATGGTTGCCCGGGGTTGGGGGAGGATCCTCAATCTCTCAAGTATCTTCAGTCTGGTGACCAGGGAGCGCAGGGCCGCGTATTCGATGACCAAGGCAGCACTGAACGCTTTGACCCGAAGCGCCGCTGTGGAATACGGTCCCGGTGGCGTGTTGGTGAATGCGCTGGCCCCGGGATATGTGGACACCGACTTGACACGGGCGAACAATAGCCCCGAGGCTCTGGAGCGGATTCGTGGGCTGATTCCACTTCGACGACTGGCTAGCGTGGCAGAGCTGGCAAGGATTGCTGGTTTCCTGGTGTCGGAAGCGAACTCGTACCTCACGGGTCAGGTGGTAGTTGTGGACGGCGGCTTCACTTGTCTTTGAGGACTTGGACATGATTATCCAGAGTAAGTCGCATCCCTACTCAGTCGAATCGTTCGACGACCTCGCGTCTGCGCTGGACGCAAGCTCCCTTCCCGAGCGCTCGCATTGGCTGGTTGACCAAGTGCTCCTGCAGCACCACGCAGCAGCGTTTCGCGGGCGCCTTCCCGAATTGCGAACGGTATTGATAGAGGCTACGGAAGAGCGGAAGTCATACGAAGCAATCGGGCCGGTCTTTCTCGACCTTTTGGGCAAGGGTCTCAAACGTGATGGCAATCTGGTAGTGGTGGGCGGCGGTGTCGTGCAAGACATAGGCTGCTTCATAGCGACCGTGCTGGCTCGAGGCATTGGTTGGGAGCTAGTTCCAACCACGCTTTTGGCCCAAGCCGATTCATGCATTGGCAGCAAGAGTTCCATCAATATCGGTTCCTTCAAGAATCAGATTGGCACCTTCTACCCGCCGCATCGAGTCCTCCTCTGTCCCGCGACACTCCGATCGCTGCCCTGGGATGAGATTCGGTCCGGAGTCGGCGAAATCATCAAGTTCCAGCTCCTGACGGGCGAATCCGAGTTCCGAGAACTGATGCGCGATCTGGCTAGTCTATCCGGTCAGCCACAGGCAATTGCCAAATGGATTCATCGCTCCCTCGAGATCAAGAAAGGCTACATCGAGGAAGATGAGTTCGATCGCGGGCGACGCAATTTGCTCAACTACGGGCACACCTTCGGGCATGCCTACGAATCTGCAACCCATTACGGCATTCCGCATGGAATCGCAGTGGTTCTTGGAATGCTCACCGCAACCTACGTTTCGATCCAGATGAGTATGACTGACCATGCACATTTCGACGATGTGCGCACGCAACTACTGCCTTGGTGTGAGCCGTATGGGGATCTTCTGGCAAAAGTAGACCTCGACGAAGTAGTCCTGGCCATGCGGCGCGATAAGAAGAATACCGTTGACGGGGTAAACTGCATCCTGACGCGTGGATTTGGCAAGATGGAGAAGCGCCGGGTTGATATCGATAGGGTGGTTGCCCCATCCCTGCAAGCCTTCATCAAGAGGGAACTACACTGAGGCCTGCCTGAGCCAGGTGCTGCCCACAAGGAGAGGACATTCTGATGAATCCACTAGAGAAACGAATGGTCGAGCAGCTCAGGGAACTTCGAGAAAACCACCACGTGGTGGGCGTCAAGGCCGAGTTTGAGGCTGAGGGCACTAGGCTGGAAGAGGCACTTCGCCTCAAGGAAGTTGTCACCAAGGCCGGCCTAGATTTCACAATAAAGATCGGCGGCTGCGAGGCACTGAAAGACTTTTACGACGCACGCGCGATCGGGGTCACCTGCATCGTCGGTCCGATGATCGAGTCAGCCTACGCCTTGAAGAAGTACCTGGGGTCAGCGAGGATCGCCTATCCGAAGGACGAAGTGGATTCGGTCAAGTTCCTCGTCAACATCGAGACGATCACCGCCTGCAACAACATCGAGGAGCTGCTGAACAAGTACGATATTACCGGGCTTTCTGGGGTCGTCATCGGGCGCGTGGATCTTACGGGTTCGCTAGGCTTGGTGCGCGAGAACGTCAACGACGACCGAATCTTCGAGATTGCATCGAGAGTAGTGGCAGCGGCTCGTGCCAAGGGTCTGGAAGTCGTCGTGGGTGGTGGGGTCTCGAAAGAGACGATTCCATTCCTCAAGCGCTTCCCC
>PMKP01000102.1 GCA_003157775.1 Myxococcales bacterium | reverse complement strand
GTGGCCGGGCGTGTCGATGAGGTGAATCTCGTGCGTCTCGCCCGCCCGCTTCCATTCTAGCGTGGTCGCAGCGGCAGTGATGGTGATGCCGCGCTCACGCTCTTGCGGCATCCAGTCCATCTGCGCCTCACCATCGTGAACCTCGCCGATCTTGTGGATGCGGCCGGCGTAGTACAGGAAACGCTCGGTCACCGTGGTCTTGCCCGCATCGATGTGGGCCACGATGCCGATGTTGCGGACGCGCGCCAGCCTGGACAGCTTGCGGGGTTTGGCGATTGGGCTTGGCGTTTCGTCGGACATGGAAGCGCGGATTATAGGAAGTCAACTGGCGGCCGTCGACAGACAACCGCCACACCTTGCTCGTCCGGCAGTATAGTCACGGGCCATGACCCGCACGGAATTCCAAGCCGAGTTGCAGCGCCTGCGCCGCGAGGCGGGCGTGCCCGAAGAGAACGCCGGCAGCTTCCGCAGCCAAGACTGCCAGGGCTGCCTGCGCTGCATGTTCTGCTCCGGCTGCACCAATTGCTACCGTTGCACCCACTGCACCGGGTGCGAGGCCACCACCGGCAGTTCGCATTGCCTGCGCTGCACCGGCTGCCACGACTGTTCCCACTGCCAAGACTCGCGAGGCTGCACCGGTTCGGCCTATCTCGTCCAGTGCGCCTCGTGCAGCGACTGCACCTACTGCACGGGCTGCGTGGGGCTTGCCCGCAAAGAGTTCCACATCCTCAACCAGCCCTACAGCCGCACCGAGTACTTCGCCCTGATCAAGACGTTGTCCGGATGAATCCATCCTCGCGAATTCCGGCAAGATACGGTGCCCGCGCGCGGATCTTGCCGCTGTGATAGAATTTCCTCAGGCCATGCACGGGAGCCCCGCCTGAACATGAGAATACGATTCTGGGGCGTCAGGGGTTCTTTGCCTGTCCCGGGACCGCGAACCGAGCGGTACGGTGGCAACACGTCGTGCGTCGAGGTCAGCTCTGCCGCCGGAACCCGCATCATCATCGACGCCGGCACCGGCATCCGCCGCATGGGCAAGGAGCTGATGCGGGCCGAGTTCGAGTCAGGCAAGGGAGCGGCACACATCCTCATCAGCCACACCCACTGGGACCACATCCAGGGCCTGCCCTTCTTCGCTCCTTTCTACCGCGCGGGCAACAAGCTCTTCGTGTACGCCCGCCAGCGCGACGATCAGAACCTGCGCAGCGTGCTCTCCTTGCAGGTCGATTCCCCCTTCTTTCCGGTGCCCTTTCACAAGGCGCGTGCCGAGGTGGCCTTCCGCGAGCTGCACGACGGGGCCCAATTCGAAATCAATGATGTGGTGGTTTCCTGCGCACGCCTCAACCATCCCTATATCGCCACGGCCTACGCCCTGTCCATCGACGGAGCCAAGGTGGCGTATATTGCGGACACGGCGCCCTTCTCGGACATCCTGTTTGGTCAAGAGTTCATTGCCGGTCCGCCCTCGTCGCACTCTGTGCTGAGCAAGAGCGATCACAAGACGCTTCGGACGATGCGCAGCCAGGTGGTTCGGCTGTGTGAGGGTGCGGACCTGGTCATCTACGACACCATGTTTACGCCCGAGGAGTACCGCCAGACTCCGCATTTTGGCCACTCACGCCCATCGGATGCGGTCGAAATCTGCCACGACGCGGGCGCCCGGATGCTGGCGCTGTACCATCACGCGCCTGATCGTTCGGACACCGAAGTGGATGCCGTGCTGGCCTCTACCCGAAAAGAGGCGAAGGTGAAAGCGCCCAAGCTGGACATCGTAGCGGGATTCGAGGGTCTGGACTTGGCCCTGGGGAAGGGATGATGGACGTCACCTTCTGGGGCGTGCGTGGTTCCATCCCTTCGCCGGGCCCGGGCACCGTGCGCTACGGCGGCAATACCGCCTGCGTGTCGGTTCGCCTGCCCAATGACGAGCTCATCATCCTCGACTGCGGCACGGGCGCCCGCAACCTGGGGATCTCTCTCTTGGCCGGCCCCTTCGGCAAAGGCAAGGGTTCGGCTACGCTGCTGCTTTCGCACGCCCACTGGGACCACATCCAGGGCTTCCCGTTTTTCGGTCCCTTCTATGTCCCGGGCAACCGCTTCACCGTGTATGGCGGCAGGAGTGGCGAACGCCTTCTGGAAGACGTGCTTGAGCGCCAGATGGCGGCCCAGTTCTTCCCGGTGCAAAGTTTCCGCAACATGGGTGCTCGCATCGAGATGCGCGCCCTTGGGGAGGACAAGGACGTGCAGGTCGGCTGCGCAACCATCCGAGCCCACGCCAACCCGCATGGGGCCACTCCTGCCCTGGCCTTTCGTATCGAGGCTGGCGGCAAGGCTCTGGCCTTTGCCAGCGATGCCGGGTATGGCTCCGGCGGCCCGCCCCAGGCAGCGGTGGACCTCTACCACGGCGTCGACCTGCTCATTCACGATAGCACCTTCACCCCTGAGGACCGGGCCTTGCGGCTGGAAAGGGGCTTGTCGTCTCTCGAAGATGCGGTGGACTGTGCGGCGCGCGCCGGGGTCAAGAGGCTGGCGCTTTTCCATTATGACCAGGACTACACTGATCACGACGTAGACGAGCTGGTGGCTCGGGGCCGGCGCCGGCTAGAGGAGCATGCCGCCACGGGCATCGAGGTGATCGGCGCGGCCGAAGGGCTGACCGTTTCGCTGTAGCCCGGCAAGCCACAAGCTAGCTATTCCACACAGAGATGGAATGAGAAG
>PMKP01000141.1 GCA_003157775.1 Myxococcales bacterium | reverse complement strand
GCGCATGGCATCGTCGTAGATGCCAGGGCTGTGTTTCAGACCGCGCTTGAACATGCCTTCGCAGGCCAGGCGACGTTCCACCTCGGTCATGGCCAGCTTCTCCGCAGTCCGCCGCTCGACCAGCTTGACCTTGGGTTCCAGCTTGGGGTCTTTGGCAACCAGCTCGGCCAGGGTCTGCGCGTGGTTCTTCTTGCGCGCGTCTTCCAGATCGCTGCGCAAGCGCGCGATGCGCTGCTCTTCCTGTTTCACCTTTTCGGGCGCCACATAGCCCACGGTTTCCACTGCTTCCATGGCCGCCAAGTTCGCGCCCTCGTGGCAACTCTGCTTCTCGTCTTCCAGAAAGCGGGCGCGCAGTACGCCGAGTGATGGGGGAATGCCGTAGAGCTCCAGGTAGTTCTTCTCGCCCGCGGGCAAGGGCTCGCCATCTTCGTCCAGCGTGTCGTTGGCCAGGCCGAGGAACACGCGGCGGTAGCGGTTGGGCATGCTCTGGCCGTCGGCACCAAGATGCTCCGCGAAGATATAGGGAGTCCAGTCGTCACCTAGATCGACCACGGTGTACCCGGAGCGGGCTGCGCCAGTGGCGCTGGTCCAGCTCTCCTGGCCGTCGCGAATCACCAGGGCGCGATCATCATCCGGCAGGACGCTGGGGCCAGGCGGCGCGGGCGCCTTGCTAGGCGGGGCCGGAGCCGCGGGCGCCGGCGGCTTGCTGGCAGGAGCCGCGGTCGCAGACGAGGAGGTGGTCTGGGGTGGCGGCGGGGCTGCGACAGCGCGAACGTCGCAGCCCAACAAGAGAGCTAGGCATGACTGGACGGCAAACGGCGGAACATATTTCATCACAGATTCGCTTGATCAACCATGCCCCCGGCGGAGCGGCTGAGCAAGAAATCGAGCGTTGAGCTGCTACGCCTTGAGCGCCGCTGCCACGATGGCGCGGGCTTCTTCGATCACCTTGTCCAGGTGAGCCTGGCCCTTGAAGCTTTCGGCGTAGATTTTGTAGATGTTCTCCGTGCCCGACGGCCGCGCCGCGAACCAGCCGTTGTGCGACACGACCTTTAGCCCACCGATGGAGGCGCCGTTGCCCGGTGCCTTGGTCAACACGGCGGTGATGGCATCGCCCGCCAGCGTGTTGCTCTTGACCTGGGCGGGCGAGAGCTGCTTGAGCCGAGCCTTTTCTGCCGGCGTGGCCGGCTGATCGATGCGGACGTAGATGGGATCGCCATGGGCCGCCGTGATCTCACGGTAGTGCTCGCCCGGATCTTTGCCGGTGCGGGCCGTGATCTCGGCCGCCAGCAGCGCCAGGATGAGACCGTCCTTGTCAGTGGACCAAGCGCTACCGTCAAAGCGCAGGAAGCTGGCTCCGGCGCTCTCCTCGCCGCCAAACCCGAGGCTGCCGTCAAGCAACCCGTCGACAAACCACTTGAACCCCACCGGCACTTCAAGGAGCGGCCGTCCCAGAGCGGCCACGACGCGATCGATGATCGCGCTCGACACTAGGGTCTTGCCCACGGCTGCACGCGGGGACCACTGCGGCCGGTTGGAAAAGAGATAGCGGATGGCTACGGCCAGGTAATGGTTGGGGTTGAGCAGGCCCGCGGACGGCACCACGATGCCATGCCGGTCGGCGTCGGGATCGTTGGCAAAAGCGACCTGATAGCGGTTGCGTAGGCCAACCAGTTTGGCCATGGCAAAGGGGCTGGAACAGTCCATGCGGATCTTGCCGTCATGGTCCACGGTCATGAAAGCGAAGCGCGGATCCACGGTCGGATTGACCACCTGCAGGTCGAGCTTGAAGTGCTCCGCGATGGCTTGCCAGTAGGCCACCGAGGCGCCGCCCAGCGGGTCCACGCCGCACTTGATGCGCGCATCGCGGATAGCCGCCATGTCCACCACATTGGCCAGATCCGCCACGTAGGGGCCGACGAAGTCATCTTGCCGGATGTTGGGCGCGGTGCGCGCCCGTTCGAAGGGAATGTGGCGGATCTCCAAGCCGCTGCCTCGCAGCAGGGTATTGGCGCGGTCCTGTATCCAGGCCGTGACATTGGTGTCAGCCGGGCCTCCGTTGGGTGGGTTGTATTTGAAGCCCCCATCGGCGGGCGGGTTGTGCGAGGGGGTGACCACGATCCCGTCGCCCAAACCGCTCTTGCGGCCGCGGTTGTGGGCCAAGATCAATCGCGAGATCGAGGGCGTGGGTGTGTAGCCGTCGTCGCGCTGAATGACGGTGTCCACCAGGTTGGCCGCCAGGACCTCCAGGGCGGTTTGCTCAGCCGGCCTTGAGAGCGCGTGGGTATCCTTGCCGAGGAAGAGCGGGCCAGTGATGCCCTCACGCTGGCGCCATTCGCAGATGGCTTGGGTGATGGCCAGGATATGGGCCTGGTTGAAGGATCCGGCGAGCGACGACCCTCGGTGCCCGCTGGTCCCGAAGCTGACGAGCTGTTCGGGATCGCTCGGATCAGGCTCCTTGCTGAAGTAGGCGTCAATGAGACGGTCGACGTCGATGAGCAGCGTGGCGGGCGCGGGTTTGCCGGCAAGCTCGTGGGGCATTTGGGGGGCTCCTTGGCGCCGCGAAGACTACCCGAAGACGGGTGGGACCGCCTCTCGAAGATTCCTAGTTGGTTCCGGTTTCCGGTTCCGGGGCCGGGACCGGCGTCCGGATCCGGTTCCGAATCCGGCCACCGGATCCGGATCCGGCCCCATGCTACCGCGCCTGCCCGCGCAGCTTCGCCCAGAGAATTCCCAGGTACTCGTGCAGGGCCCGCTCGATCACGAAAGCGGCTCCAGCGTGCGGAATCCAGTCCACCATGCCTGCTGCCTCGTGCAGGGCCAGGTAGTCGGTGGGAGCGGCAATGGGGTTCATGCCGGCCTTCTTGAACATGGCCATGGCTCGGGGCAGGTGCGTGGCTGATGTCACCACCACGAAGCGTTCCTCGCCCAAGACGGTGCGCAGCGCCCGCACTTCGTCGATGGTGTCGCAAGACTGGGATTCAAGGACCATGCGGTCCGCTCCGGCACCCAGGCTGGCGCTGGCTGCGGCCAACAGATGGGCTTCGGTGGTTTCATCGCGGTTTCCACCGCCCGACAGGACCAGCTTCGACTCAGGCAGAAGTCGTTGCAGCCGGATGCCCTCGGCCAGCCGGACCAGAGACGGCTCGGAAAGCTGATGGATGGGTGCCAGGGAGCGGCTTTCGCTGTGCCCGCCCCCCAGCACTACCACCCAGCCCGGCGCTGGCGAGCCGTCGGGCAGGGTTGCACTAGCTTGCGTCGCCTCGGCCAGCAATGGGGGATAGCTTGCTTCCAGCGGACGAACCAGAGACCGGGCCACCGGGCCGAGGGAAAGCAGCGCCATGAGCGTGAGACCCGCGAAGAGCAGGGCCTTTGCCACTCGCTGCTTCTTGGTGAAACAGAGAAGGACCAGCCCTAAGGCCATGACGGCAGGCAGCAAGGAACACGGCTGCACCAGGACAGACAGCAGTTTCTTGAGGGTGAACATGGTTCGATCTTGTACCTCGATTCTTCGACGAACTCGCAACCTTGGTGGCAGGCGCAGGGCTGCGCGTGGCGAACCGGCCCTTGTCAATATCCAGTGGTACCCGCACATCGCCGTCGCGGGCGGGACGGCTTGTCTGCTACATTTCGAGCCCTTGGCCCACGCCGAATCGGTTCTTCCCTCTTGACCTCTTCCCCTGTCCTTCCTGGCCCGCGCTGCCGCGCCTTTGTAGCGTGGGCGCTCAGGCACGGTCGAGTTCTGTGGCTGGTCGCCATCGCGCTCGCCGTGCCGTCGGCCCTGGCCACCGCCAAGCTCTACCTCAACCTGCGCAGCGATCTGGAAGAGTTGCTGCCCCGGAGCGCGCCCAGTGTCCTGGCGGTCGACGAGTTGCGCTCGCGCATGCCTGGGCTGTTGTATCTCGGCGTCTTGGTCGACGTGGGCGCGGCCGACAATCTGCCCGCAGGCGAGCGTCTACTTGACGACCTGGCGACCCGCGTGCGCGCCTATCCGCCGGACATGGTGCGGGCGGTTCGCCTGGGGACGGCCAGCGAGCGGCGCTTCATTGAGCAGCACAAGCCCTTGTACATGGATCTGGCGGATCTCGAAACCCTACGCCAGCGCATCGAAGACCGCATCCACTACGAGTTGATGAAGGATCAGGACATGCTCCTCGACGAGAGTGAGCCAGCCCCTTCGCTCGATGTGTCCGACTTGGAAAAAAGATACCAGTCGCGGCTCGACGAACCGGGGTTAGGCGGGGATCGCTTCTCCAGCCGCAGCCTCGGCCTCACCCTCATGTTGGTCGAGATGGGCAGCTATTCGACCGGCACCAAGAAGGCGGGCGCGCTACTCGAGCGGGTACGCCGCGACCTGGACGACCTAGGCGGTCCGGGCCACTATGCGCCGGGGATGCGAGTCGGGTTCACCGGCGACGTGCCCATTTCGGTCGAGGAGATGTCGGCGCTGGTGGTGGACCTGACCTTTTCGTCGATTCTGGTCATCGTGCTGGTGGTCATCGTGCTGGTGCTCTACTACCGCTGGGTGGCTGCGGTGCCCATCCTCCTGGCCCCGCTGGCCATCGGCGCGGTGGGGGCGTTTGCCCTGGCCAGCCTGCCCCCCTGGCGAATCACCGCGCTCAACTCCAACACCGCCTTTCTCGGTACCATCATCGTGGGCAACGGCATCAACTTCGGCATCGTGCTGCTCGCTCGCTACGTGGAGGCGCGGCGGCGCGGGATTTCGGTCGAGGAGTCGCTGGCCATCAGCCTGTCAGGGACCCGGGTGGGCACGCTGTCGGCGTCGCTGGCAGCGGCTGCCGCGTACGTTTCCCTGGTGGCGATGGATTTCCGCGGGTTCCGCCAGTTCGGGGTGATCGGAGGGCTGGGAATGGTGCTGTGCTGGATTGCCACCTTTCTGCTTGCACCCTCGCTCATCGCCTGGCTGGACAAGGGCCGGTTGCGACCGCTCAGCGAGCGGGCGGCGCGTTTGCGGCCCATGGGATTGCTGGCAAATCGCATCGCGCGCTCTCCGTTGCCTTTCGCCGTGGTCGCGCTGGTGCTCACGCTGCTGGCTCTGTTCCAACTCCGCCACTTCGGCCGCGACCAATTGGAGCTCGACCTGGGCAAGCTTCGGCGCCGCGATACCTGGGTTTCGGGTGAAGGCTATTGGGGCGCCAGGATGGACAAGCTTCTCGGTCGCCAGGTCACGCCCATCGTGATCCTGGCCGACAGCGTGGCGCAAACCCGTGTCATCGCTACCCGCCTGCGAGAGGCTGCCACCCGCGTCCCACTGGCCGCGCGCATCTCCTCGATCGTGACGGTCGATGACGTGCTTCCCATACAGCAGGCGGAGAAGCAGCGGATCGTCGAGCGCTTGCGCAAGAAGCTGACGCCCAGGATCCGCGCGCAGGTTTCGCCCGAGGAGCAGGACAAGCTCGATGGTTTTCTGGGAGACGGGCCGATGCCTTCCATCACGGCGGCCAATCTGCCCGACGGGTTGCTCACCGGCCTGCGCGAGCGGGATGGAACCCTGGGGCGGACCATTCTGGTGTTTCCCAAGCCGACGCAGACCGCCTGGTACGGACCCGACATGTCCAGCTTCGTCGAGCAATTGCGCGTCCTTGCCGCCTCCGCGTCGGGCGTCCCGGGCCGCGTGGCCGGCGCCTTGCCCGTGATGGCCGATATCCTCTCTTGCATGAGCCGCGACGGCCCGCTTGCCTCGTTGCTCGCTTTCTTCGGCGTGGTGCTGGTGGTCGTGGTACTGTTTCGGGCCAGCCTGGCCACTCCGTTCGTGATTGGCTCGCTCGTGGTGGGGGTTGGCTGGATGCTCGCGGCAACCATCTACCTAGGTGTCCGCATCAACTTCATCAACTTCATTGCGTTTCCCATCACCTTCGGGATCGGGGTGGACTATGCGGTCAACGTGATGGGCCGCTACCTGCAGGACGGACGCTCCGACGTGACCGCGGCGATCAGCGCCACCGGCGGCGCCGTCAGCCTCTGTTCGGCCACCACCATCATCGGGTATTCGTCGCTGCTGGTGGCGCAGAATCGGGGCCTCTTCCTCTTTGGCCTGTTCGCGGTTCTGGGCGAACTGACTTGTTTGGCAACGGCGGTGATCGTCTTGCCGTCGGTGCTTCTCCTTTATCAGGGCTGGCGTGCGCGCAGCAGGGCTGGCGCTTGAGCACCGTGGTCGCAGTGCCAACCCCGCCTATTCGGGGCACATTTTCGCGCAACACCCTGACGTCGATTTTCACCACCGCCCTGGATTTCGTCACCCTGACCGGCCTGGTCGAGCTGGCGGGCGTTGACTACGTGCTGGCGACATGGATCGGGACGATTGTTGGCTCGCTGTCCAACTTCTCCATCAACCGGTGGTGGACTTTCCAGGCGTCATGGCAGCCGCGTTCTTGGCAGTTTTTTCGCTTTGTCTTGGTTCAGGCAGCCGCGTCTGGGCTGCACACCGCCGGGGTTTGGCTCTTCACACGCTTTCTCGGTCTGCCCTATCCCGCATCCAAGCTGGTGGTGGCAGCCCTGGTCTATCTCGTTTGGAACTACCCCATGAACCGCTGGGTGGTGTTCAGCCCGCGTTTTGCGGCGCTGGATCGCAGGGTCCAACCGCCGGCGCTGTAGCTGCACTTTGGCCGCGCCGCCCATGTGTCTCTCCTTTGCAGGGACGCGAGCGACCCTGCGGTTGTCCCGACGCTAAACGACCGCGTTGTGTGCGGCTTCTAACCGCGACGGACGGCGCAGGCAAAATTCCGATCATAGTGCGCCAGGAGAGGCGGACGCATCGCCCTGGGCACGACGAAGCCGAGCTGGTCGTCGGCCGTCGTCACCTCAGCGGGTTGAGGCGGAGCTTCGCTAGCCCGCGCACCCGCTCGGCGATCTCGTGCCCAATCACCCAAGCCCGTTTGGAAAACGGCAGCGAGGTCCTGATCATGCAATCGACGCCGCAGCCGTCCTCGCAGCCCTTGCGGCCGCGCAGGCTGTGGATGTCCTGCGCGGTGATCTCGGCAAAGGGGCGCAGGGGTGCGACGTGGTAGCAGTATTGAAAATCGCCCTCGGGCGAAATATAGAAGGCCTTGTTTCCGCCCAGGCACGTCCAATTCATGGGTCGGCCGGCCAGCGCGCGTTCGAAATAGCGGATGAGATAATACGGGTTGGAGATGGGTTTCCCCTCACGCTTCTTCTGTCTCAGCCAGCGCAGCTTCTCCAGGTAGCGTTCATCGAGCGGCCCCGGTTGCAGCCGGCCGCGCTCGTGCACCACCGAGAAGAAGATGGGGACGCCCAGCTCGAAGCAGTGTTCGGCCAGGGGAACCACCTCGTCCAGCGTCTCAGGGCACAGCACCGCCGCGACGAAGAACCACAGGCCCCGGCGTGCGACCATGTCGATCTTGTTGCGCAAGGTTCGCAGAGACTTGGGCGTCTCTGGCGACGGGTTCAGGCAATCGACCGAGATCTGGATGCGGCCCATGCCCAGGTCGATGAGCGCGTCCAGCTTGTCTTCGCTTAGGAGAAATCCATTCGTGGTCATCCCGGTCGACATCCCGCTGCGCACCACGTGGCGCATGAGGGGGAAGATGTCCGGGTGCAAAAGCGGCTCGCCGCCGATAAGATCCGTGTGAAGCACTCCCAGCTCCTTGCACCGGTCGATGCGGGAGTAGATGGCGGATGCCGGGACATCACCCTTGCGGTTGTCGTACTCGGTGCAGTAGTGGCAATGGAGGTTGCATCGCCAGGTCACGTTGATCTGCGCCCAGATCGGCTTGGCATCGAACCCACGTGGAATCCCTTTCAGAATGCCCGACAGGGAGACGGGATTGTGCGCACGCTTCATGACCAGGTTCACTCCGGCTCACACGCGGAGGGCGGAACCGAGGTGGTCAGGATAGCATGGCGATCCAGCGCGACCACGGTCTCCACGTGATAGGTTTGGGGAAACAGGTCCAGCGGTTGCACCACGGAGACGCGATAGCCGAAGGGAACAAGCTCGACGAGATCGCGCGCCAGCGTGGTGGGATTGCACGACACGTAGATGATTCGCGCCGGCCCTGAGCGGGCAATCCGGCGCATCACCTTTCCCCCGGCGCCGGCTCGCGGCGGATCGAGCACCACCACGCGCGGGGTCCCGTGTTCGGCCAGCACCTGGGGCAAGATGCTGCGGGCGTCACCGGCAAAAAAACGGGTTTGGTGCAGGCCATTGCTCCGAGCATTGGCTCGCGCCGCTTCGACTGAGCTTGCCGACAACTCGATGCCCACGGCCTTGGCGCCTGCCGAGGCCAGCGCCAGGGTGAACATGCCCACGCCACAGTAGAGGTCGATGGCCAGCGCCCCGGTCACCTCGCCGGCCAGCTCGCGGACCAGTGCCACCAGACGTTCGGCCTGCGCTGAATTGGTTTGAAAGAAGGTTTCGATGCCGATGTCGAAGCGCAGGCCGTCTACGATCTCAGTGATGTGGTTCTGGCCACGCAGCAATGTGGTCTGCTGCAGGGGAGCCGAGGTGTCTGACGAGGCGCGGATGCTGCGCACTACACTCACCACGCTGGAGTCGACGGCGGCGAGACATTCGGCCATGGCGGCCGCAGCGTTGAAGGATCCCGGGCTGGTGACAATGCCAAGCATGGTTTCCGCGGTGCCCCGGCTGTGGCGCACCACCAGCTCGCGCAAAAATCCGTTGTGGGTACGTGGGTCGTGCAGCGACAGGTTCGCTTCGCGCGCAAAGGCCTGCGCTGCCTTGACCAGAGCGACAGTCAGGGGTGGCGCCAGGAAACACTCGTGCAGCGGCAGGATGCGGTGCCAGGCCCCGCGTGGATGCAGGCCCAGCACGCCCTCGGGGTGGAAGGCGAGCTCCATCTTGTTGCGGTAGTGCCAGGGACTCGGCGCCGGGATGATTGGGCGCAGAGGCAAGTCGTGCAGTCCGCCCAGCCGCGCCAGGCTGTCGCCCACGGCGGCCTCTTTGGCCCGCAACTGGCTCGGGTAGTCCACGTGCTGCCAAATGCAGCCGCCGCAGCCTTGCGCGAAGTGCACGCATCGGGGTGTCACACGTTCGGGCGAGGCTTTCTCCACCGAGACCACATCTGCTTCCACATGCCGCCGCTGCACCCGACGGACGCGCACGCGCACGGTTTCGCCGGGCGCAGCGCCCGCGGCAAACACCACCAGCCCGTCGTGGCGGCCCACCGCCTCGCCCCCGTAGGCCAGACGGTCGACGGTCACGCACAGCTCATCGCCAGGGCGAGGTCTGGGTCTCGTGCGGTTCGGATCGGTGGGCAATGACTTCCGTCTGCGTCGGTTCGGGCAGAAGACGCAATCGTAGCATGGCGGCGCAGGAAGGACCCTCGAGTCGGTGCGCGCCCTGATCGGCTACTTGAGGGCTATCTCGCCGCTCGCGTAGAGCTGGAACCTCTTGTTGATGAGCTGCCCCACCCGGATGATGTAGGTGTGTCCTTTGTTGAAACCGTTGTTCTGCTCTAGGTCGTAGCCTTCCCGGTAGACCAACCCGTCGCCAGGCGTCTGCGGCGAGAACTGATCGACAATGATCCTCGGCTCCTTCTTGTCGACCAACATGACCGTGACCGGTCCTTTGGCCGGCGGCTTCTTGAACACGGCCAGAAAATTGATCGCCCACCGATCTTCGTTGCCTTTCAGGGCGAGCTCTACGTTCGAGGGGTGTGCAGCCAGCCATTTCTCCAGCGCCTCTCCCTCGACCGTCGGGATCGAATCAGTCGCCACCCACACCTTGCCACCGTGGGCCTTGGCCACAGACACGTTGGGGTCCACGGCCGGCTTGGTCGCGGCTTCTTTGCTAGGCTTCTTCGGTGCTGCGCTGGCGGTTGTTGCTGCCAGCAATGCGACTGCGACCAGCCAGATCTTCATGATGATCTCCTTCCTTCCGGCGAAACCACGCTAGCCAACCTATTATTGTTGACAGCCGCGTCGCGAGTCAACCAAACACGATGGTGCAGTTGCCAGACAGAAGGACCCGCCGCTGAATGTGGAAGGCGCACCGCCCGTGTGAGCACCAGGTGTTCCAGGTCTCGCCCCTTGCGCATCATGTCTTCGACCGCGTCGCGCTGAGAGACGCGGCAGACGTCTTGCTCGATGATGGGGCTTTGGGCCAGGTCCGCAGTCACGTGGTGGGCTGTGGCACCGATGACCCTCACTCCTCGTTGTTGGGCCGTTGACACGGCCGCGCGCCTGCCAAGGCGGGGAGGAACGAGTGGCGTATGACGCGAGGCTACTCGTACTCGTTGACTATATACGGCTGGACAGCCCCGGCCACGTCACCGTTGCCGCCGACGTTGCCGAATCGAGAGAACTCCGCCAGCGTGCCATCACAGTCCATATCGCCTCGGACGTAAGCGGTGAATTGCGCGCTGGTCCCCGTGCCAGCCCCCGAATACCCCGGCATGTAGGAATGGGGGTCGGGAAGGGAGAACTTCAGTGCCAGCCAAACCTGGTCACTCGACCAGACCGACGCGTTGCCCGGACAGTGCGCTCCCGTCAGCCAGGCGCAATCGGATGTAGCCTCCCATGTCCCAGATGGCATTGGGAACTGGCGGGGCGCGATCCCGGCACCGGACGTTGAGAAGTCCGTCATATAATAGGTGACCGATCCTGCCCATTCCTTGTTGAGAAACCCGAAGGCTTCAACGGTACGCGATTTCTTGATGTACCTGGTGAAGGCAGGTATGGCGATTGCGGCAAGGATACCGATGATCGCCACCACGATCATCAGCTCGACTAGAGTGAATCCGCTGCTTTTCTTGTTTCGCATGATTGCCCAGTTGGGGCTCCTGCATTCCCGGTGCCACAGCACAAGAAGACAGCCACCAATCAGCCTAACCATCCGACAACCATAGGAAATGGAGTCGCCCCTGCTTGCTGCAGGACCCCATGGGGGGCGACCTTTTTCGTCCTCCTGACGAAAGTTTTTCCGAGCGGACAGACGAAACGCGTCCTAACGAAAGAGCGGACTGGCCAACCCATCCCGGGTCGAATCCACTCCCTTGCTCTGGAAAGCTCTGTGGCTCAGTCAGTCGAGCCGTCGTCGCCGCCACCGTCCACGGCGCTGCTGCCGGCTTCGACTTCAACTTCCGCTGCAATAGTGTCAACGGAAGTGACAACATCTTCGGCGGCATCAGGGGCCACGCTCGGCTCGACGTCAATGCCGGCGTCTTCGGCTGCATCAGCAATCACGCTCGCGAGGACGTCACTGCCAGCCTCTTCGGCGGCATCAGGAGCAGGGACGCTCGGGGGGGCATCAATGCCAGAGTTTGGAGCATCAGGATTCTCGTTCGGGGCAGCATCAGTGCCAGCGGCATCATGATTGATGCTCGGGCCGACGTCACCACCAACCGGTGGAACGTCAGACTGAACGTGCTGGACGTCGGCACCGCCACCGCCATCGGGTTTTCCAGTGTCGACCGGGCTGGCGTCAGGAGCAAGAGAACCGAGATCCTTCCCGGCAGCGCCGCCATCGGGCACGGATGCAACGTCTGCCGGTGCGGTATCAGTGGGAACGATTCCGGCGTCCGGCGGGAGAGTGGTTACATCTGTCTGCTGTGCTAGGTCGGCGGCCTGCCCTGCTTCGATTCCCGTCGGGGCAACCACATCGAGCGCTACAGCGTCCACCGTGCTACCGTCAGGCGTCGCAAGCTTCGCGTCGCCTCCTGCATCGACTTTGGTCGCGCTGCTGCTGCCGCAGCCAACCAGCGCAAGGGACATCGCAAACACCGTTACAGCAATCTTCCTCGTCATAGCCTTGTCTCCTGTTTTCATCTAGTTAAGCCTATTGGGGGCGACACATTACTCGAATCTGAAAAGAAAGCGAACAAGATCAGCGATGGCTTTGGAATAGCTCATGAAGCGCCGCAGCAGCCGTCGCGCGGCAATTCGATAGCAAGATCATAGCGGACATGCAAGAAGATTCTGATCAAGGAGATGCCGGGTGGGCGAGCAACGTCATCGACGGACTGGTGGCGGTTGGCGGAGCCGTGACACCGGAGAGCTTGCTGCGCGCGTATCGCACGGGGGTGTTTCCCTGGTCATCGGACCCGATGGTGACATGGTGGTCTCCCGATCCCCGCGCCATCTTTGACACGGAACGCTATCGCTCGTCGAGGAGCTTGCTCAAGCGCATCCGCCGAAAGGGATGGACCTTCGCGCTTGATCAGGATTTCGAGGGCGTGATGCGCAAATGCGCTGAGCCCGCACCCAGCCGGCCGACCACCTGGATCACTGGAGATTTCATCGCCGCGTACACGGAACTCCACCGGCGTGGAGCCGCTCATAGCGTCGAGGTCTATGAGAAGGACGAGCTGGTCGGCGGTCTCTACGGCGTGAGCATTGGGGGGTTTTTCGGGGGCGAATCGATGTTCCATCGCAGGCCCGATGCCTCGAAGGCAGCGCTCGCATACCTCGTCCAGCACCTGCGTCAGCGCGGTTTCGTGTTGCTCGATGCCCAGGTACCGACGCCGCATCTGGCCCGCCTGGGCGCGGTCGAGATTTCGCGCGATGAGTACCTCGCGCGTTTGCGCCACGCCATGGCCCTTCAGGTCACGTTCTGATCGTGCTGCGGGAGATGGTCGGCTATCATGGGTTCCACCATGTCCATGCGGCGGAATGCCTGTTCAGTCGCGTGGGGAGCCCGCCGGCCCTTCGGGACGGACAGCCCACCCTGCCCGCCTCGCGCGCTTCGCGCGCGCCCTCGCCAGCGGCGCACAATCGCGCGGGGGTATGGGAACCCTTTCAGGGTTCCCATGTTGGTGTCGGTGGCGAGCGTGGCTCTGTGGGCAGTCGCCGCCTGCGCCAAGCCGACTGCCCGGCCCGCGCATGCAGCCTCGGCCGCCAAGCTGAGGCTCAAGGTCGTTCGCACTTTTCCGCACGATCCCAACGCGTTTACTCAAGGCCTGCTCTTCTTCGAGGGCAAGTTCTATGAAAGCACCGGGCTCCATGGGCGCTCGTCGTTGCGCCTGGTGGACCCGGACAGCGGTGTGGTTGAGCGCAAGGTCGATCTGCCGGCGGATCTCTTTGGCGAGGGACTGGCGCGAGTCGGCGGTCGCCTGGTTCAACTCACTTGGCAGAACGGGCGTGCGCTGGTCTGGAACCTGGCGACGCTGCGCAAGGAGAGGGAGATTCCTTACCAGGGCGAGGGGTGGGGCCTGTGTTTCGACGGCCGTCACCTGATCATGAGCGACGGCAGCGAGACTCTTACGTTGCGCGATCCCGAGAGCTTCGCCAGGGTCGGCGAGATCGTGGTCCGCCGTGCCGGACGTCCCGTGCGCAACCTCAACGAACTTGAATGCCCGGAGGGCGTCGTCTATGCCAACGTATGGCAAGACAACCACATTGCGCGCATCGACCCGCGCACCGGCGAGGTGACGGGATGGATTGACGCCTCCGGCCTGCTCACGCCCGAGGAGGCGGGTGCGGCCGACGTTCTGAACGGAATCGCATACCTGCCTGCCACCGGGCATTTGGTGCTCACGGGCAAGCTGTGGCCGCGGGTCTTTGAGGTGGAGGTGGTGCCGGATGTGTCGCCGGCAGCCAAGTGATAGTGCGGCGTCGGATTTGCTCTGGGGACGCGCGCCTGACCTGGTAGGTTGATTATTCATGAGCTTGCGAGTCTTTTCTGCGGTGGCGCTTGCGGTGCTTGTCATCGCGGGTGCGCGGTTTGCGCGAGCTGAGACCGGAGAGGACCTGACCGTCTTCGTTCTCACCTTTGGCCCCGGCGATCATCCGTTCTTCAAATTCGGGCACAACGCCATCCTGGTGGAGCCCAAAGATGAGAGTGGGCTGGTCTACAACTTCGGCACTTTTGAGTTCGACTCGCCCGCGCTCATCCCTAAGTTCCTGCGTGGTCGCTTCAAGTACTGGCTGTCGGTATCGAGGATGGAGGACACGTTCGCGTCGTATGTTTCCGACAATCGGACGATTGAGGCTCAGGAACTGGATCTGACGGCTGCGCAGAAATGGGCCTTGTGGCAGAGCCTGCGCGACAATGCGCGTCCCGAGAACCGAGAGTACCTCTACGACTACTTCCGGGACAACTGTTCGACCCGGGTGCGCGATGCCATCGACCGCGCGGCGGGCGGACGGGTCCGGCAGGCGGGCCAACGGCCAGTCGCCATGACCTTCCGAGCAGACGCGCTTCGCATGACCGCGGATTTCTTCCCCGAGTATCTTGGCCTGGACCTGGGACTGGGACGGCCGACCGATGCCCCCATTACCCTGTGGGACGAGGCGTTTCTGCCGGAGCGAATGCGAGATCTTCTGCGCGAGGTTCGCATCCCGGGAGAATTTGGCGACAAGCCGCTGGTCAAGGCTGAGCGCACCCTGTTCGCGGCGCGCCGGCCGCCCAAGCCTGACCGGCCACCCAATTGGACCCTATTTTTCTTGGCCGCCGGGCTTGCGCTCGGCGCGCTCCTGGCAGGGCTCGGCCGACTTGGAGGCAAGCATCCGGCCGCGCGCGTCGGACTGGGTATTGCGGGCAGCCTGCTGGGACTCGTCTTCGGCGTGCTGGGGCTCATCCTGCTTTCTTTCTGGTTGTTCACCGACCACAAGGCTGCCTATGCCAATGCCAACATCTTCCTGCTCGCGCCCTGGTCGGTCCTGCTTGCCGGCTACGGAGTTGGGGTGGCCTTGGGACGGCCGGCAGCCATACGCAAGGCATTCTGGTTGATGGTTGCGGCTGCTGGTTTCGCCGCCATCGGGGTTCTTGCCAAGGTCATTCCTGGCCTGTCGCAAGACAACCTGGCCCTAGGCGCCTTTCTGCTTCCGGTTTGGCTTGGCTTGGCTGCGGGCTTTCGCTGGGCGATGCATCGTGGTTAGCCTTGGTTCACCTGCGTCATGGCGACTCTGTGGGGAATCGTATGTGTCTTCGTGCTAACCTATTCTTTTCACCACGGCGAAGAGGATCGCGGCGTGGTTTCCATGGATGGTCGTGGCTGTTAGCCTGCGCCTAGTTATTCTGATCGTCCCAGAGCGGCCGTCCGTTCGACATGGGAGGTAGCACATGCCCGCGACCGAGGACTCAGTACTCACGTCATTGAATGAACTGCGCAGGCTCAGAAAGGAGCGGCGGAAGAAAGGCCACTCGTCCCGTGGCGCTGGGGGCAACGCCAGTTCTCAGAAACCAGCGGCCGCGGCGTATGATCGCATGGGAGAGCAAGTCACTCCGCCGCCGCGGTCAGATCTGGGCGTGGGAGCGAAAGGCATGCGGGCGGGCATCCAGACCGGAATGGAGTCGACCGCCAGGGCCGCATCGGCTGGCCACGGCTTCGCAGGACCCGCGGCGGCCACATGGAATGCACCCGTCGATCCAGCGGCATTTGCCCGCATGGCACAGCCCAAGTCGTCGGCCAAGCCGGCAATTGTCGTGGCGGTCGTGCTGCTGGCGGCGGCCGGCGCTGGCTACGTGAAACTCCAAAACGACACACAGGCTTTGCTAGACGAGAAGAACGCCAATATCCGGCGGGTCGAGGACGCGCGCGCGCAGGCCGTGGAAGCCGCGGTTCAGGCAGAGCGGCAAGCGCAGGCCAAGCTCAAGGCCTGTGAGGCCAAGACTGCCTCGACGGTCTCGCCGACAACTGCCGCGGCGCCCGTCGCGCCGGCTGCGACCGCAGCCATGGCCCCAGCGTCGTCCGCGGCTTACGAGCGGGCAAGCAGCCGAAGCCGGCATAGGGCATCGGCGGGTCGACATGCGGCTTCGGCGTCGTCCGCTCCTGCACCGAGCACCGAAACCACTGCGGTTCCGAACTTGCCGCGGAAGAAGAGGTTGGACAACGATCCGCTAGCAGGGATCAAGATCTGAAAGCCTCACGGCGAGTACGGGGAAGGTGTGTCTTGGCGCGTCTGGTCTAATGGACAAGATAGCGTTTTTTTGACGGGAGCGGAGCTTGCCCCCACTCTGGCAGCATGCTCTCCGCACAAGAGGAAACTCACTTCTTCGACACCTGCAAGCACGCTTTGCTGGAGCGGTACGCCGGGCAGTTTGCCGTCGTGTGTGGCCGCAGACTGGTGGGCGTCCATGCCTCGCTCGATCTCGCGCTCAAGGCGGCCTCCGATGCGTTCTCGGCGGGCTTCCTCGAGGATGGGGCTCCCATCCTCATAAATGAGATCGGCGAAACCCCCCGGGTCCGCGTGGTCGCCCAGCCAACCAGATAGAAGATAGAACCCAAGGTTTGCAAATCCGCCGCGTCTCCAGTAAAAAGGGCTGCGCTGGCTGAAGTCCGAGAAGATCTGATGTAGGCCGGCTAGGAAAGGGAGAGCATCGATGTCACGAGTCTCAGGAACACTGAGTGCAGTCCGCTTGCGCGCTGATGGTTGGCTTTGCGTTGCAACGCTTTGGGGTTTTGCCTTCGGCTGCGTGGAGCAGGCTGAGGACAAGCCGACCAAAGAGGACGAGGAATTCGTCAAGAAGAACCTGCTGGCCTCCGACCCCACGCCGAAGTTTGCCACCCACGCTGACCTGGACGGCAAGGTCGAGTACATCGGGCTCGACGTGTCCCCGGTCCCTGCCGAGCCCGGAAAGGACATTCGACTGACCCACTACTGGAAGGTGAAGTCCGCGCCCAGCGACGGCTGGCGGCTTTTCACCCATGTCGGCGGTCCCAACAAACAGGGATTCATCAACATTGACCACGGACCCATCAGCAACAAGTACCCGGTTGCGCGCTGGAAGGCAGGCGACATCATCCGCGACGAACACACCTTCCGTCTGCCGCCGAATTGGGCATTCAATACCTTCAACATCTACGTGGGCCTCTGGCGCGGGCACGAGCGCATGCCCATCAAGTCCGGGCCGCGCGAGGAGGACCGCGTTCTGGCCGCGACCATCCCGGTCCTGACCAAGGCACCGCCCGCCCTCAAGCGGTACCTGGTACGCAAGACACCCAAGCCCATCAAGATCGACGGCAAGTTGGACGAACCAGGGTGGAAGACCGCCCCGTCGACCGGAATGTTCGTCAACACCGTTACCGGCGAGACAGCGCAGCCCAACACCGAGGCCAAGCTGCTTTGGGACAATCAGAATCTCTACATCGCATTCGAGAATACCGACACCGATGTCTGGGGCACTCTCACCGAGCGCGACTCCAAGCTGTGGACGCAGGAGATGGACGAGGTGATGATCGACGCCAATGGCGACGGCAAGGGGTATATCGAGCTGCAGGTGGCTCCCAATGGCACCATCTTTGACACCTATCTACCCACCTATCGCAAGTATGAAGACAGCCTTGATCCCAAGCGAAAGCCCTACGACTGGAACTCGAAGCTGAAAGCGGCGGTGAAGGTCGACGGCACTCTCAACAAGCGCGACGACAAGGACACGGGCTGGACGGTAGAAATGGCACTGCCGCTTGCGGACGTGAACGGCCTGGACAAGAACGGCGTCAAGGTTCCGCCGGCGTTGGGCGACAAGTGGCGCCTCAACATGTTCCGCATGGACTATCCCAAAGACGCCAAGTCACAGACGGCACTGGGCTGGTCTCCGCCTTTGGTAGGCGACTTCCACAAACTGGATCGGTTCGGCGAAATCGTGTTCGTCGACGAGAAGGGTGAGTTGCCAGTGGCCAAGGAGAGCCCGGCGAAGGGCGAGAGCGCGGCCAAGGGCGCCAAGAAGGCCGAGGCCAAGCCGGAACCGGCCAGCAAGGCTGCCGAGAAGAAGCCGGCCAAGAAGTAGTTACCTGTTAAACACAGAGAGAACAGAAAACGCAGAGGCACGGAGTACGCCGCAGGCGTCCTCTGTGCGTCAGTCTCTGTGGTGAATTTCCGGGGAGGGATGGTCGAGTGTCATCACGGCGTAGTCGGGTTTGGGTTGCCATCGGGACCGCGCTTCTCGCCGGGTCGACGGAGGCAAATGATGCCGGGGCACTGGCTGCTTCCGACCTGATTCCCAGTGGCCCCGCGGCTCAGGAGTATCAGGCTCTGCCGCTCGGTCAGATTCGTGTAGGACGTGATTCCGATCCCTTGATGGCGCAGGTGGCGGCGGAGGTGCAGAGGGCAGCGGCTGCGGTGCGCGCGCCCGTACCCTTGCGCGATGGTCGCTTGGACCTGGTAGCGACGGACATCGCGCGCACTACCGTGGCCAAGCGTCTGCCCTCATTCGACGCCATCGCATTTTTGGTGCACCACTACGGCATGGTCGAGCCGGAGCCTTACCTGGTGATGATGCGCGGCTCCCCCCAAGCTGAGGTGTCGCTCTTGGATGACCTGCGCAAGCAGGTACCCGGGGTTTTCAAAACCGACGACTGGCGCCGCATTGGCGTCGGGGTGAAGCGGGGCGCTGACGAGCTCATCGTGGTCTTGGCCCTCCAGCCGCAGAACCTGGAGCTGCGGGCTGTGCCACGGCGGTTGCCCTCGCGGGGCACCGTCACTCTGGTGGGCCGCTTGCTTGGTCGCTTTGTCCGGCCCTCGGTATTGCTGGCTGTCCCGCGCGGAGGTGTGCGGAACCTGGTCCTGTCGGCCAGGAAAGGCCACTTCGAGTTCACGCTAGCGTGTGATTCCGGCGACGGAGCGTACCAGTTGGAGATCGAAGGCGATGATGGCCACGGGCCGGGTGTGCTGGCGAACTTCCCCTTGTACTGTGGCGTGGAGCCGCCCGCGCGCGTCGCTGCTACGCCCAACCAGGTGACCCGCCCACAGGACGCGACCGAGGCCGAGCGCGAGTTGTTGGCCTTGCTCAACCGAGACCGCGCGGCCGCCGGCCTCCGAGCCCTTCAGAGCGATGCGCGTTTGCAGGGGATCGCCCGCGGCCATAGCCGCGAGATGGCGCGCACAGGCGAGGTAGTCCACGTGTCAGACAAGAGCGGCAGCGCCGTGGATCGCGTCCGCGCCGCCCATGTGTCGCCGGTCCCGCGCACCCTGGCCGAGAATGTGGGACGGGCGTTCTCGGCGGCAGAGGTCGAGCAGGGATTCATGGGAAGCCCCGGCCACCGGGCCAACGTCCTCAACCCCAACATGACCCACGTGGGAATCGGGGTAGCCGTGGGCCAGGCCGAGGGTGGGGCAGTGCCGCTCTTTTTCACTCAGCTTTTTGCCGGTTGGTAGTTGGCTTCGGATCACCAAGCCCAAGCCGCTTTTGCTTGTGCCACTCGCGGGCTGCTACCAGGTCGGCCTCGGCGGCCGGTCGTATGATGATAGGCCTCATCGGGACGAGCGAATCCGCGCAATCGCTTCGTCCCACGTCGAACCGGTTGGGCCCTCACGATCTAGGTCATCGAGTCGACGATCCAGCTCGTCCCGCTGGGAAGGAGTCAACGGTATCATGCTCGCTTCCGCGCCAAGGCTGTCCCAAACCTTTTCAATGAGGTCAAGACGCTCATCCATGGTCAGGCGATCGAGGTCAATGGCGGGAACCGACATGGCTTAAGTATCCCACAGCCCGGGACTTGGGCCAATCCACCCCTGCGGCGCGAAGGCGTTCACCCGGCCTTGGTGATGGGTAACCAGTTCACAGACGGGTCCC
>PMKP01000274.1 GCA_003157775.1 Myxococcales bacterium | reverse complement strand
CATCAAACGAGTGGTCATCGAGCCGGTTACCCGCGTCGAGGGTCATGGGAAAGTCACCATCCTGCTCGATGAGAGCGGCAAGGTCGTGCAGGCCCGCCTGCACGTGGTGGAGTTTCGCGGCTTCGAGCGGTTCATCCAGGGCCGGCTCTTCTGGGAAGTCCCGGTTCTCGTGCAACGCCTGTGTGGCATCTGTCCGGTCAGCCACCACCTGGCTGCGGCCAAGGCCATGGACATCATCGTGGGCGGCGAGAAGCTGACGCCCACCGCGGAAAAGCTGCGCCGCCTGATGCACTACGGGCAGATGTACCAGTCGCACGCGTTGCATTTCTTCCATTTGGCGTCGCCCGACCTGCTTTTCGGGTTCGACGCCGATCCCGCCATCCGCAACGTCATCGGCGTGGCGGCCAAGTATCCCGAGCTGGCCGTGCAAGCCGTGATGATGCGCAAGTACGGCCAGGAGATCATCAAGGCCACGGCGGGCAAGAAGATCCACGGAACTGGCGCCATCCCGGGCGGGGTGAACAAGAATCTGAGCCCGGCCGAGCGCGATGTCCTGCTCAAGGACGTGGACCAGCAGATGACCTGGGCCAAGTCCGCGGTGAAGATCGCGCGCGAGTACACCACCGCACACCTGAAGGAATTGCTGCCCTTTGGCTCGTTCGAATCCAACCACCTTTCCCTGGTGCGCGCCGACGGTGCCATGGACTTGTATCACGGCAACCTGCGCGCGGTGGACGCCCAGGGCAAGAAGATCTTCGACCAGATCGATTATCGGAAATACGTGGACTTCATCGCCGAGGACGTGCGCGACTGGTCGTACATGAAGTTCCCCTTCATCAAGAAGCTGGGGCCAGAGTCGGGCTGGTACCGGGTGGGCCCGCTCGCCCGTCTGAACACGGCGGATTTCATCGACACCCCGGCCGCCGAAACGGCGCGCAAGGAATTTCGCGCGGTCACTGGCGGCAAGACCAACAACGTCACCATGGCCTATCACTGGGCGCGCATGGTCGAGCTGCTGCACTCTATCGAGAAGATCCAGGCCCTGCTCAATGACAAGGACTTGCAGGGAAGCGATCTGGTGGTCAAGGGCGAACGCCGCGAGGAGGGTGTGGGGGTCATCGAGGCCCCGCGCGGGACCCTCTTCCACCACTACCGCGTCGACAAGAACGACCAGGTGGTCATGGGCAACCTGATTGTCTCCACGACCCACAACAACGAGCCGATGAACCGCGCTGTGAGCAAGGTGGCGCAGGATCACCTGTCGGGCGTGGAGATCACTGAGGGACTGCTCAATCGTATCGAGGTGGCCATCCGGGCCTACGATCCCTGCCTCTCCTGCGCGACCCATGCTCTCGGGCAGATGGCGCTGGACGTGAGCGTGGTGGACGTCGAGGGCAAGATGCTCGCTCAGAAGAGTCGGGGATGAACCACGTCGGGCCACACATCCTGGTCTACGGCTACGGCAACCCTGGCCGCGGCGATGATGGACTGGGACCGGCGCTGGTGGCTGCGCTGGAGCCGCTTGCCGCGGCGGGATTGACCTGCGAGTCGGACTATCAGCTTGCGGTCGAGGACGCGGCTACTTTGGCCGAGTATGACGTGGTGGTCTTTGTCGACGCCGCCGCCAGTGGGCCGGCGCCGTTCTGGTTCGACCACGTGCAAGCCAGTCGTGAGCTGAGCTTTTCCAGCCACAGCGCCACGCCCGGCCAAGTGGTGGGCCTGGCGCGCGAGATGTTCGGTGCGCAGGTGAAAGCCTACGCCTTGGGCATCCGGGGCTACCGCTTCGGCGAGCTGGGCGATTCACTGTCCGAGCCGGCTCGCGCGAACCTGGCGCTTGCGCTGGCCTTCGCCCGGCGAGCGGTGTGCGAGCAGCATTTCGATGAATACACGAGGCAGTTCGGTGCCGATTCTGGTCGCGGCTGTGTCTGCGATCCCCAGCCAGAGGCCTGAGCGATGAAAAACGGAAAGTACCTGATCCTTTGTGTCGACGACGACAATGACATCCTTGAGGCCCTGCGCCTTCGGCTGAACAAGGCCGGCTATCTGACCGAGACGGCGCTCTCGGCAGAGGAGGGGCTGAAGAAATTCAAGGAAACCCAGCCTGACCTGATCATCGCCGACCTCATGATGGAGGAGATCGATTCGGGCACCGGCCTGGTCAAGGAGCTGAAGCTGGCGGGCAACCGCGCGCCCGTGCTCCTGCTCAGCTCGCTCGGCGATTCGTTGAGCATATCGGCCAGCACGCGCGAGTTGGGACTGGACGCGGTTTTCCAGAAGCCGGTCAACTTCGACGCCATGTTGAAGACGATCCGGGCGAAGTTGGGCCAGACTGGGTGATCTAGCCAGCATCCGTTGACCGTGGATCGAAGTTAGCTATTTCACCACAGTCTCGCCTCCGGGCCAGCGGCCCGGGGGCGAGACTGTGGTGAAATAGCATTCTCCTACGACAGACCCAGCAGGAGTCGTACCTCGTCCGCCAAAGCCAAACTGGCAGTGAGCCCGGGGGACTCTATGCCGAAGAGGTTGACCAAACCAGGGACGCCGTGAACCGCCTGACCTTGGATGACGAAATCTGCATCAGGGGCGCCGGCCGGGACGATCTTGGGCCGAACACCAGTGTAACCGGGGCTCAAGTCGCCGTCAGCCAGCGCCGGATAGTAGCGGCGGATGGTGCGATAGAACGCATCGACGCGGCTTTCGTCGAAGCTGTAGTCCACGCTGTCCACCCAGGTCACGTCAGGCCCGAAACGGGCCTGGCCGCCCAGATCCAGCGTGTAGTGCACACCCAGGCCTCCAGGAACGGGCACCGGGTAGACCAAGCGGGAGAAAGGGGCGCGGCCGCGCAAAGAAGCGTAGTGGCCCTTGGCGAAATGGGCAGTGGGAATGGCCGCGGCGGGCACGCCTTGGATTGAGCGCGCGACTGAAGGTGCCCATGGGCCAGCCGCATTCACCACCATGGATGCGAGCAGCGTCGCAGCGCCACTGCCGCTCGTGGAAAGAACGATACCGTGCTCGGCCACGCGTCCGCCGAGCAGCGCCGTGCCCAGGGCAAACTGCGCGCCCGCGGCCTCTGCGTCCCGGCGCAGGGCCCGCATCAGCTCGTCACTGCTCAGGATGCCGGTGGAGGGTGAATGGAGCGCGCGCACGGCCGCGAGCGCGGGTTCCAGCACGTGCAGCTCGGCGGCGTCAACCCAGCTCAGGTCGTCGACCCCGTTCAGCTCGGCCTGAGCGCGCAGCTTGACCAGCAACGGAACTTCTTCGTCCCGCGTGGCCACCAAGAGCTTGCCCACGCGCCGGTGCGCGATCTTGTTCGCCTCGCAGTATTGGTAAAGCGCGTGTCGTCCTGCCACGCATAGCCGCGCCTTGCTCGACCCAGGCGTGTAGTAGATCCCGGCGTGGATCACCTCAGAGTTGCGTGAACTGGTGTGGCGGCCGATGCCAAGCTCTTTTTCGATCACCACGACTTCCCGGCCCGACCGGGCCAGGACCCGCGCTGCGGCCAGGCCCACCACACCTGCACCGATGACCGCGACTTCTACACAATCCATTGATAACCCTACGTCTCGTCTTGTCCCGCCGACTTGGAGATGGGCAGGGTCAAGAAGAAACAGGTCCCTTGGCCGGGCGTGCTCTGCACCCCTACCTGACCACCGTGGGCCTCGGCTATGCGGCGGACGATGGAAAGGCCGAGGCCGGTGCCGGCCTCCGAGCCTTTGTGGTTGGACAAACGCACAAATTCCTGGAACAAGCGCGTCTGGGCTTCGAGCGGGATCCCAGGTCCATCGTCCTGGACCTCGACCCGCAAGGTGGCGGCTTGGGAGCGCACCCGAACTACGATGGTACGGCCGTCACCGGAATACTTGATGGCGTTGGTAACGTAGTTGACCAGCGCTTCGCGCAGAAGGCGCGCGATACCGCGTACCGCCGGCAGGTCGTCAGGCAGCTCGGCGGTGAGAGACTGATGGCGCTGTTGTGCCAAATCGGCGTACTCCTCCACCACCTCCCGCACGACGGCCGGAAGATCTACGGGCACCATCAAACTCGCAAGGGGCTCGGTTTCGAGATCGGCCATGACCTGCAGCCCGCGCAGAAGGTCGAGCGCCCCGCGCAAGCGGTGGTCCGCACGCTCGACCCACTGGCGCTGTTGGGCCGTGAGCGGGCCGCCCAGCTCGCTCGACAAATTGTCGAGCAAGGTAGTCACTGCCCCGACCGGGCCGCGCAAATCGTGCAGCACCACATGCAAGAATGAACGACGCAGGTCAGCCAGACGCTCCGTTCGTAGAACGGCGTCGCGTAAACGACGCTCGCTCTCGCGCAGTCGAGCGGCGAGGCCGGTAGCCAGGTACGTGGTCGCGGCCATCAGCAAGCCGTAGAGGAAGAGCAGCGTCCACACCACGCGGAAATCGTCCTCGGGCCCGCCAAACACCGCGCCCAGGGGACGATGCCGGGGTAGCCAGCCGAACCATTCCCCGAGCACCAGGGCGGCCAGCATGAGGTATCCAGCCGCCGCGTGCGCAAACGCTGCCCGTCGCGACAGCATCACCGAGGCAAAAATGGCGTGCAGGATGTAGAAGGCCAGAAAGGGCGACTGGCTGCCGCCCACCTGCCAGATGGTGAAGGTCAGCACCAGGTAGTCGAGCAGGATGGTGGCGCTGGCGGTCCAGATCAGGGGACGGGTCGCGGTGGCGGCACGCTCGGGCCGGCGATAGGGCCGAACCGCAAAGAAAACCACTGAATTGCACAGGGCGAGAAAGACGGCGGTGCCAGCCAGAGCGCCGAGGTTGAGCCCCTCGATGCCCACCACGTGGATGGCGAAGAGAACGCCGGTCAGGATGCCGGCTGCCGCCAGGAAGCGCAACCGGGAAAAGAAATAGAGCCGCTCGCCCAGCAACAGGCTGTGTGAAAGCAGGGCATCGCCACCATTCGCGCTGGTGGCGGCGCCGGCGGCTAGGATCTGATTCTCTGACGACACTACCGAAGACTACCACTGTCGAAGGTAGTTAGCTTTCTTACCACAGAGGTCACAGAGCCGGAGAGGAAAGGGCAGGGTGGGGTTCTACGCGATCCGAATCCCTTCTTTCTATCCGATCTCTGTGGCCTCTGTGCTCTCTGTGGTGAAGAAGCTAGCCTTCCGGCTTGTGAATGGTCGCGGTCAGTTTAGGTGAATGGCCTCCCCAACGATCTCGACGTCGTCGGATGCGTCGATGCGCACGGCCCCTTTGCGGGCACACAGCTCAATCGCACCCGCCGAGATGCGGAGCTTGCCAGGAAGCTCGACCTGGGTGTCGACTTGCAACAGCCGAATAACCGGGCCTTGTTCATTGCGAGTGATGTGCAACAGGGGCTGGCCATTCTCGGCATTGACCTGCAGGGTTTCGTCGGGCTTCACCTCAAGGATCTGCGCGATCTGCTTGGGCGCCTCGGGGCGCCGGCTGAAGCCGTCGACCACGCCAATCACGATGGGGTCGAGCTGGTTGGGCAGTTTCAATACTAGCACGCAGTCCGAAATCCGCACGCGCAGGCCGCTCAAACTGGCGACCCAGCTTTCATGCACGCATCCGCGCACATCTTCGCAACGCACGTGGATCCGCCCGGTCAGGGTGGGGTGCCGTTCCTCGGTGCAGGTGGCGACCACGTGACCATCGGGCCACGCCGGCTTGGGCGCGGTGGCGAGCAGATCGTCGAAGACAGACGCCTTGCCTTCGGGCAAGGAAGTGGTTTCGCTTGTCGCGGTTCCGGCAACCAGTGGTTCGTGTTTGGAATGGGTTGACGACATGGCAAGAGCCTCGGTTGGCGCCGGCGCTAGCTGCTGCTCCCATCTGAGGCAGCCCCAGCAGCGAGCAGCCGATCGTGAATAGTCGGCGGCGACTGGTAGCGAATCGGGGTGTCGCGGTTGATGCGAGCGGCGATGGGGATGTTCTTGTGAATGCCGGGAATGAAGACACGCCTGCATCCCCTGGTCTTGGCACAGTAGACGGTGGTGAATTTCTTCTCGGCCGGGAAGATGACTAGGTTGGTGAGTAGGGGCGGCAGCGCGGCCCGCTCGCCTTCGACCTCGATTTCGATCGACGGCGCGGGCGGGACGGTGAAGGTGATAATAGGCTCTTCAGGATGCATGCCGTTCAGGGTGATGGGTTGCCCGGGAAGGGGCGTGCCCACGACCATGCCCAGCGACGCCTCTTGCATGTAGCCGGCTGCCAGGTCGTGATCTTGCTCCAGCCTGCGGCGAAGGTGGGCAGGAATGAAACCTCGCTGCACCTCGGGCAGGGTCGAGTCGTCGGGTGGAGAAAACCAGGCGTCGATACCCATGAACAAGTACCTCGGAAAGGTCAGGCCGACCGTCCCCTCGAAGCACCAGGGCAGAGGCTGCCGATACCAGAGCTCTGGCTTGCGCACAATCAGCCGCTCGGCGGTGAGCATGTCTGCGGGATCTTCCAGGTTGGGCAGCTCGACCCCATCGATGGGATCAGGCGAGACCAGATAGCCCTTTCCCACGGGATTGCGCGGATACAGGCCGGGGTGATCGAACTGCATGCCGAGCGCGACCGTCCGCATGTAGTCTTGCTCAAGCTGGGCCGGAATGGGAACCCGATTGTCGAGGCCGCCATAGGCGTTCTGATAGACAAGTGGTATCTCGACAAATGGCTCCGGCTGGCTTGGGCGTGGACCGCCGCAGCTCCACTCAACCAGCCGCTTGCCGAAAACCGCGATTCGTTTGGCGGTGCGGCCAATCTGCGCCGAGACGAACATCGAGGGCGTGGGCCGCCCAGCCGGCGCAAAGGCAGATCCTCGTATGACGACGTCGGAACACTGCTTGTCCAGCCAATAGTCAGAACCCGGGGGAAAGCGCGGTTCCAGCGTCTCATCGGACCAGAAGTCAAAGAGCAGCGGCTCCGGCCGGCTGAGCACTGCAGCCGAGCCCTTGATTTCATAGGTCAGCTTGACCAGGGCATAGGCAAACGCTGGCCCCAGCGGCGACCGTGGATCCAGACCCACCACCGCGTCGTACTGCGGACGCGCCGGCACACGGGTCATAGTGGCATACCCCAGTTTCCACTCGTTGATCCCACGCTAAGTGTCGATTGGTCACTGGTGGTCCCGTCCCGCCTGTCGCTGTGACCGAGGCCGAGTTGCACGGGCCCCGCCTGGTACTCACGCTCAGCCTTCAAGCGATCCGTCGGCGAGGTCTTCCACGAGAGTCTCATTCCAGCATACCCCGATCCGAGATCCACGCGCACGCATTTACCGTCGCCAGTAAGAGCGACCTTGGCCATTCCAGCAAGGCTTGAGAAGATGTTTTTCAGGGCCCATTCCTTGATGTTGGCTGCTCCCACCAGCTCCTTGACCAGGCCGCCGTATCCGTCTTTGAAGAAAGGGAGGAGGCCTATCAGCTTGGCGAGGACCTTGGCGGCATAGCCGATAGCGCCTGCTACGACGTCAGACGGGCTGAGTCCAACGCCCACCGTGTTGAGCCAGGAAGAGACCGGAAACCCGATAGGCAACGACGCAGGTGACCCGCAGCACGACATCGGAAGAGGAAGGTGGGGACCAAATATCTCAGTGCAACCGATTGGAGAGCCGTTGGCTTTGACCTTGGAGGAAGCAAACATCATCCTTCTCCCGGAAAAGGCGGTGTAGAGCAGAGACATGGGGCTGGCAGGGATGGCAATGTGCGGGATCATGTGGCCGCAGTCGTGGTCGCCCAGTACGATGAATTTCGATTGGTGAAATACCGTGGTGGTGAGCCTGTTCTGCTGCAGCACAAGCCCGGGCGGCCACATCATGGGCGTGGGCAACTCGAAGCATAGGCCATCATGCATGGTTGTTGAGGCGGGCAAGGGAAGGCAGGTGTCGTTCGTCAAACAGACCTTGACTCTCATGCAAGACCCTCCTGCTGACCGTGTCGTTTTCACATCATTCTGCCCCCGAATACCACCTGGGCTCCGTGCGCAGTCGAAACTCGCGCTCATCGCCGGGTTGAAATTGGAAATTGAAGGCCAGCCGATAGACGACGTAGAAGCGCCAACGATCAGGCAGCAGCACCAGGGTGTGTGGCATCAGGCTGCGACAGCCAATTCGCCCATTGATTGCGTGGTCCGCCAAGACGCCAAAGCTCGGCATGGACATTTCCAGTAGCGGAGTCCCTGCCAAGAGGTTTTCAAGCCGAAGGATGGGCGCCCTCGAAGGCAGGGGAATCACCCAGTCGGGATGGGCGCGGTAGTTGACTACAGATGGCAGTTCTCGCTTGATTTGGTCAAGCGGCGGCGGGGGCGGCGGCGCGGGCTTCTCTCTTGCTTGGCGAAATGCCCAAATGGGCACGTCGATAGGAACCGTGGCCCAGCACACAGGCAGCGGCGCGTCTTCCCAGCGGGCAATCGGCGCGCGCGGATCCTCCAGGTTGGGCAGGCGGCGCAGATATCCGGCCGGGAGCGTGGGATAGCCACGCGGCGCCCTCAGCAAGGCCCCCAACTCGCGCGCTATGCGCTCCGCATCGAACCCCATGCCATTCTTGTTGCAGGTGTCGGACAGATCGAAGACTGACTCCCGGTCCAGGTTGATGGGAACCGTCCCACCAAAGGCGCGAGAATAGGTTAGGGGCATTTTGATGAACGGGGTCGGTCGCGAGACGGCCTTGCGGTTGGGCGCCCAGGATCGGTCGCCGAAGACGAAAATCTCGCGGCGCACCTTGCCCACGGTCAAGGCCACGGTCAGCGCGGACACCGGGCGTTCGCGCGGGGCGTAGGCATGCCCGAGCAGGATGACCTCGATCGAAGGATCGGTGCGCGGCTGCAGGTCAGCCGGGAGATCCCCGAGAGGCGTCTTCTCATCCTGCGCGAGCAGGGGAAAGGGCTCCTGTGTCTCGAGGTCGACCCGTCCGTGGCTGTCGAATCGGAAGGTGGCCTTGGCGGTCAGCAGACCTATCCGTTGCGTCGAGCCTTCGAAGTCGGAGGTCGTGACCGTTGCGGGAACCGCTGTCTGATTGACCAGTCGCACTGACTGGTTTTCGGCAACGACGCAGAATAGTTGCGTGGATCTTGCAGGAACTACAACGAGAACGCCGAACTACCCAATCTTGCCGACGATGTAGTCATGCAGCTGATCGATGAGGCTTTGCTTCTCGGAGATAATCGCCTTGACCACATCGCCGATGGAGATCAGGCCGACGAAGCGTGAACCCTCAAAAACCGGCAGGTGGCGCACGTGCTTCGCGGTCATCAGGACCATGCAGTCTTCCAGGGTATTGGTGGGCTGGACCGTGTGCATGCACTCCGCCGGGGTCATGATCTCTTCCACCGGGGTTTCGCGTGAATGCTTGCCCTGCAGCGGAATCTTCCGAGCGTAGTCACGTTCGGACAGTATTCCTCGCACCGCCCCGGTTTCCTCGAGCACCATCACCGCGCCGATCTCCATTTTGCTCATCAGCTTGAGGGCGTCGAACACCATCGCCCTGGGGTGGATGGAGCAAATCGCCTGGTCTTTGGCGTCCAGAATGTCCCTAACTATCTTCATGACGCTTTCTCCCTTGTCCCGCGCCCACCTATCAACCGTAGCATATCCTGGCTTGAAGTACGGCGGGGGATTGACCTCGCCCCAACCAATCGGCGATAACTCGACCTCGCAGTGATCATTGTACAGAAATTCGGCGGCACATCCGTCGGCACGGTTGATCGCATTAGGAACGTCGCGCGTCGTTGCCTGGCCACGCAACGCCAGGGCCATCGGGTGGCGGTCATTGTCTCGGCCATGTCGGGTGAAACCAACCGGCTGCTGGCCCTCGCGCAGCAGATGCATGTCGAGCCCGACGAGCGTGAGCTGGACGTGATCGCCTCCACCGGCGAGCAAGTGTCGGTCGGTCTGCTGGCCCTGGCCATCCACGCCGAAGGTGGCAAGGCCGTGTCGCTGCTCGGTCACCAGATCCGTGTGCTGACCGACAGCGCTTTTGCCCGGGCGCGCATCCGGGACGTCGAAGGACAGGCCATCGAAGAAGTCTTTGCCCAGAACAAGATCGCGGTGATTGCCGGTTTTCAGGGCGTGGACGACGCGGGCAACATCACGACTCTCGGCCGAGGCGGCTCGGACACCTCGGCGGTGGCCGTGGCAGCAGCGCTCAAGGCCGACGTCTGTGAGATCTACACGGATGTCGACGGCGTGTACACCGCGGACCCCAACCTGGTGCCGGGAGCGCGCAAGATCGAACGCATCAGCTACGAGGAGATGCTGGAACTGGCGTCGCTTGGCGCCAAGGTCCTGCAGATCCGGTCGGTC